>NC_010125.1:965000-1311250 GCF_000067045.1 Gluconacetobacter diazotrophicus PA1 5
GGCACGCTGCGAAAAGCCATGGGGAGCCGCGAGCAGGCTTTGATCCGTGGATATCTGAATGGGGCAACCCACCCAGCGATGGGTATCGTGATCTGAATACATAGGGTCACGAGGCGAACCCGGGGAACTGAAACATCTCAGTACCTGGAGGAAAAGACATCAATTGAGATTCTGCTAGTAGTGGCGAGCGAACGCGGAACAGGCCAGTGGTTATTTTCGGACAAGCAGAGCGGAATGGAAAGTCCGGCCATAGTGGGTGATAGCCCCGTATGCGTAATGTCGAGAATGATCCTTGAGTAGGGCGGGACACGTGAAATCCTGTCTGAACATGGGGGGACCACCCTCCAAGCCTAAATACTCCCTGGTGACCGATAGTGAACAAGTACCGTGAGGGAAAGGTGAAAAGCACCCCGACGAGGGGAGTGAAAGAGACCTGAAACCGGATGCCTACAAGCAGTCGGAGCCTCTTATGGGGTGACGGCGTACCTTTTGTATAATGGGTCAGCGAGTTTCTGTTTGCAGCGAGCTTAAGCCGGTAGGTGTAGGCGCAGCGAAAGCGAGTCTGAATAGGGCGACGAGTTGCTGGCAGAAGACCCGAAACCGAGTGATCTAGCCATGGCCAGGCTGAAGGTGCGGTAACACGCACTGGAGGGCCGAACCCACGCCTGTTGAAAAAGTCGGGGATGAGCTGTGGCTAGGGGTGAAAGGCCAATCAAACTCGGAGATAGCTGGTTCTCCGCGAAATCTATTGAGGTAGATCGTCAGGTGTTGACCCCGGGGGGTAGAGCACTGGATGGGCTAGGGGGGCCCAAAGCCTTACCAAACCTAACCAAACTCCGAATACCCGGAAGTTTAGCTTGGCAGACAGACGGTGGGTGCTAAGGTCCATCGTCGAGAGGGAAACAGCCCAGACCACCAGCTAAGGCCCCTAAATCGTGGCTAAGTGGGAAAGGATGTGGGGATTCCAAAACAACCAGGAGGTTGGCTTAGAAGCAGCCATCCTTTAAAGAAAGCGTAATAGCTCACTGGTCTAATAGAAACCCTGCGCCGAAAATGTAACGGGGCTCAAGCCACGTGCCGAAGCTGTGGGTGCATACTTTGTATGCGCGGTAGCGGAGCGTTCCGTAGGTCTGTGAAGGAGACGGGGTGACCCTCTCTGGAGATATCGGAAGTGCGAATGCTGACATGAGTAGCGACAAACAGTGCGAGAAACACTGTCGCCGAAAGTCCAAGGGTTCCTGCGCAAGGTTAATCCGCGCAGGGTGAGCCGGCCCCTAAGGCGAGGGCGAAAGCCGTAGTCGATGGAAACCGGGTGAATATTCCCGGGCCTGCCAGAAGTGACGAATGCAATATGTTGTCGGGTCTTAACGGATTGATCCGGCTTTTGGCGCATTCCAGGAAATAGCTCTGGCATATAGACCGTACCCGAAACCGACACAGGTGGACTGGTAGAGCATACCAAGGCGCTTGAGAGAACGATGCTGAAGGAACTAGGCAAATTACTCGCGTAACTTCGGGATAAGCGAGACCCATCGTTGGGCAACCATCGGTGGGTGGCACAGACCAGGGGGTAGCGACTGTTTAGTAAAAACACAGGGCTGTGCGAAGTCGAGAGACGACGTATACGGCCTGACGCCTGCCCGGTGCCGGAAGGTTAAGAGGAGGTGTGCAAGCACTGAATTGAAGCCCCGGTAAACGGCGGCCGTAACTATAACGGTCCTAAGGTAGCGAAATTCCTTGTCGGGTAAGTTCCGACCTGCACGAATGGCGTAACGACTTCCCCGCTGTCTCCAGCATCGGCTCAGCGAAATTGAATTCCCCGTGAAGATGCGGGGTACCCGCGGTCAGACGGAAAGACCCTATGAACCTTTACTGCAGCTTTGCAGTGGCATCAGAGACATTCTGTGTAGGATAGGTGGGAGGCTTTGAACCCGGGGCGCCAGTTCCGGTGGAGCCATCCTTGAAATACCACCCTGACTGTTTCTGATGTCTAACCGAGACCAGTAAGCCTGGTCCGGGACCCTGCATGGTGGGCAGTTTGACTGGGGCGGTCGCCTCCCAAAGTGTAACGGAGGCGCGCGATGGTGGGCTCAGGTCGGTCGGACATCGACTGTTGAGTGCAATGGCATAAGCCCGCCTGACTGTGAGAGTGACAGCTCGATCAGAGACGAAAGTCGGCCATAGTGATCCGGTGGTCCCGCGTGGAAGGGCCATCGCTCAACGGATAAAAGGTACTCTAGGGATAACAGGCTGATCTCCCCCAAGAGTCCACATCGACGGGGAGGTTTGGCACCTCGATGTCGGCTCATCACATCCTGGGGCTGGAGCAGGTCCCAAGGGTTCGGCTGTTCGCCGATTAAAGTGGTACGTGAGCTGGGTTTAGAACGTCGTGAGACAGTTCGGTCCCTATCTGCCGTGGGTGTTGGAGACTTGAGAGGATTTGTCCCTAGTACGAGAGGACCGGGATGAACAGACCTCTGGTGCACCGGTTGTCGCGCCAGCGGCACAGCCGGGTAGCTAAGTCTGGACGGGATAATCGCTGAAAGCATCTAAGCGAGAAACCCACCTCAAAACCAGGTCTCCCCGAGGGCCGTGATAGACCATCACGTCGATAGGCCAGATGTGAAAGCGCAGCAATGCGTGCAGCTAACTGGTCCTAATCGCCCAACAGGCTCACTCACACCGCCTGCCCAGCAGGCAACACACATGCACAGCAATCATCCACACAACACACTCACCTCTCACCGCACCAACCTCACACGCCCAATAACACCCCACAGGGTGGACTGGACGACCTGGTGGCCATGGCGGGGATAGACCCACCCGATCCCATCCCGAACTCGGCCGTGAAATGCCCCAGCGCCTATGATACTGCGTCTCAAGACGCGGGAAAGTCGGTCGCCGCCAGGTCTTCCAGTCCACCCCTCACAACACACACACCACACCAGCGCGGGGTGGAGCAGCCCGGTAGCTCGTCAGGCTCATAACCTGAAGGTCACAGGTTCAAATCCTGTCCCCGCAACCAACGATACTTGCGATACGAACGCATCGAGAACGCCACTGTCCGGATGGGCCGTGGCGTTTTTCTTGTGCGCCGCGAACTGCAGGATCGCAGCCAGGTCGCCGCGCAGGACGATCGCCAGTTCGCCGTCGGCCGGTTGGAGCGTGATCTGCGAGACGAGCGTGCGCAGGCGCTCGGCCGCCTCGGTCTTCGTGTCTTCGGCCTGAAGACTCTCATAGAGAGACGCGATCCGCTGCTGGTAGATCTCCGCCATGTTCGGATGGAGAAGGGGAGGCGGCTCCTCAGTATTAGCAAGACGCTCTGTCACTTCGGCCTTGCGTGCTTCCAACCGCTTCATGTCGTCGACGATTGCCTGGATTGGTCCACCAGCCTTGAGCGCGGTTAGAAGTTTTGCCAGCTCCCGATCGATGCGGGGCAGTTCTGCCCGCATGGCGACAAGATCGGCACCGTGTTCCATCCGAAGCCTGTTCACCTCGCGGGTGAACTCGTTGCAGAATTCCTTGAACAGATCAGGTTCCATCAGGTGCGTGCGTAATCCGCTCAGGACTGATGCTTCCAGCGCGTCGCGACGGATGTTGAGCCGGTTATCGCATGTGCCCTTGTTGCGTGCTGTCGAGCAGCCGAGAAGATCTTTCGAGATCATGCTGTAGCCACCGCCACAGCAGCCGCAGCGGATGAGCCCGGCAAAGAGGTGGCGGGGACGCCGCCGCTCACTGAGGGCCTCATTTCCCCGTTCCGGCTGGCTGAAGGTTGTCTCAGCTTGGCGCGCCTTCACGGCATCCCACAGATCCTGCTCGACGATCCGCAACTCGGGCACCTCCTGGATCACCCATTCGGATTCAGGATTGAGGCGTGAGACGCGCTTGCCGGTATCGGGGTCTTTCAGATAGCGCAGCCGGTTCCACACCAGCTTGCCCACATACATCTCGTTGTTGAGGACGCCGGTGCCGCGTTCCCGATTGCCGTGAATGGTGGATGGTCCCCATTCACGTCCCTGCGGACCCGGAACGCCGTCCCGGTTCAGTTCCATCGCGATCGTGCGTGAGGACTTGCCGCGCGTGTAATCGGTGAAGATCCGTCTGATCGTGCGGGCTTCTTCCTCGTTGATGGTCCGGTCGCCGCGAATGCGCTCACCCTTCGCGTCAAACTGGCGCACAACGTCATAGCCATAGGAATTGCCACCGCCGGACTTGCCGTCCTCGACGCGTCCGCGCAGACCACGGCGCACCTTCTCGGCGAGATCCTTAAGGAACAGGGCGTTCATCGTACCCTTGAGGCCGATATGCAGGTGTGTGACATCGCCCTCGGAAAGGGTGATGATCCGCACGCCGGAGAAGGTCATCCGCTTGAACAGGCCGGCGATATCTTCCTGGTCGCGCGACAACCGGTCCATGGCTTCGGCCAGCACGATCGTGAAGCGGCCGCGTGTGGCGTCCTGGATCAGTTCCTGTATGCCGGGGCGAAGCAGGGAGGCACCCGAGATCGCCCGGTCCGTGTAGCTGTCGACGATCGTCCAGCCCTGCTTTTTCGCGTGAAGCCGGCAGAGGCGCAACTGATCCTCGATCGAGGCGTCACGCTGGTTTTCGGACGAATAGCGGGCGTAGAGCGCGACTTTCACAATCCCCATCTCCCTACTCCTGGAGATCGCGTCGCTTCGCGGCCTCCACTTCAGCGTTGACGAAATCCCGTGCGGCCTGACGGGCCAGAAGCCGGACCAGACTGACCAGCCGCGGATCGGCTCCACTGCGCAATGGGGTCACGTAGGCGTCCGGGGCGTCGAGAACGAGCCGCAGCTTGCCAGCTATCGTATCGCGTTGGCGTGCCATCTTCCCGTCCTTTCTGCATGGACCATCGGTTAGCTCTGAAAGCACTGTGGATGTCGGACGGGATAGGCGCGAACAGAAAAATACACGGAAACAATGGGATGGAGCGCAGGAAGAGGGCTTCGGGATAGTCGCGAATACGCGCGGCTATCGTGGTCGGCACTATCACAAATTGGTGATGAAGCGACTATAATAGTCGCAATGTATCGCGGTGTGCATCGACTCGCAGGTTGGTTGGCACGGAACTGCATTCCGTGAAGCCGCATCTACGCGGTTCCGTGGATGCGATCCGGCGTCTGGTGGGGCCGGAAGAGAGGAAGAGGGACGTGGGGTTTTCGTGACGGATTCAGGGGTGGGAGAGAGGCTTCCGCCCGTCCGTCACGGAGTGTTCCGCCATGGCGAGCGCCATCCAGAAAATCGCCCTTAATGCGTCCCGTGATATTCCTTTCAACAGGCTGGTGCTGTCGCAGTCCAACGTGCGGCGTGTGAAGGCCGGCCTGTCGATCGAGGAACTGGCCCGGGACATCGAACGTCGCGGGTTGCTCCAGAGCCTCAACGTCCGCCCCGTCCTGAACGGGGAGGGGGCAGAAACCGGCGCCTATGAAGTGCCGGCCGGCGGCCGCCGGTTCCGCGCTCTCGAACTTCTGGTGAAGCAGAAGAAATTGGTGAAGACGGCCCCAGTGCCCTGTGTCGTGCGCGAGGCCGGCTCGACCATTCTCGCCGAGGATGATTCCCTGGCCGAGAACGTCCAACGCGTGGCCCTGCATCCGCTGGATCAGTTCCGCGCCTTTCGCGACATGCTGGAGAAGGGCATGTCCGAGGAAGAAATCGCTGCCGCGTTCTTCGTCGTGCCGGCCGTGGTGAAGCAGCGCCTGCGCCTGATGACCGTTTCGGACAAGCTGCTTGAGATCTATGAGCAGGATGGCATGAAGCTCGACCAGCTCATGGCCTTTTCGATCAGCGATGACCACACCCGTCAGGAACAGGTCTGGGAGATTATTGCCCAGAGCCATAACCGCGAGCCCTATCTGATCCGCCGCATGCTGACGGAGAAGACCGTGCGGGCATCGGATCGCCGCGTGCGTTTCGTTGGGCTGGAGGCTTATCTGGCGGCAGGCGGCCACGTCATGCGTGACCTGTTCGAGGCTGACGATGGCGGCTGGCTGCAGGATCCGGCGCTGCTCGACCGGCTGGTGATGGAAAAACTGACCGGGGCAGCGGAAGACATCCGTGCCGAAGGCTGGAAATGGGTCGAGACGGCCCTGTCTTTCCCCTGGGGGCACACGCGGGACTTCGTGGAGATCGAGGGCACGCCTGTTGCGCTTTCGGAGGAAGAAGCCGGCCGTCTAATCGCGCTGCATAGCGAGCAGGAGGCCATCGAGGCGGAATACGCGCAGGCCGATGAGTTCCCGGAGGAAATCGACGCGCGCCTCGGTGAAATCGAGCAGGCCATCGAGGCGCTGGAGGAACGCCCGGTATCCTTCGATCCGGTAGACATGGAGCGAGCAGGCGCCTTTGTCAGCCTGGATACCGACGGCACGTTGCTGGTCGAGCGGGGCTTCGTCCGGCCGGAAGATGTGCCGGCGGAGCCCGAGGACGGCCACGATGCATCCGAAGGTGATGACGACGCGGTCGTCTGTCACAGCGCGGGTGACGACGGCGAAGGGGGCCTACGGGAAAGTGGTCCGGACGCCGAGCCCGAGGAGGAAGACGGACTGAAGCCGCTGTCCGATCGCCTGCTGACGGAACTGACGGCCTGGCGCACGCTGGCGTTGCGGGATGCGTTCGCCGCCAATCCGCATATCGCGCTGACCGAACTGCTGCACACGCTGGTGCGCGACCTGTACTGGCAGGTGTCGAGCGTGGACTGCCTGGAAGCCTATGTCCGGGAAATCCCGCTGCGGGTCCATTCCCCCGACATGCCCGGCAGCCTTCCAGCCCACGCGCTGCGCCAGCGCAACGAGGGCTGGAAGCACGATCTGCCGGAGGACGAGGATGCACTCTGGCAGTGGCTCGACCGGATGGACGACACCAGTCGCCTGGCTCTGCTGGCGCATTGCCTGTCCTTCGGGATCAACGCGCTGCATGAATCGTCCCATGGTCCGTCTCTGGCACGCAGCGTCAGGGAGCGGCTGGCTCGCGCCGACCGTCTCGCCACTGCGCTCACGCTCGACCTGGCCGAAGCGGGCTGGCAGGCGACAGTGGAGAACTATCTTGGCCGCGTCACCAAGGCGCGTATCCTCGAAGCCGTGCGTGAGGCGCGGGGCGACGAGGCCGCCGACCGCATCGCCCATCTGAAAAAGGCCGACATGGCACAGGCGGCCGAAAGGCTGCTTGAGGGCAGCGGTTGGCTGCCCGAGGCTCTGCGGACGGCGCATGCGCCGGAGCGAACTGAAAGGGAAGAAGGGGCGGCGCGCATGACCGACAGTCCTGATGCGGTCGCCGCCGAGTGAGATCTATTGTTGAGTATCATGGGCGGCTTCCGGTCTTCGGGAGCCGCCTTTTGTATTGGACGAGACTGTCTCCGGACGCACCCGCGCTAGCGGACGGTTGGAGTCAGTGACGGGTCACCGGGAGCAGGTGGCGATCCGTCTCGAGTTTGAGGGCTGCTGGCCATAAGGGTGTTTTGGTATAGAAATCCCGTCTGCTGAAGCCGGTGCCTGTTCGGTGCTCGTTGAGCAGTCCCGCCCAGCACAGCGGACGCAGGACGTGGACGTAAAGACTGGCGGTCAGCTTGAAATCCCGGCGACGGATATCCTCTTCCTCACCTCCGTAGAGAACCGAACATAGCCGCTCTTCGGTGACGGCAACCTGGGCCTCGATATTGATGACGTTAAGAAAAATATCCCAGTTGCCGAACAGTGGCTCATCGCTTCGGGTGTAAGGGCTGTGGTCAACGACAAAGAGGAGGTGGGTCGTCAACAGCATCCAGAGCCGGGCAGGCTCTGATTTGAGTTGTCTCGCCAGGTCGGTCAGCCGCAGGGTGCCCTTGAAATGCCGTGCGAGCTTCGCGCTGAGCAGAACCTCATGCAGGATCACTAGCGGCGGGAAATCGGGTTCATTGAGGACTTTGTTGACGGCGTAGAGGTCTTCGACCGTATAGGCTGGCCAGTCAAATGCCTCGGCGGCCCACGCGACAAAATAGCGCTTGAGCGCCTTGTTGGGCGTAAGGCCGATCGGGGCGTTCTCCTCAATATAGCCGATCGTCAGCAGCGCGGCCTTCAGGATGAGGGCATGCGACAGGGGGAGGTCGTTGTCGGGCAAACGAAACGGATTCATCGTATAAATAATGAACCAGGTCGGTGCGAGTTGCCAGTCTGGCTTTGCGACGCAGGGACGATCTCCGTCCCGCGTCTATCATGTAGAAGTCTCGACTAAATCTGACGGATGGTGTCTGCTGAAGCTCAACCAGGGCTGCGGCGGGGGCGGAGGGGCCCGGGCGACCGGACCTCGATATTCGCTTTTGTCCAATTGCGTTAGAAAGCGACACGTCGCGTTGCCGGTGACTTCCTTTGTGCTCTGGCCGCTGCGGCTTCCCTACGGCTCCCAACCGCATCCATACCATGCTGACCGATAACGGCACGCATTTTACCGATCCGGCCGGCAATGGATGGACACCCGAAGACATCAAGGCCATGCGGGCGGATGGTGTCCTGTTCCGGTGCCACTCTTTTGAACTGGCCTGTGCTGATCTCGATATCGAGCATCGACTGACAAAGCCGCGACATCCCTGGACGAATGGCCAGGTCGAGAGGATGAACCGCACGATCAAGGACGCCACCGTCAAGCGCTTCTACTACGAAACACATGACCAGTTGCGTCAACACCTCGCCGACTTCGTTACCGCCTACAATTTCGCCCGCAGGCTCAAGACCCTGCGCGGCCTCACTCCATATGAATTCATTTGTCAGCAGTGGGAAAAAGAACCATCACGGTTCATACATAATCCGCACCACCAAATCCCGGGACCAAACATTTGCGGGCGGCGTCACGTTGCCTTTGGCCAGCAGATACGCGCTCTCGTGTTCATACCGGAGAAACCGGGAAGAGGATGAATAGGACTTGCGAAAGACGATATGCCCGACCATGCGGAACCCGGCCGCCTTCCAGGCATCCGCGAAGAGGTCAATGCGGTTCCATCCATAGAACGAAACCGCGAACCCACCCCATTTCAAGACACGATGCATCTGGTTGAAGGCCGGCTGGAGCCAGCGCGCATTGTCGTCGTTGCGGACCTTCCGCCCGTCCCTGCCCTGATAGTTCACCAGGTAAGGCGGGTCGGTCAGGATGAAATCCACCGCATTGCGGGGTAGTGCGCGCATAAGCTGCACGCTGTCACCATTAAGGATGGTGTTGCGGAAATCGGTTACCGTGGTGGTGTCGGTCATTGTCTCTGCCCTTTGTTCCGCGAGGAACAGCCCCCGCTGTTCCTCTGCCTCGCGGCGAGCAGCGGGGTAGCAACGACAAGGGCGACCGATGGGGAGGGGTATCGCCAGATCTGCACGGAGCGTAGCGCAGGAAGATCGGGGACACCCCATCGGGCGGCGTCAGCGCGCTGACGCGAACCCTTGCCGGCGCGAGGGCGGAGCCATTAGCTTTTTCTCTTTTAAGGCTGTCATTCTGCCCACCCGACTCTGCGTCAGGGTCGAGACAGCATCATCCGGACGTAATCGATCTGCCCCGTCAGATCACCGGATGTCGAGAACACGCCGTCGAATGCCGCCGTGCCGACCGTAAAACCGTCGGCGCCCGCCGACACCACAGCCTGGATCCGTTCCTGCCGATCGATTGAACCTGCGACGATGACCCGCTTGCCCGTCACTGCGGCGCGGACCTTCCGCATCAGGCTGGGTACATCTCCCGCGAACCGATAGGCCAGCAGATCCAGTCCATGCACGCCGGGCCGGGAGGCAAGATCGACCGCACTGCGTACGATTTCGCCCTCGGTCCCTTCGAGACGACTAGGATGCCCGCTGATCCTGCCGGGGAAGGGGTAATAGCGGATCTTCGTGCCTTTCAGCAGTCGTAGCGCGTCATCGACATGAGTGCCACCGAGCAGATAATCGACACCCAGAGCGATACCGGCCTGCACCGAGCGAAGCTCGCTTTCGCGATCGAGGGAGACGACTTCCAGATAGGTCGTTGCTCCCGACTGCCTGATTTTATGGGTCAGGGTCTGAAGAGACGCAAACGGTAGGCCGATATCCTTGAACCCAATATGACGGACACCGGCAGCACGGACGATTTCAACCAGATCGACCGCATTCTCCACCGTCCGGTCGTGACGAGTCAGCATGAAGATGAAATCGGGGCGGGTCATACTGTGACTCCGGTAAGGCGAAGAGCGTAATCAAACGCGGTCTCCAGACTGGAGGGATCGGCGATACCGCGCCCCGCGATGTCAAAAGCAGTGCCGTGGTCGGGGCTCGTGCGCACAAACGGCAGGCCGAGCGTGATGTTCACCCCTTGTGCCAGACCCATATATTTCACCGGGATCAGCCCCTGGTCATGATATTGCGCGACCACGACATCGAAGCGACTTTCGCGTGCCTGCATGAACACGGTGTCGCCCGGCCACGGACCGGACGCATCGATGCCCTCGCTCCGAGCTTGTGCAATGGCGGGCGCGATGATGCGGGCTTCCTCATGACCGAACAGGCCACCTTCTCCGGCATGGGGATTGAGACCGGCAACTGCGACACGCGGCTGTTCGATGCCCTGAGCCCGCGCGCCAGCGTGGGCCAGACGGATCGCCGCCATCTGCGCGGGAAAATCGGCACGCTGGATTGCGTCTTGCAGCGAACAATGGATGGTCACCAGCACGACGCGGATATCCTCGTTCGCCAGCATCATGGCGACAGTCGCACCGTCGGCCTGTTCGGCGAGAATTTCCGTATGGCCGGGGTAGTGCAGCCCGGCGGCAGCGAGCGCTTCCTTGTGGATCGGTGCGGTGACGATGCCGCCTACTGTCCCGTTCTTCGCCAATTGGACCGCGAAAAGGATCGCCGCATAGGCGGCGCGGCCACTTTCGACGGTGATCTGACCCACGGGCGGCAGGGACGCACACTCCGACGACGCCAGGACGTGCAGCACGTCGTCGTCGAAGCGGGCTTCGGCCAATGTTGTGATCCGGCGCACGTGCGCCGCTGGATCGAGCCCGGCCAGCGCATGACGCATCACCAGAGGATCGCCGACGACGATCCAGCGCCGTTGCGCCGGTCGCCGTAGAAACATCCGGGCCACGATTTCCGGTCCGATCCCGGCGGGATCGCCCATCGTGACCGCCAACGGCTGGAGACTGAAGGAAGGTGTTTCGCTCATGATGGTGACAATAACGGAACAGGGTCCACAGAAAATCGATATAAACTGACCTCTTCTGGTGATAAAAACTGACCAATGAAGCGATCAGACATCCCGTCTCTGGACGATCTGCGTGCGTTCGAAGCGGTAACGCGCCTCGGTTCCGTGCGAGCGGCTGCCATCGAACTGGCTCTGACGCATGGAGCGATCAGCCGCCGGGTGTCCAAGCTGGCTGCTGACCTCAAACTGCAACTATTGGAACCCGACGGTCGTGGCGTACGGCCGACCCCGGATGGTGAACGCCTGGCGCTGGCCACGAGCGATGCACTGAAGGGAATATCGACAGCGCTCGCCGAGATCAGGTCGCCTCTGACCTCCCCGCCGATCGTGCTGTCCTGCGAACGATCGCTGGCGATGCGCTGGCTGATCCCGCGCCTGTCGGATTTTCAGGATCGTCACCCCGCCATCGACGTGCATCTCTCGACCGGCGGCGGTCCGCTGGATTTCGAGCGGGAACGCATCACCCTAGCAATCCGACGGCTCGACTTCCCGCTGGATCCGGACTGGACCATAACGACGCTCACAGCAGAGGCGGTCGGTCCGGTCATGCGACCTGATATGGCGGGGCGATTCGAGGACGGAGATTACCTGGCGCTCGGCTCGCGGACCCGCCCCGAGGCATGGCCGGAATGGCTGGCCACACGGCCCGACGTCCAAGCGCCACGCGACATCCGTCTCTACGACCATCATTTCCTGATGCTAGAGGCTGCCGCCAGCGGCTTGGGTGTCGCCCTCTCGCCCCGGATCATCGCGGCGGACGATGTCGCGAACGGACGGCTGATGGCCCCGGTGGGCTTCCAGGCGGACGGAACGGGTTACGGATTGATCAGACCCAGCAGAATGGAGGTGACGGACCACGTCGAGGCCCTAGAAAAATGGATCAAGAAACAGTAGAATTAATAAATAGTATATATAGTTTATGGAAACATATCCATAATATATAATTTTGAAAAACAAACCGATAAAAATTCAAATCTATTTCTATTACTTATTTGCGGAGCACTTTGCCCAGTCGAGCTTGGGAGTCTTCCTGTCAGGCAGTTCCCCGCGACGCAACTGCTCTAACCGTCGTTTCTGCTTAATACTCGCATGCCCCTGTTGCACTTCTGCGTCTCTCTGGCTGCCGTCGCAATAAAAAGCTGCTAATCCTTTTCCAACGAGATCACGGGGATGGCTTGGGGCGGATGACATTTTGGAACGACAAGCAGGCGGACGCTGCCCATTTGCGTCTTTTCGTGCCTGGGGACGGCTGGCGTGCCTTCAAGGATAAGATGAATGACGAGGGTGATCGGGTCGAAGAGCCCGGCACGCAGAGAACAATTGAGAGCAGCCTCCTAAATGTGCTGAACGCGACAAACGTCGTTGTGCTGACCGGCACCGGTTCATCCTTTGCCGCACGCAATGATGTGGGTAAACCCACACCCGCCGGCATGTGGGACGTGTGGCAGGCAGTTGAGGCCGAAGTTGGACCCGCCACTTTCAAGGAGGTTTGCGACAGTTTTGCGAGCGCGCGGATCGAAGATAATATTGAGCGGCTTCTGACGCTGTGCAAACTCTACCTCGAACTTCACGAGACAGCGGTCGAGGATGCCACCTTCCTCAGAATCCGCGATTTTGTAGCAACCGCCGAGAAAGCGATCCTTGCCCGTGTCGACTTCGTCGACTGGACGACCAATCTCGATGCTCATGCCGGATTGATCCAAAAGATTGGCCGCCGTAGTGTGCGCAAGGCCCGTTCCAAGCTATTCACTACCAACTATGATCTCTGCTTTGAGGAGGCAGCACGGCGTCACCGCTTCACGATCATCGACGGCTTCTCGCATGGGCTCGACCAGATTTACGATCGCAGTCAGTTCGAGTTTGACATCGTTCGTCGCTCCGGCCTGCGCGATGCGCCCGATTATATTGAGAACGTCTTCCACCTCTATAAACTGCATGGCTCCCTCGACTGGCGACGGAAAGGAGCGGAGATTTACCGCTCACGCGGCCCAGAAGGTGACCCGGTCCTCATCTATCCGCGTTCGAGCAAATACCAGGAAAGCTTCGATGCTCCCTATCTGGACATGATCAGCGCACTCCAGGCGGCACTACGCGAACCTGATACGGCCGTTCTGATCTCGGGCTTTGGCTTCAACGACGACCATATCAGTCGACCTATACTGTCAGCCGTCGAGGCGAACATGTCGCTACGACTGGTTATCTGCGATCCAGCCTTCATTCCAGCAGCAGCCTTAAACGCTACCGACCAAAGTATGACTACGGTCGTAGAGCCGCAGAACAGATTTCTTGCGGCCTTCAAGCGCATGGCCGAGGTCGGTGACGCACGGATTCATCTGATCAACGGCCGGTTCCAGGATTTGGTCTCGGCTTTACCTGATCTTATCGGCGAGACAGATCGCGAACGTCACATGCAGCGTGTCCGCATGCTCAGAGACAGCATGGACATCACGGCGTGACCCGCATCAACCCGATCAATCCCGATCGTTATATTGGCACGATCACCCAATCGACGGCCTCCTATGTCCACGTCAACCTGCCCAATGCCGCAGTTGTCCCTGAGCAGCGAGGGTTAGCACTCGGGGCAGTAGGTGATTTCGTCTTCATCGATTGCGAGCAGTTCAATATCCTCGGTCGAATCGTCGAAACGAGGATTCCCGATGCGGAGCGGCTCACCGTGGAACCGTCGCTAGGAAAGACGGGCCTCACCAACCCGATCGGGCGGGTTCAGTTACTTGCCGCTGTCGAGCAACGCTCCAATAAACTGCGGCGCGGACTTCCCGTTTTTCCTCGTATTGGCGATGCAGTCTACTTGGCCGAACCGAACCAACTGGCAACGCTCATCCGCAACGCGGTTGCAGGCCAAGATGAACTAACCCTGAGCGTCGGACGGATTAATACCGCCGATGGCGTCGATGTCTGCTTGCCGCCCGAGAAGATTTTTGGCCGCCATTGCGGCGTGTTCGGTGCGACCGGTGGCGGCAAGAGCTGGACGGTGGCCACATTGGTCCAACAGCTCAAAAAAGCCGGAGGTCGCGCGATCGTGCTCGATCCCACTGGCGAATTCGCCGATATGGGCAATATTGATGATGTCTTCGTATTCGACGCGCCAGTCGAGAACTCCAAGTTAGTCCACTTTCCCTATCGCCAAATGACCGAGGACGACCTGTTCACGTTGTTCCGACCGTCGGGTCAAAGCCAAGGTCCGCGCCTGCGTGAGGCGATCAAGAGCCTGAAGCTTGTGGCGGCGGTCGCAGGTGCCGTGCCGACAGGACTCTACGTCAATAATGGCCTAATCGAGAAGGCCGGACGCAAGCGCGTGCCCTATTTCAGCGCGCTCCGTACGCATGCTGCAGTGCTGCATGCGCCGGCCTGCGACTTCGATATTGCGAACCTCGCCGAACAGGTAAAGAATGAATGCGTTTGGGGAAGTGGGCAGGGTAATAATGCTGATGCCTTCGGCAACACCGACCAGAATTCGCTGGGCTATTGCGAGTCTCTGATTGCCCGCATCAACACGTTGCTCGGATCGCGCGAGTTGGAGTGCATCTTCCGCACTCGCGGAACCTCACTCGTTGACGAGCTTCGCACTTTCCTCGCCGACGATCGACGTGACATTGCTGTCATTTCGTTCAAGGATGTTCGCTTCGAGCACAATACGCGTGAAATCCTCCTTAATGTAATTGGTCGGTTCCTCTTGGCGGAAGCGCGTAGTGGTGCCTTCCGGACATCCCCTCTGGTCGTCTTCCTTGATGAAGCGCACCAATTTCTTGGTCGTTCGGTCGGCGACGACTATGGCTCCGTAAAGCTTGATTCATTCGGCCTGATTGCCAAAGAGGGCCGAAAATATGGCCTGACCTGTGTTCTTGCTACACAGCGGCCGCGCGATATCCCTCAAGATGTGATGAGCCAACTCGGCACGCTCTTCGTTCACCGCCTGACTAATGACCAAGATCGGGAAACTGTAGAGCGCGCCTGTGGCGACCTCGATCGCGGAGCCGCGCAGTTCGTTCCAATGCTGGCACCCGGCGAGGCAGTTGTGATTGGTCCTGACATTCCCGCACCGGTGCCATTATTCATCCATAAGCCCGAGTATCCACCGGATTCTAAGGGGCCCGAGTTCCAGAGTTTCTGGAAAGCGCGGCGCATCCGGGCGGCTGACGCTGATGCGCCACTCGCAGCAGTCCCGCCGGCTAAGCCGGCCGAAGCTCACATCAATACAGTGGCTTCAGCAGTCAATTTCTATTCTAACGCAGACCTGGACGACGAGATCCCGTTCTGATCGAACCGGAATTTGAGAAAGATGTCGAGGATTTTGAGAAAGCCAGCCGGATAGAGGCAAGCGACAATACGGCATCGCTGCGGTTGTTGGCGCGAAATATAATCTTGCAAGCAGGTAAGGAACTAATGGTGGCCCAAGTATATGGAGAACGTTGGAAATTAGTCTGCTCCGTGGGACAGGGCGGTCAAGGCGACGTATTCAAGGTTATAGACATTCGGCACCCTGAGGCTGGACCCTACGCGCTGAAACGCGTGAGAAATCCTAAGCGGCGGCAGCGCTTTGAAGCAGAGGTTGCGGCCATCGAGCAGTTGCATCACCCGAACATTATTCGTCTAATCGATCATTCCGCGCTTGGCACAACGGATTGCGATGACGCCAAGCAATTCTTGGTGATGCCCTTGGCCAGAGGGGGTGACTTAGCCTCACGGGTTAAGGTCTATAAGGACTCACTCGATGGGGCGGTAGCCGTTGCCCTCCCGTTGGCTTCGGCCTTATCTGCAGCCCACGCGAAGGGCATCGTGCACCGGGATGTCAAGCCGGGAAACGTCATTTTCGCAGACGAGGGCAACGACCCCTGGCTTACCGACTTTGGCATCTGCCTCATACGGAACACGGAGCGTGCCACAGCGACGCATGAGGTTGCCGGACCATGGGCGTTCATGGCGCCCGAAGTCGAGCATGGGGGCCAGCTCAACGTCACGGCGGCAGCCGATGTTTATTCTCTAGGTAAACTTCTCTATTTCATGGTCAGTGGCGGAACGGTGTTGCCCCGAGAGCGCCTCGACGATCCACGCTATGCCGCAGTTCTATCGAAGGGCGGTCGCTTCCATCTTCTCGACCTACTTCTCCGCCGGATGGTATGCGAACCCGCTGGTAGACTTCAGACAATGGCCCAAGTTGAAGATGAGTTGAAACGCATCGCAGCATGGGACAGGATGTCGATAGCTTCTCCATTTAGCGAAGCGGCTCTGAAGAGGCTCGAGGCACTCCAGCGGTCTGTAGCGGACGAGCGGCGTGAGAAGGCCGAGAGAGATTCTGCCCGGCAGGACAGGGAGGCGATCGCTGCTGCCATGCTGGTGCAATTACGCGACTTCACGTCAGCCGAACTCGAGAAGGCGGCTGCCGCGCTCGGCACCGGCGCAGTGCTGGCAACAAGCGTGCAGAACGTTGCTCAGGAGGAACTCGGGCACGTCGAACTCAACGAACTCGTCGCGGTAGCCGGAACCGAATTAGCTGTCGGAAACGTGCAAACTGAGGGCACGGCCCTCGTTCTTCAACTCCTAATCTGCCGATCAGGGGGAACCGGGGGTCCCGTGCCCATCGGAAATATGGCAGATAGACTGGGTGGTTTGACGGATGTCATCCATATTGTCATTCCACGAGTCCTCAAGCGCTACCGGAAGGGAACCTTCTCAGGAAAGTTGCCAATCTTCTTCATCGGTACGTCTGGCCACCTCCAGGCGGTGCCAACCCCACCAAAGCCCGGCCAGAAATCTTTCAAGGCGATAGTACAACCGCAGGCCGCACCCGCGAAAGTCTTTGCAACAGAAATCGCCTCGTCGCAGTGGCCAGAACTTGCAGTACATCTGAAGAGCTTCGTCGGCTCTGTGTTGGATAGTTTCCTACAAGTAATAGAGCGCAACCGTAGCAATCCGTTTCTTTCCTGAGCCATTTTTCACAAGCGTTATGACCTTGCCCCCTGAAATGCCCTCGCATTGAAGTAAGGTCTGTCCACTGGAGACAGACGATGAAGAAAGCGCGATTTACGCAGGACCAGATTATCGGGGTCCTGAAAGAGCATCAGGCGGGCGCTACGGCTGCGGATCTGTGCCGCAAGCACGGGATCAGTGACGCGACCTTCTACACCTGGCGGTCGAAATACGGCGGGATGGAGGTGTCGGAAGCGCGGCGCCTCAAGGCTCTTGAAGAAGAGAACGCGAAGCTGAAGCGGCTTCTGGCGGAGAGCGTGATGGACGTCTCGACGCTGAAGGAACTACTGGCAAAAAACTCGTGACGCCCGGTTTGCGGCGGGAAGCCGTGACCTGGGCGATCCGGGAGAAAGAGTATTCGCAGCGACGGGCCTGCCGGCTGATCGGCATGGACCCGAAGACCTGGCGCTATGCGTCACGCCGCCCGGATGATGCCGCAGCGCGCGGGCGGCTGCGCGAACTGGCTGGGGAGCGACGGCGATTTGGCTACCGGCGACTGCATATCCTGCTCGGCCGGGAAGGAATGACGATGAACCACAAGAAGCTGTTCCGGCTGTATCGCGAAGAGGGGCTGTCGGTCCGCAAGCGTGGCGGCCGGAAACGGGCGCTGGGCACGCGCTCGCCGATGATGCTGCCCGACGGGCCGAACCAGCGCTGGAGCCTGGATTTCGTCTCGGATGCATTGAACAACGGACGGCGCTTCCGGGTGCTGACGGTGGTCGACGACTACACGCGCGAATGTCTGGCGCTGGTGGCGGACACCTCGTTATCAGGCGAACGCCTCGGTCGTGAACTCGACCGGATCGGCGAGCATCGCGGCTGGCCGCTGATGATCGTTAGCGACAATGGCACCGAGATGACATCGAACGCGATCCTGGCCTGGCAGCAGAAGCGATCGGTGCTGTGGCACTATATCGCACCGGGCAAGCCGCAGCAGAACGGGTTCGTCGAGAGCTTCAACGGCCGGTTCCGCGACGAATGCCTCAATGAGCATCTGTTCCGTAACATCGCCCACGCTCGGACGGTCATCGAGGACTGGCGGGCCGACTACAACGCCGTCAGGCCTCACACCAGCCTCAATGGCATGACGCCAGAGGCTTTCGCTCAACACGCCACCAAGGCATACAACAATACACAGACCCTAACTCAAAACTGAGGGCACGTTCGGGGCAGGGTCAGTTACATACCACAAAAATTGAAAGCGTAGCCGAACTACGAAGCGATATCTGTCGTGGACTCGGTCCGCTTTCGAGAATCTGCAAATCCCGATGGGACGATCAGAGTGGGAGCGGGCAACCTACACGGAGATACAGCCTCATGTGGCACCGCCAGCCAACCATTCCCTGAGCTTCGACCACCGCCGTCTCCCGCCCTGATTCCGCACAGCAATGGCCAGCGCCTTCTTCTGCCCGATCAGGACAACGAGTTTCCGCCCCCGTGTCACGCCGGTATAGAGCAGGTTCCGCTCCAACATGGCGTAATGCTGCGTCACCAATGGGATCACCACCCCCGGGTATTCCGACCCCTGGCTCTTGTGAATGGTCGTCGCGTAGGCCAGCACCAGTTCATCCAGCTCGCCGAAGCCGTAAACGACCTCCCGTCCATCGAATGAAACCGTCAGTTCGCCTTCTTCAATATCGATCCTGTCGATGACGCCAAGATCTCCGTTGAAGACGTCCCGGTCATAATCGTTGGCGATCTGCATCACCTTGTCACCCGGACCATAGGTCCAGCCGAACCGCTCGACCTTCACGTCGCCTGGCGGGTTCAGCGCCTGCTGCAATTCGATATTCAGCGACCGCGCCCCAAGCCCGCCCCGGTTCATCGGGCAGAGCACCTGCACGTCGCGAACAGGGTCCAGCCCGAACCGCGCCGGGATGCGGTCCTTCACCACGGCCAGCAGCTTGCGTAGCCCGATCTCCGGTTCTGCCGCCTCGACGAAGTAGAAATCCGATCCCTCTTCCGCGCTCAGTTCGGGCATCCTGCCCTCATTGATCCGGTGCGCGTTGGTGATGATCCGGCTCTGCGCGGCCTGGCGGAACACCTCGGTCAGCCGCACCACAGGTACGGCATCGGAGTTGATGATGTCGGCCAGCACTTGCCCCGGCCCGACCGACGGCAACTGGTCCACATCGCCGACGATCAACAAGGCTGCGCTGTCGGGCAAGGCGCGCAACAGGGAGCGCATCAGCAGCACGTCCACCATGCTGGCTTCGTCCACGACCAGCAGATCGCAGGTCAGCGGGTTGGTATCGTCCCGCTTGAAGCTGCCAGTCGCCGGATCCGTCTCCAGCAGGCGGTGGATAGTCTTGCCCTCCAGCCCCGTGCTTTCCGACAGGCGCTTCGCTGCGCGACCCGTCGGCGCACAAAGCTGCACGTCGGCGCCCTTGGCCGTCACGATCTTGAGAATGGCGTTGACCAGCGTGGTCTTGCCTACGCCGGGACCACCCGTAATCACCAGCACCTTGCTACCCAAAGCCAGACGCACCGCCTTCTGCTGGCTAGGCGCCAGAGCCAGTCCGGTCTTGCCTTCCACCCAGGCCATGGCCTTTTCAGCGTCGATGTCCGGCCAGGGCGGACGACCGACGGCGCAGGCGCGCAACCGCTCGGCGATGCTCTGCTCCGCGCGATAGAGACCAGCAAGGAAGATACAGCCCGTCTCTCCCACGCTGTCGGCAATAACGTCGCCCGCCTCCAGCTCCAGCGCGAGGGCAGTCTCGATCAGAGGGGCGGCTACCTCCAGCAGTTCGGCGGTGCTGGTCAGCAATTCCCCGACCGGCAGGCCGCAATGCCCTTCGTCCATGGCCTCGCCAAGCGCATAGGAGATCCCTGCCCTCACCCGGATCATGGCGTCGGGCGCGATCCCCATCTTCTGGGCAATCTGGTCAGCGGTCTTGAATCCGATCCCCCGGATGTCCTTCGCAAGCCGGTAGGGGTTCTCGCTGATCAGTCGGACCGCATCCTGCCCGTAGGTCTTAAAGATCCGGACTGCCCGCGAGGTGCCGACGCCGTTGCTGTGCAGGAACAGCATGATCTCGCGGATCACCTTCTGATCCGCCCAGCCAGCGACGATCCGTTCGGCGCGCTTGGGACCGATGCCCGTCACCTCCCGCAGCCTGCCGGGCTCCTGCTCGATCAGGTCGAAAACCGCCTCGCCGAACGCTTTCACCAGCTTTTTGGCATAGACGGGGCCGATGCCCCGGATCATGCCCGAACCAAGATAACGCTCGATGCCCTCGACCGTGGTCGGCGGGCTGGCCTTGAGAAACTCGGCCTTGAACTGAAGGCCGTGGGTGTGGTCGTTGAACCAGCGTCCCGACATCTGCACGAACTCGCCCGCCGAAATCATGGCGGCATGGCCGACAACAGTGACCAGATCGCGCTGCCCCCGCACCTTCACCCGCAGAACGCAGAAGCCGTTCTCGGCGTTGTGGAACGTCACCCGCTCGACCAGTCCCGCCAGCACTTCCGTGGGCGAAGAGTCGGTGGCGCGTCCGCTCATCCGGCCTGCCGGAAGAACCGCGTTCCCGTATCGTTCATGACTCGCCCTCCCCTCCCGTGCCGCCGTCGTACGCCAGTATTTGTACGACGCGCCTGTATCCGGGACTACCCATAACTACGATTCCTTACGCTGGAGCACGCACAGGCGCGACGTTCCACAATGCGCATTTCCATTGAAATAACAGTCATCTGTCCGGATCGTGTGTCTGTTTTCCTTGTCATGCGGGCAGAAGAGAGCGACGATGACGGACAGACCCAGCCAGTCCATTGCCCCGGCGTATCGGCCGCCCGAGCCCGAGTTACGGCTCATCCTGCGACCCAATACCCCCGACCCGCGTCTTGTGGCGCTGGTCCGCCTGATGGCACGCCGCGCGGCACGGGACTGGTTCCGGTCGCAGCAACAGGAGCAGCGCTGCCGCTCCGGACCGTAAGGGATGCCTCGTCATGAAGGTCGCGCTCTACGCCCGCTATTCGTCCGACAACCAGCGCGACGCCTCGATCGCCGACCAGCTTCGGGTCTGCCGCACCCACGCGGAGAAACAGGGCTGGAGCATCGTCGAGGAGTATACCGACCACGCCATTTCGGGCGCGTCCCTGATGCGGCCCGGCATCCAGGCGCTGATCGCCGATGCGCAGCGCGGACGGTTCCAGATCGTGCTGGCCGAGGCGATGGACCGTCTGTCCCGCGACCAGGAGGACATCGCTGGCGTCTTCAAGCGCATGAACTATGCCGGCGTGCGGATCGTCACCCTCTCCGAGGGCGAGGTCTCCCACCTCCATGTCGGCCTCAAGGGCACAATGAACGCCCTCTTCCTGAAAGACCTGGCCGAGAAGACCCATCGGGGCCTGCGCGGCCGGGTGGAGCAGGGCAAGTCCGGCGGCGGCAACGCCTACGGCTATGACGTGGTGCGCAGGCTCGACTCCAATGGGGAGCCGATCCGGGGCGACCGCACCATCAATCCAGCGGAAGCCGACGTTGTCCGTCGCATCTTCCGCGACTTCGCCGCCGGGCTGGGACCGCGCGCCATCGCTTTCCGTCTCAATGACGAAGGCATCTCCGCACCGGGTAGCGGTGCCTGGGGTTTCTCGACCATCAACGGCAACCGGCTACGCGGCACCGGTATCCTCAACAACGAGATGTACGTGGGCAAGCTGGTCTGGAACCGCCAGCGTTTCATCAAGGATCCCGATACCGGCAAGCGTCAGGCCCGTCCCAATCCGGACTCCGAATGGGTGATCCAGGAGGTGCCGGAGCTGCGGATCGTCGACCAGGAACTGTGGGACGCGGTCAAGGCGCGCCAGGCCAGCGTTAGCGCCAGCCGGGATACGCGCGACACATCCTCGCCCGATCATTTCCGCGAGAAACGCCGTCCCCGCTATCTGTTCTCCGGCCTCAGCAAGTGTGGTTGCTGCGGTGGCGGCTATTCGATGATCTCCGGCACCTTGCTCGGCTGCTCGACAGCGCGCAACAAGGGCACCTGCGACAACCGGACCAATATGCGCCGCGAGGAGCTGGAACGCCGCGTCCTCGACGCCCTGCGCCACCATCTCATGAACCCCGACCTGTTCGCCGAATTCTGCACGGCCTTCACCACCGAGATGAACCGGCTGCGCATGGAGGCATCGGCCGACATCGGCGCGAGCGAGTCAGAACTGAAGCGGGTGGAACGCGACATCCAGCGCCTGATGGATCTCTACCTCTCGGAAGCCATTTCCATCGAGACGGTCAAGGAGCGTGGATCAAAGCTCGAGGCCCGCAAGGCGGAACTCAAGGACTTCCTTGCGACCGCCGAGGCGCCCCCGCCCCTGCTTCATCCGCAGATGGCGGAGTTCTATCATCGGCAACTCGCACGCCTGCACGACATGCTGCTTTCCGAGCTGGACGAGAAGCGCCAGGAGGCAGCCGAGGTGATCCGCTCGCTGATCGAGGCCATCATCCTGACGCCATCCGACAAGGGCCTCCAGATCGATGTCCGGGGCGACCTGGCCGGCATTCTGACGGTTGCGTCGGGCGGACAAACGAAAATCCCAGCCCGTTTCCGGACTGGGGTTCGTGATGCGTTGGCATCGCAAGTTCAGATGGTTGCGGGGGAAGACAACCAACGATACTTGCGATTGGTGGACCGCGAGATACCCCGCCTCGCCGCATGACGAAGTGACAATGCCAAAGTGCATCGAGACATCCAATCGAAATCTTTGCCACAGCCAGGCCGCGTCATATATGATCCCACAATACGGACAATATATGGGGCATTCCATCATGTCTGAGACCACATTCCTCGCCGACGCCTTCGATCCATCAGGGCTGATTGCGGCGGAACGGCTGAGCAATATGCTGCACATCACGAGGGGTGAACTGGCCGCCACGCTGGGCCTGTCACGTGACGCCGTCTCCAAAAGCGCCCGGCTCGGCCGTCTCGCCACCCAGGCGAGGCTGCGCGACATGGTCGAGATCCTCAATCGCGTCCGGCCATGGGCGGGCTCAGCCCAACAGGCTTTCGCATGGTACCGGTCGCAGCCCCTGCCCTCCTTCGGTGATCAGACTGCCGAGGCACTCGTCCGGGAAGGACGCGCCGATGCCGTCCGACGTTACCTGGATCGTATTGCAACCGGCGGTTACGCGTGAGGTTTAGCGGACGGGTAACAGATATGATGCTGACAGATACAGCGATCAAAACCGCAGAGGCCCAAGATAAGGCCTTCAGGCTGGCAGATAGCGAGGGGCTGTTTATCCATGTGCCTATGGGCAAGAAGTTCTGGTTCATGCCCTACAGACCCTCAGTGGGTAAAAAGCAGAAGCTGACCTTTGGGCCATATCCGCTACATTAATGCGCTCGGGAAAGGGCAGAATTTTCATTAGGATGCTGTGTCACCCCCTACCTTCCGTTCGTTGGGCGATTTGCGTGGTGATTAAAAATTTGGCATTTATGTTTATCCAAGCTTGACTGAAGCCAAAGGCTTGTGGAGCGTCCCGAGGACGCCATCAGGGTAGATCGAAACAGCTTGGATATCAGTGTTCGTCGCCCTATATGGAGTGGCCTGACTTATCCAAATGGAATAGCGCGTGCCCAAACGTTATCTCTTTCGCATGACATATTATAAGAACCTGAAGGCATTCCTCGCGAATGGCGCGGAGTTCGCGAAAGATAGCCCTGATGGAAGGCCACGCTATAGAATTTCTTTTGAAGAAATCGTTGCTCGGCGAGGTACGGTTTTTAGGGTGCCTAGTGGTTATAGTGTTAACGAATTTGTGCCGTTCTATTTCTCGCCCTCGACTAAAATGGCTTACTCCATTCACACGAAAAATGTTCCCTTGAGAACTCCGGACGACCAAAATCTGGGGCCTGCGAGTATGGACGATGTGGCTTACATGGTTGTCGACCCAGAGGTCCTCTTTCGGTCAGGGCGTGAATGCTGGTTTACGGACCAAGCTTGCAATTCGGCAATCACACCAGCCTATGAGAGTGATCCCGGCAACCTGTCACAGCACGTCGCTTGGCCACTCTTCGATGAGTACCCCAGGATGGCCACGATCCCGCAACTGGGGTATGGTGGGGTATGTCAATATCAGCATGACCGCGACGCTCTGGGGTACCAGCAGCGAAGCAAACAGCGCATGGCGGAGTTCTTGGTGAAAGACCATTTGAGGATGGACGAGCTTTCGGCGATCGTACTCAAAACTGACGTTCACCGGGCACAGGTTGAGGCGTGGATCCGGCGGGCCGGGTTCAGCATACCTGTGTTCGTCAATCCAGGATGTTATTTTTAAGCCATGACTATCGAGTATAAATCAGGTGATATGTTTGACGAGCCCGCCGAGGCTATCGTCAACACGGTCAACTGTGTGGGCGTGATGGGCAAAGGCGTCGCACTGGAATTCAAGCGTCGGTGGCCTGACAACTTTCGCGCTTACAAACGCCTTTGCGATGCCGGAAAGCTATCGCCAGGGGAAATGTTCATTTTCCAAATAGGCGATCTTTTGCAGAAAGGTGATCGTCAGTTTTTGATCAATTTCCCCACGAAGCAGCATTGGAAAGCAAAATCCAAAATCGAGTATGTCGAGCATGGGCTTGAGAATTTTATGCACCAAGTGCGTGAGCTGGGCATCAAATCCGTGGTGATGCCTCCACTCGGTTGTGGCAACGGTGGCCTTGATTGGAACGAGGTCCGTCCGCTTATCGAAGAAAAACTTTCCTCGTTGCCTGATGTAAAATTTATCGTGTTCGCTCCGTCCACTGGAGTTTGTCAGGTTACGGAACAGGAAAACGTTCCTAGCGGCCTTACAATTCCGCGTGCAACTATGATGGTTGCTCTGGGAGAGTTAGAGAAATACTTCGGCGGACATTTTACGAGGCTGACTGCCCAGAAGCTTGTGTATTTTATGCAAGTTTTAGGATCGGACTTTGGTTTGACTTATAGCAAGGCAAAATTTGGGCCATACTCTGAGCAGCTGCATGGTATTTTCAAAGTCATGGAGAGAAAGCAGTATATCTCCGGATATGAGGGGGATGATCACGAGGTGGTCGTCACACCGTCGACGTTTGCCGCTTCTGATGATTTCCTAAAGTCGAACGAGGTCGACGTTTCACCTCTGGTGCAAAAACTCTCTTTGCTCGTAGAAGGCTATGAAAGCCCCTACGGCATGGAACTGCTATCGAGCGTTCACTATTTGGCCATCACTGAGGGCATTACTACGCAACCGGAAATGTCCGAGGCTCTCGAGTCATGGAATGACCATAAACGCGAGAGCTTCCCGCGAACTGCCGTGACAACGGCACTTGGCAGGCTAATTGAGGACGAATGCTTAGAGATCGTTGCAAACGTTTGAAACGGTTGTTCAGATGGATGGTTCGAAGAACCATTGATTGAAGTCATCGTGTCCTGATTTTGGGTTCAACGAGCAGGTATTGATGATTCTGGGTGGTAACTTTCGCACTGCGTCTGGTGCAGAGCGGGGATTGGCTCTGGATTACTATGCAGCGGCGTTAATCCGCTGCAAGAATAGAAAGAGCGGCTCATATTATAGACGATATTGGCCAGC
Source organism: Gluconacetobacter diazotrophicus PA1 5 (assembly GCF_000067045.1). NCBI lineage: Bacteria > Pseudomonadati > Pseudomonadota > Alphaproteobacteria > Acetobacterales > Acetobacteraceae > Gluconacetobacter > Gluconacetobacter diazotrophicus. The sequence goes on from NC_010125.1 coordinate 990,736, forward strand.
CCGATCCTCATGGTGACACGGGTGATGCCCATTATCCGGACAAACAGTCCCGTTTGCGATTTCTGGTCATCAAATACATGCTCGACACGAGGCCAGACGACGGATTTCCCGGCGTTTGATCTTTAGAGCGTGATGATTTTAGGTTGGTCCATATCCTGAGTTTATGAAATAATTGGCGCATTCGCTGAGAGCATAGCTGCGTAGGAGTTCGCCGATGGTTGAACTGACTGCGTCGCGACTTCGAGCCGCAGCCTTGCGGAGCAGGTGCTTGAGCTTGGCAAAGACCTGTTCGATCGGGTTTAGGTCTGGCGAATATTTTGGCAGGAAGATCAAGTGCGCGCCGACCTGTCGGATAGCTACCCGCGCTGCCTTGTTCTTGTGACTGCCGAGGTTGTCGGCGACCACGATGTCACCCGGTCTGAGCGTCGGCACGAGTTCGTTTTCGACGTAGATGCGGAAGCGTTCGCCGTTGATCGGACCATTGAGCAGCCACGGTGCATCGATCCAGTTGACCAGCAGGGCGGCAATAAAGGTCATGGTGTTCCAATGACCCCAAGACACTTTGGCCCGGAGCCGTTCGCCGCGCGGTGCCCAGCCGCGCAGCGGCACCATACTGGTTTTGGTCCAGGTTTCATCAATGAACACCAGGCGGGCGGAATCGATGAGGTGTTGATATTTTCGCCATTGTAACCGTCGCCGGGCGACATCAGGACGGTCCTGTTCGGCCGCGACGAGCGTTTTTTAAAGCTGAGCCTCTCATCGTGGACGAACGGCCCAGACAGAGCGGTAATCGACCTTAAGGCCGCGCCCGGCAAGTTCGGCGACCAAGCCCCGCAACGTAAAATCCCCCGCATTGCAGCGCTCGATCAGCCACTCTCGATGCACAACCCTTCAGCCGTTTCGGCTTATGGCCGCCCATCTGACCAGAGGAAACGCTGCCGGTCCGCCGAAAATTCTGCATCCACCGGATCGCAGTGATGGGGGCTACGCCGTAACGCTTCGCTGCCTCGTGGCAGGACAAACCGTCTGTTTCCACGGCTCTTACAACCCGCTCGCGAAGATCCATCGAATAAGGACACGCCATCCATGCTGGCCTCCAATCCAGACAGCATGTTGAATCAGATTTTCGGCAATCGAGGTACCCACTTTCCGATCTAAACTAAAATCATCACGCTCTAGATAACTGACGATACGCCCCAGCGAGGATAGGCTCTTGGGAAACTATTCCGACTGTCAATATGACCTATATGAGGGCGGCATTTGCCTATTCGTTTGAATACGTCGAGTATGCGGGGTCAAGTGGTTGCAGGCAACGTTACACTTTTTGGCACGAGAAAGCCTGCTTATTAGATTGTCGTGAGAGATATCTGTAACCGTTTGAGCGGCCGCAGCGGGAGTATTTACTAGTGCCAGAGAATAACATCTTGTCGCTACTGACCTTCGAACAGGCAATTGCGGATTCCGAACAGTTCTCGTGTCAGGCGAAGTGAGAAACTGTCCCCCTGCCGAAATGAGGAACTGCCCCCCTTCGTTTTCGAAAGGGGAAACCATGACGGAAGAGAAGAGCATGATTTCCGCATTGTCTGGGACGATGCGGGGGACGGGGATGCTGCAACCGGAGGAGGTCGCCGCGATGATGCGGCTGCACGGGCTGGGCTGGGGCGTCAAGCGCCTGGCGCGGGAGTTCGGGTGTTCGCGGACGACGGCGCGGCGGTATGTGCGTGCCGGTGGCGCGATTGCGTATCGGCAGCCGGCGCGCGGGTCTGCATTCGACGGTCTGGAGGACTGGCTGTGGGAGCGGTTTTTCCGTCACGACGGCAATGCCGACGTGATCCGCCAGGAACTGGCGAGCGAGCATGGGATCGTCATCGGGCTTCGTTCGGTCGAGCTGAAAGTCCGCCCGTGGCGCCGGGAGTTGCTGGCCCAAAAGCGCGCGACGGTTCGCTTCGAGACGCCGCCGGGGCGGCAGTTGCAGATCGATTTCGGCGAGACGCGGGCATGGATCGGCGGCGAGGCGGTCCGAGTGTATCTGTTTGTGGCGACGCTGGGCTACTCGCGACGCTTGCATATCCGTGCGTCTCTCCGGCAGGGGCAGGCGGACTGGTTCGCGGGGATGGAGGGCGCGTTCGTGCGGTTCGGCGGGGTTCCGGCGGAGATCCTGCTCGACAACGCAAAGGCCCTGGTCGAGCATCATGATGCGGCGACGCGGGAGGTGCGCTTCAATCCTCGTCTGCACGCGTTTGCGCGCTACTGGGGTTTTTCGCCCCGTGCCTGCGCGCCGTATCGGGCGCGGACCAAGGGCAAGGACGAGCGCGGGGTCGGCTACGTCAAGAGGAACGCGATCGCGGGCCGGCGTTTCGAGAACTGGGCGGCGTTCGAGGCGCATCTGGATCGCTGGACGCGCGAGGTCGCCGACCGGCGCGTGCATGGCACGACCGGCATGGCGCCGGCGGACCGGTTTGCCGGGGAAGCCGGAGCCCTGCGTCCGCTTGGCGGCCGGGCGCCGTTCGGGCAGTTGCGGGATCTGGTGCGCAAGGTCCAGGCGGATTGCGCGATCGACCTGGACACGAACAGCTATTCGGTGCCGTGGCGGCTGATCGGTGAGAGCGTGCAGGTGGTGGTGCTCGGCGGGCGCGTCATCGTGCGCCATGCCGGCCGGATCGTGGCGGATCATCCGCTCTGCGCGGGACGCCGGCAGCGGATTGTCGATCGCACCCATCTGGAGGGTGTGGTCGGCGGACCGCGCGCCGCTCCGTTATCGCCTCCTGTGCCGATCCCCGAGCCGGCACTGCTCCGTCCGCTTGCCGAGTATGAGGCCGTGGCGGGAGGTGCCTGGTGATGACGTCCGTGAACCATGAAGCGCTGGTCGCGATGCTCGACCGGCTCAAGCTGACGGCGATCCGCGACCAGCTCGACACGCTGCTGGACGAGGCGGCGCGCTCGGACATGACGTTGCGCGAGGCGCTGGCGTTTCTGGTCGAACGCGAGATCGCCCGCCGCGATGAACGACGCATCGCCATGGCGAGCAAGATGGCGCAGTTTCCGTTCGTGCGCGAGGTCGACGGGTTCGAGTTCGACGCTCAGCCCTCCCTCGACCCGAAGCAGATCCGCGATCTGGCCGAAGGCCGCTGGATCGCGCACGGCGATACGGTCCTGCTGCTGGGACCGCCGGGAACAGGGAAAACCCATCTGGCCGTGGCGCTCGGGCGCGAGGCGATCCGGCGGAATTACAGCGTGCAGTTCGTCACCGCCGCGACGCTGGTGGCAATGCTGGCCAAGGCACATGCCGACGGCTCGCTGGACAAACAGCTGACGATCCTCTCGCGCCCGAAGCTGCTGGTCATCGACGAACTGGGCTACCTGCCGTTCGAGGCCAATGCCGCGCATTTGTTCTTCCAGCTCGTGTCACGGCGCTACGAGCGCGGCTCAATCCTGATCACGTCCAACCGGTCGGTGGGCGAATGGGGCGAGGTCTTCGGCGATCCGGTGGTCGCCACCGCCATCCTCGACCGCCTGCTGCACCATTCCACCGTAATCACCATCCGCGGCGACAGCTACCGCCTGCGCGAAAAGCGACGCTCCGGCCTTCTGCAGAAGGCCGGAGCGTTCATCGAGAAAACCGAGGTCGCCACACCATGAAGGGGGCCAGTTCCTCACTTCGCCAAAGGGGTCAGTTCCTCGTTTCGTTTGACATCTCGAAGCGACACCTACTGCTTGGTAACGGCTTCAGCATTGCCTGCCGAGCAGACATCTTCCATTACGGCTCACTATACGATCAAGCCGATTTCTCCAGAACACCCGAGGTGGAGGCAGTTTTCACTGCTCTTGTCACCAAGGATTTCGAAGCAGTGATCCACACGCTTGAGAGTGCTGCCACAATCCTTCCTGCATATGTCGACGATGGCGGAGCGGCGCCGACCAAGATGCTCGAGCATGCCGCGATTCTGAAGGAAATCCTAGTTCAGACAATCGCGGGCAACCACCCTCATATACCCTCCGATATTCCCGATGCTAAGTTCTGGGCCTGTCGACGCTTCCTTTCGCACTTTCTCTCCGGTGAGAAGGCTGGCTGTGTCTTCACATTGAACTACGACCTACTTCTTTACTGGACATTGATGCACGAGGACCTGCCGTCCGAAGATCCAATCGAACTTACGAAAAACGATGGTTTCGGTAACGACGAGGACGAACCGGACGTGGACTATGTTGTATGGCAGGGAGAGACGAACGCGCACAGCGCTAACGTCATGTTCCTGCACGGCGCGCTACATCTATTTGATTCCGGCAAGGATCTTCTCAAATACACATGGATAAGAAAGGGGTTGCCGCTAATCGATCAGGTTCGCGCCGCCCTCGCCGGCAGCAAATTCCCGCTGTTCGTGGCAGAAGGGACCAGCGCTCAGAAGAAGGACAAGATCAGGCATAACGCCTATCTCTATCAGGGCCTCAAACAACTCGCCAACAATGTGACCCAAGGAAAACATTGTTGGTTCATATTTGGACATTCCCTAGCGGCGAATGATGATCACATTCTCACGCGCATCGGTCGCGGCAGGTTCAAAAAACTCTATGTAGGCATCTATGGAGACCCCCTTGAAGATTGGAACAAGACGATAATCGCACGTGCCAGATGGCTGGCTGGCCTCCGGCATGAGAGGTGGCCGCTGGACGTCGTATTCTATGATGCGGAAAGCGCCCAGGTCTGGGGATAAAAATCTGTAATGCTGCCAGGTCGCCTACAAGTTGACGATGTAGTTGGAATGCGTGCTGAAGAAGGCTTCCGCTGAAACGATGCGGATGCGACGGCAGTTCATAGAGTTGCAACGCATCGAGCTCGAGCGACATGTGACTGGCAAGAGTCGCACCCCGCCGTGTATCGACTGGCTCCTGCCAACAATGCCAAATACGATGTCGTTGGTTACGTCCGCTTCCGGACGCGAATCTCAGCTGAACGACCGGCATGAGACGACTGCCGCCTGTCCGCTGCCGATTAAGCATAATTACCTTTCGGCGATGTGTAGAGTTAAGAAGCGGATCAGACTATAATAAGGGAGACAGCCTTTCTCTCAACAGTGCAGGCTTTTGCAACCGGCTTCCTCGCATATCCACAGAGGTGGTCCCATCCCGTCGGACTGTAGAAGTTTGCACTTAATCTGACGGACGGCTTGAAGTGGCCGGCGTGGATGCTACGCGTTCATGTGGTGTTCGACGTGGCGCCCGATATCTTTTTCGCGGGCGTGGTGGGCTGCGTCAAGGAAGGTTTGCATCGGGGTTTTGCCGAAGCAGTATCGTCCCTGGTGGGTGCGATTGCGGTTGAAGTCATCCATCCATTCGTCGAGGTCTGCCTGGAGTTCGTGGATGCTGTCGTAGATCTTGCGGCGAAAAGTGACACGATAGAACTCGTCGAGCATGGTCTTGTGGAAGCGCTCGACGATGCCGTTGGTCTGCGGGCTGCGCGCCTTGGTGCGGGTATGGTCGATGTTCTCCACCGCCAGATAGAGTTCGTATTCATGGCGGTCATGAGAGCCGCAGAATTCGGTGCCCCGGTCGGTCAGCACGCGCTGGAGCGGGAGATCGTGCAGCTCGAAGAAGGGGATGACGCGGTCGTTGAGCAGGTCGGCAGCGGTAACCGGGGTCTTGCGGTCATAGAGCTTGGCGAAGCCGACCTTGCTGTAGGTATCGACGAAGGTCTGCTGGTAGACGCGACCGACGCCCTTCAGGGTGCCGACATAGAAGGTATCCTGAGCGCCGCAATAGCCGGGACATTCGGTCTCGAACTCGCCCCAGGCCTCCTTGTCGGCCTTGGCCTTCTCCAGGGCCGCAAGCTGGCTTTCGGTGAGGATCAGCCGTTCCTGGGCCATCTTGGCTTCGAGCGCCTTGAGGCGGAGCTTCATGGTAGCGAGGTCGTGGCGCAGCCAGATGCTGCGCACCCCGAAAGGAGAGACGGTGACGCCGCGCTTGAGCAGTTCGTTGGCCACGCGGGCCTGGCCCCAGGCCGGTTGTTCGATGGCGATCGCGACCACTGCTTCCTCAACCGCCGGCTCGACGCGGTTTTTCAGCAAGGGTTTGCGGCGGGAGAGTTCCTGGAGCGCGATTTCGCCGCCTTTGTCGTAGAGCTCCTTGAAGCGGTAGAAGCTGTCGCGCGAATACCCCATCATCTTGCAGGCCTGGGAGACGTTGCCCAGTTGCTTCGATAGTTCCAGCAGGCCAACTTTGGCGCGGATGATCTTCTGGTCACGGGTCATGAGGATATCCTCCGATGGCTGCGGCGGGGGCTGGCGTCGCCCGGCCACTCCGCCCCCGCCGCAGCCCTGGTTGAGCTTCAGCAGACACCATCCGTCAGATTTAGTCGAGACTTCTACACGTCGGACAGCTTTACGGGCCTGATAAGCTATAGCCGGTTGTTGTCATGCCGCCAGGTTGACGGTGTTGCTGTTGGCCATTGGGTCCGGGGTTAACCCCGGACCCAATGGCGCCGGCGCGTTATGATACGCCTCATCGGGCGTGCGTCCAGCCAAAGCCGAATGAGGACGCTGCCCGTTGTAATGCGCGATCCATGAAATGAGCCCGGCCCGCAGTTCCGAACCGGTCTCGAACGCGTGCAGGTAGACGCATTCGTATTTCAGGGATCGCCACAGGCGCTCGATGAACACGTTGTCGAGCCATCGGCCGCGCCCGTCCATGCTGATGCGGATCTGGCGCGCTTGCAGCACGTCCGTGAACCGGGGCGTCGTGAATTGTGACCCCTGATCCGTGTTGAAGATCTCCGGTGCGCCGTAGCGGATCAGGGCCTCCTGTAGCGCCTCGATGCAGAACTCGGCATCCATCGTGTTCGACAGCCGCCAGGCCAGAACCTTGCGCGTCGACCAGTCCATGATCGCCACGAGATACAGAAAACCCTTTCGCATCGGGATATAGGTGATGTCCGAGCACCACACCTGATTGGGGCGATCGATCACCAGATCCCGCAGCAAATACGGATATTTGCGATGCCCAGGATGCGGTATCGTCGTGTGCGGCTTCTGATAGATCGCCCGCAGCCCCATCGTCGCCATCAGCCGACGGACACGCTTGCGCCCGACATCATGGCCGAGCCGCCTGAGATGCCGGGTCATCTGCCGCGACCCGTAATAGGGTGTCTCAAGAAACTGCGCGTCGATCAGCCGCATCAGTTCAAGATTGCCCTCACTCTCCGGCACCGGCCGGTAATACACGGACGACCGGTTGAGCTGCAGCAGCGCGCATTGCCGCACCACGGAAAGCCGAGGCCGCTTCAGGTCGATCATTTGCCGCCTCTGAGCACGCCCAACCGCACAGAGGCATCCCGCAAAAAATCCCGTTCCACCAGCAATTGGCCAATCTTTGCGTGAAGTTTCTCCACGTCGGCCGGGCTGGCCGCCGCCTCCGGTGCCGCCTTGCCGGAGAAGATGCCCGCCATGCCCTCGACTGCCTGGCGCTTCCACTGGGCAATCATCGTCTGGTGCACGCCGTGCTTCGACGCCAACTCCGAAAGCGTCTGCTCGCCCCGGATCGCCTCCAGCGAAACCCGCGACTTGAACTCCGCCGAATATCGTTTCCGCGTAACCTTGCCCATAAACCCGTCCTCTCTCAGGCCGGTTTATAGCTTACGCCCCTGTCCGAAAAATGGGGGCCACCTCTCACCTCACTCGAAAGAAACGTCCCGTTCGTGGTCTTCCGAGAGCTCTCGTTCGTGTTCGCGTGCGATATTTAACCGTATTTTTTTAGCACAAATCGCGAACGCTTCTCTGACCTCCCGTCTCGAATGGTTTGACAATATTTCCAATGCCGCGAACCGGCGCTCCATAATAGCCGCCCGGCTCCCACTCCAAGACGTCGGAGTTATGTGGAAAGCAAGTTTCTCAAGGATGCTACCCGGACACGGTGCTGTTTGGAGAAGATAATCGGCCTGACGAGATAAGCTGACTGCTTTTGCGCCGTCGTCTAATCTATTATCATGTGAGCAAAAAGGACGGATTGCTTCTGCGACCAAAACCCACCGTTCTAAATCTCCCCTCTGGCACCACTCGACCAATATCTGAGGATCGATTTTGGCCAGTGGGGGATGATGATGGGTCGCGTACCGAGAGAATCTGAGCTTTGAGTCTTTCGAGGCAAGCGCGTTATCAAGAAATATCAGTGGTGACCGTTCCGCCAAAGCAGCCGCTGTCTGTTCCGCTTTGTAAAAGGACCCGTAACGGTGACTGGCATGAGCAACCAGAGCATCAACGAGATATCGTGCTCCTTTCTCATCATTTGGTAATAAGCATTTTTTGACGACTTCGGCGGCATAAAAATCAAGATTATTATCTTGGTGATCGTCTTCACTCATGAGAAAATCTTTGATGGCTCTGATCGCAAAACCGCACAGGTCAGACGGCCAGTCGAGAGAGTTTTCTTTCTCATGAAGCCTGAGCATCGCTAAGTGTCCGTCCAAGATCATCTTGAATCATTGGAATCGTTTGTGATTCCCTGTCAGCGCGCCCGATTCGCAGGAGTTGCTGATGTGGACCGCCGAGAACCGCGCCCGATATGACCGGAGCCAGCTTCGCTATCCAAGCGATCTGACGGACGAGGAATGGTCGCTGATCCAACCCCTGATCCCGGCTGCCCGGCGTGGCGGCAACAAGCGGACAGTGGATATACGGGAGGTCATGAATGGCCTGATGTATGTTCTTGGAACGGGTTGCCAGTGGCGCGCGATCCCGAAAGACCTCCCGCCGCGCAGCACGGTGAATTACTATTTTTGCCGCTGGCAGCATGACGGAACACTCGACCGTCTGCATCATGCGCTCTACGTCCTGTGTCGGGAGCAGGCGGACCGTGAGGCCAGTCCGACAGCGGCGATCATCGACAGCCAGAGCGTCAAGAGTGCTGAAAAAGGGGGCGGCGCATCGATCCGTCCGGTTTTGACGCCGGCAAGAGGATCAAGGGCAAGAAGCGGCATGTCCTCGTCGATACGCAGGGCCTGTTGATGGAGGCAACGGTCCACGCGGCCGATATCCAGGATCGTGATGGCGGTGTCATGCTGATGGCGACATTGTTCGGACTGTATCCGTTCCTTCTGAAACTTTACGCCGACGCGGGCTATCAGGGAGCAAAGTTTCACCAGGGACTGGCTCAAGTCTGCCGTTCTGTGAATGTCGAGATCGTACGGCGCTGTGACGTCGGAAAATTCGTGGTATTGCCCAAGCGCTGGATCGTGGAACGCACCATCGCCTGGTTGAACCGCTGCCGACGCTTGAGCAAGGATTGGGAGTGCCTCAATCGCAATGCACTCGCTTTCCTCCGATGGGCGTCAGTTCGATTGATGCTCAGAAAGATCTGTAATTAAAAACAATGATCTTGGACGGACACTTATGATGACCTCAAGCCAGAGGCACTTAAACCGCTTCTGATTGAACAATTTCTGCCAACGCTTGACGCGCGTAAGCGCGAAGGCAAGGAATTTAAAATTTCAATAAATCTGAGGACTAACGAAAATAATGTCCAGAAGGAATTTTTCCCGCAGGCAGTAGAAATAACGCCGAATGATTTGCCACCAATGACCAAGATTACCATCCAGGACGATACACTGGATGCCATTTCGGCAATTAATATGCACTACCACGTTGCTCCAGTATCTGGGAAAGGCAATTCGCTCGTTGCTTTTAGTATCGATGGAAGAACTATACCAGCAAACCTGATACCCGCTTCATCATTTCCGCCGGGCTATCTGTGCGTCTTCCTCTTCGAGTCCGAACTCTTTCACTCGAATGCCGATAGCTCCCGACAAAGACTTCTCCTGCCGGAAGGAACGCCCGAATCTCATCTCTTCCGCGTTCTGCGTCGCGAGCTAGGCCGAGTGTTAGCGGAGAATATCCCGCAAATCACCGATCGTAATGAAAAAATCAAGGCAAAATTCGAAGAGCAATTCCCTCATCTTCTTGGATTTTTTGAAGATGATACCGTTGGCTTGATCGACCGAGATGATGCGTTATCGGTCGCTCAACAGAGATTCTTCAAAGAGCAGAAGGAAATACTTCAATCTGAGAAATTAAGCGACGCCTCATACGAGAAATCTTTGGAAATGTCTTCTCGCACGCTGACGGAGTATATTTTATATAGAGACAAAATCATTAGCCGAATGAAGGAGATGACAGGCGGCAACGCGGAATCCGAAATTCATAACCTGATAGTGCCGAGATTCAAGGAGTATTCGCAGAGCTCCATGACCTCGGAGATTTACCAGAATAATGCTTGGCTGCTCGATGACAAATTTATGGTTTTCAGAACAATTCTGAGCGAGAAAAGCATGAATGCCGTAATCAACGCTATACGCTTGGATGATGAGAGTGTGAGAGATGCGGGAAGGCCGGATATTGCGATGATCTTCTCGGCAGACCCCAGCGACACCACACCAGTCGACGTTGTTGTCGTTGAGATAAAGAAGAAAACAGATGGTGAAAAGGACAACGTTTACGCAGTAAATCAGCTACTGGATCGTGCTGGTAAGCTCGTACTGCATTGTCCAAACATCCAGCGTGTTTGGTACTATGCGATTATGCACATCAATGATGCGACGGCATTCCGTCTAAGGCAATTCAAATGGACGCCTTTTTTCTCAAAAGGAAAAGTTTATTATCAGGAGTTTGACACGCCACATCCTGATGGTCGAGTCATTCCAACGCCAACCTTCGTGGTCTCTTTCGACGCGATCATAGCTGATGCCGAAGGCAGAAATCATACCTTCCTGGAAATCCTGCGGGAGGGGATGAAAAGATATGCGGACGAACATGACGGCAAATAGTCGGTATTGCTGGCTTTACAGAACATAACGGCATGAGCTGGTTGATAGCTGCCATTTCTCAGTCGAATTTCGATATCGCAATAAGCTGGTCCGCGATTTGGTTCTATAAAAACATCGTCGTGATCATACCGACAGCGGCAGCGCCAAAGGCGATAGCGGATGTGCTAACGACGCTCAGAAGTAGGCCGCCAAGCGCACCGCCGGCAGCAATGCCGAGGAACTGCATAGCATAATGCAACGAGAGAACGGCCGCATGCTGATCCGGTGCCAAATCCGTCATCCGGTGTTGCTGAGCAATACCGCCACTCCACCATGCGCCTCCCCAGCAGGCGACGAGCAGGTACATCAGCCCAGCGGAAACCGGCCCCTCCTGGCATTCAATCGCCAGAACACCGAGCAGGCAGAAGAGGGCTGCCATAATTACAAGGGAACCCCTAACCACGCGGTTTGCCCCGAACCGACTGATCGTATGTCCAGCCGCTAGGCCTGCAGTCGTGGCCAAGATGCCAAACACAACCATGAGGGCGGCGACTTGCGGTGGCTGCATGCCCGCAGCCTGTGCAGCCAGCGGCGTCAGATAGGTGTAGGCTGTCAAGGCACATACGAACATTCCGAAGGAGGTAGCCAAGCCCTTCCGCACGGACGAGCGGCGCAAAAGCGCGAAGCGCGTGCGAAATGGCACCGCAGGTGACGAAGGCAAAGCAGGCAACATCAGCCCTAGTCCGACAGCCGCAGTTCCACTCAGCACCGCCACGAGGATGAAAGCTCCCGGCCATCCCCATAGCGCACCAGCCATGGTGCCCAGCGGAGCTCCTGCCGCCAGAGCCAAGGCGTTTCCAGTAGCCGTGATGGAGAGCGCATGGCCTCTCCGATTCGGAGGAGACAAGGCCACGGCGGCGGCGCTAGCGGGCGCCATAAATAAGGCGGCGGCAAAACCCGCTAACACCCGCGCCACCGCCAACACTTCCCACGAACGTGCGAAAGCCGCCAGCAGGTTGGTGAGCCCAAAAACAAGAAGCGAGCCAATGATCAATCGCTTACGGGCCATCGCTCCGAATCTGGCAACAAGAACAGGACCACCCAGCGCGTATGCCAGCGCGAAGACCGTCACCATCTGGCCGCATTGAGCGACGCTGATGCGTAGGTCGCTCGCGATCATCGGCAACAGGCCGGCGATCGCATAACCCTCCGTGCCAATCGCGAAGGTGCCCAAGGCCAGGAGCAGAATACGAGGATCGATCATGGTCCTATTGTATAACGATCGTTGTACCGTTAGCTAGATGTTTGGTCCCGGGATTTGGTGGTGCGGATTATGTATGAACCGTGATGGTTCTTTTTCCCACTGCTGACAAATGAATTCATATGGAGTGAGGCCGCGCAGCAACTGGTCCTGTGTGCGAAATTGTAGGCGGTAACGAAGTCGGCGAGGTGTTGACGCAACTGGTCATGTGTTTCGTAGTAGAAGCGCAGTGGCGTCCTGATCGTGCGGTTCATCCTCTCGACCTGGCCATTCGTCCAGGGATGTCGCGGCTTTGTCAGTCGATGCTCGATATCGAGATCAGCACAGGCCAGTTCAAAAGAGTGGCACCGGAACAGGACACCATCCGCCCGCATGGCCTTGATGTCTTCGGGTGTCCATCCATTGCCGGCCGGATCGGTAAAATGCGTGCCGTTATCGGTCAGCACGGTATGGATGCGGTAGGGAACCGCAGCGGCCAGAGCACGCAGGAAGTCACCGGCAACGCGACGTGTCGCTTTCTCGTGCAATTGGACAAAAGCGAATTTCGAGGTCCGGTCGATCGCCACCAGAAGATAAAGGCGCCCCATTTCAGTGCGGACTTCAGCAATGTCGATGTGAAAATAGCCGATCGGATAACTCTTGAACTTCGACCGTTTTGGTTTGTCGCCTTCGGTCTCGGGCAGGCGGCTGATCCCATGGCGCTGAAAACAACGGTGCAGGGAAGATCGCGTCAGATGCGGGATCGTCGCCTGAAGCGCATAAAGGCAATCATCAAGAGGCAGCAGGGTATGGCGACGGAAGGCCACAACGATCGCTTCTTCTTCGGTCGACAGGATGGTTGAGGATGCGACCTTCGGACCGGTGCGTCGATCCGACGTATCGGTCCGCCCCTTCCATTTGGCGACCGTCTTCGGGTTGATCCCGTAGCGTTTCGCCAGAACCCTCAGGCTCTCTTGACTATGTTGTATCGCTCGACGGACTGCCGCTGTCGTCGTGGCGCTTCCGTGGTGAACCTGGCCCATAGCGCATCCTTCCACTCATGTGAAAATAATGCACCACCAAATCCCGGGACCAAACATCTAGGTGCCATGGTTCAATATCTCTTGTATAGTAGTCCGATGCGCGAACAGCATCACACCGACCCAACCGACATCGATCTACCCACACTGATGACGGCCTTCACCGATCCGGTGCGGCTTCAGATCATCGGCATCCTGGATCGCCAGGGCGAGACGCCCTGTGCTGCAATCTATCAGGAGATCGGCATCAGCAAGTCAGGTGCCTCGCACCATTTTCGCGTATTGCGCGAGACGGGAATTCTTTTGTCCCGGAAATTAGGCCGCGACAGCTATGCCAGCCTCCGCTCTTCGGAGATGGAAGCGGCCTTTCCCGGCGTGCTCGACACGGTGTTGCGAAAGATCAGGCGCCGTAACGGCGCTTAGCCAGACCATCATCGACGATTCACCGGCCGCATCAGGCCGAGGAGCAGAACATCATGGTTCAAGAGAAAATTGTGGTCATGGGAGCCGGCGCGGTCGGTTGCTATTATGGCGCCCTTCTCGCTTTGAACGGACATCAGGTCACCCTGATCGGCCGCCCGGGCTTGGTTGAGGCCGTTGCGAACAAGGGGCTACTCCTGGAACGGCAGAGTGGAATCGAGACGGTTGCTTTGGCCGCAAGCGAGTCTGTCGAAGCCGTGGCTGATGCCTCCATCGTCCTGCTTACGGTGAAATCGGGTGACACGGAAAGTGCGGGGCGTGCTATTTCTCCCCTTCTCGCATCGAATAGCATTGTGCTCAGCATGCAGAATGGGATCGGCAACGCTGAACGACTTGCTGTGATACTCGGCCGGCCAGTCGTTCCGGTTGTCGTCTATATTGCGGCCGAGATGGCGGGACCCGGCCATATGCGTCATCGCGGAAGAGGCGAACTGGTTTTCCCGGAAGGGCCCGACAGTTCCAGGCTCGCCTCTTTGTTCAATGATGCGGGTGCTCCGGCCACGGTCTCCAACACAGCCGAGACGGCTATGTGGACGAAATTCGTCGTTAATTGCTGTGTCAATGCGCTCTCCGCGCTGACCAATCAGACTTATGACCAGATAGCCATGCACGAGGGTGCTGAGCAATTAGTCAAAGATACAATGCACGAATGTGTTGCGGTCGCGAGTGCGAGTGGCGTCAGTCTTCCAGGCAACATTTGGGAAATCGTTTGGAACGTTTTCTCTAGCATGGTCGGTCAACGATCTTCGACGGCACAGGATCTGACTCGAGGCAGGAAAACTGAGATCGATCATTTCAACGGGGAAATTGTGAGACTGGCTCAAAGATTCGAAATTGATGTCCCCGTTAATAATGCCTTGTGGACAATGGTAAGGATTGCTGAGAGCAAATAAAAACTCTTTCGGGAATAGTAATACCGGCGAATATGCCTTGAAAGTTCTCGCTATGAGCGGCGGTGCGGAACCCCCGTCGGTTTGGCCGGCATCACTTCAGTCGCGCGCCGGGCAACCTCGCGCTTCTGAGTGCGACCACAAGAGCGGTTGTTGATTTGCGTTGAGAAGTGACCCTTTAGGGGCGGTAATTTTCATTGAGATTTGACCCGTGTCTGACCCCTGGCCCCGGCGCGAACGAGCGAGGGGTTTTCAAGGAGTGATCAGCATGGAGTTATCGAGTGTGATCCGTCGGTGGCATTACCGGGAACATCTGCCGATCCGCGAGATCGAGCGGCGGACGAAGCTGTCGCGCAACACGATCCGCAAATATCTGCGGGCGGAGACGGGGGAAGTGAAGTTCAAGGTTCCGGAGCGTCCGAGCCGTCTGGACCCGTTTTCCGAGAAGCTGAGGGGCTGGCTGTTTCTGGAGGCGGCGAAGTCGCGCAAGCAGCGCCGCACGGGGCGCTGCCTTCATGCCGATCTTGTAGCGCTGGGTTATGACGGTTCTTATGGCCGCGTAGCCGCGTTCATCCGGGACTGGAAGACGGAGCGGCAACAGGCGAAGCAGACGACGGGGCGCGGGGTGTTCGTTCCCCTGCGCTTTGCGCCCGGAGAGGCATTCCAGTTCGACTGGGGCGAGGACTGGGCGACAATCGGCGGTCGGCGCATCAAGCTGCAAGTCGCCCACAGCAAGCTGTCCTACAGCCGGGCGTTCATCCTGCGGGCCTATCCGCTGCAGACCCACGAGATGCTGTTCGACGCGCTGGGCGAGGCGTTCCGCGCGCTTGGCGGCGTTCCGCGCCGGGGCATCTTCGACAACATGAAGACTGCGGTGGACCGGGTCGGTCCGGGCAAGGCACGCCAGGTCAATCTGCGCTTCTCGGCGATGGTGAGCCATTACCTGTTCGAGGCGGAATTCTGCAATCCGGCGGCAGGCTGGGAAAAGGGGCAAATCGAGAAGACCGTCCAGGACGCGCGGCGGCAGATTTGGCAGGAGATGCCGCATTTTCCCGATCTGCCCGCGCTGAACGCCTGGCTCGAGACGCGGTGCGTGGCGCGCTGGGCCGAGCTGCGGCATGTCGAACTGCCCGGCAGCATCGCCGAGATGCACGCGGCGGAGGTGCCGCACCTGATGGTCTTTGGCCGCCCGTTCGACGGGTTCGTCGAGCACGCCAAGCGGGTCGGGCCGACCTGCCTCGTGCAGTTCGAGACCAATCGTTACAGCGTGCCGGCTTCCTTTGCCAATCGGCCGGTCAGTCTGCGCGTCTACCACGACCGGCTGGTGATCGCCGCCGAGGGGCGGATCCTGTGCGAGCATCGCCGGATCGTCGAGCGGTCCCACGGCGTGCCGGGCCGCACGGTCTATGACTGGCGGCATTACCTGGCGGTGATCCAGCGCAAACCGGGCGCATTGCGCAACGGCGCACCGTTCGCCGAATTGCCCGGGGCGTTCCGTACCTTGCAAGCGCATCTGCTCCGGCGCGCCGGGGGCGGCCGCGAGATGGCGGAGATCCTGGCCCTGGTGCTGCATCATGACGAGCAGGCCGTGCTCTGTGCGATCGAACTCGCGCTCGAGGAGGGGGTGGCCACAAAGACCCATGTCCTCAACACGCTGCATCGCCTGACGGACGCCAAGAAGACGGGAGCCTCCAGGCTCGACGCGCCACAGGCGCTGGTGCTCGAATGCGAGCCCCGGGCCGATACCGGACGGTATGACGCGCTGCGCGGGGAGGCTCGCCATGCGTCATGACCCCGCGGCGGGAGCCCTGATCGTCATGCTGCGCGGCCTGCGGATGTATGGCATGGCCCAGGCCACCGCCGAACTGACGGAGCAGGGCGCGCCGGCGTTCGAGGCGTCCATCCCCGTCCTCTCCCAACTTCTGAAAGCCGAGTTGGCCGAGCGCGAGGTGCGCTCCATCGCCTATCAGACGAAGACCGCCAGGCTCCCCGCATACAAGGATCTGACCGGCTTCGATTTCTCCGCCGCCGAGGTCAACGAGGTCATGGTGCGCCAACTCCATGGCGGGGATTTCATCGACCGGGCCGAGAACGTCGTGCTTATCGGCGGACCGGGCACCGGCAAGACCCACGTGGCAACGGCACTGGCCGTGCAGGCGATCGAGCATCACCGCAAGAAGGCGCGGTTCTGGTCCACCGTCGATCTGGTGAACGCCCTCGAGCAGGAGAAGGCCGCCAACCGGGCCGGACAGATCGCAGAACGCCTCCTGCGCCTCGATCTCGTCATCCTCGACGAACTGGGATACCTGCCGTTCAGCGCATCCGGCGGTGCTCTGCTGTTCCATCTCCTCAGCAGCCTCTACGAGCGCACCAGCGTCGTCATTACCACCAATCTGAGCTTCGGCGAATGGGGCGAGGTTTTCGGCGATCCCAAAATGACGACGGCCCTGCTCGATCGCCTCACCCACCACTGTCATATCCTCGAAACCGGAAACGACAGCTTCAGGTTTCGCGCAAGCTCGGCCGCCCCAAAAGCCAGAAAGGAAAAAACAACCGCTTGACCCCCTCCCAAAACATGAGGGAGATACCCAAAGGCCGGGTCAATTCTCGATGAAAACCCCGGGTCAGATCTCAGTGAAAATTAACACTGCTGGACCATATTGTCGATACTGCCCAGGATCGGAAACAGATAAGATTTCATGATGCCAGAGCCTCTCCGATTTGTCGGATGCCATATCCGGGTCTGGACCGACGGGACACGCCACCGTCTTTACTGCACTCGCCGTCCGTCACAGCGCCAGTCTCCTTCACCGCCTCATCAGATTTTCATGACGATGGTATCCCGCGCCCGAATAATCTCGCCGTCCGCATTCCGCACGATCAACGGCGCCAGGGTTTTTCCATCTTTCCGGTCTACCAGTTCCGAATGTGGCTCCCCGGGTCTGTAGCAGAACGCCTCTCCCCACTGCCTCAATGCGACAATAACCGGAAACAGCGCCTCTCCTTTTGGGGTCAGCACGTAGTCCTGCCAGGCACTGCCGTCAGATGCCGACGTCACTGCAAGCACTCCCAAGGCAACAAGACCCTGCAAACGGCTCGCCAGAATCCCTTTGGATATTCGGAGACTTTTCTGAAATTCTCCGAAACGCCTTGCGCCGTCAAAGGCGTCGCGCACGATAAGCAGCGACCACCAGTCGCCAATGCCATCCAGCGACCGGGCCACCGGGCATTCCGCATCGCTGAGGCTCACCCGCTTCACCATCCGACATCCTCACATTTTCATATGGTTCTAAAATAGAACTGGACGACGCATGGTGCAATAGGTTCTATTATAGAACCTATTATGAGGTGCAACCGATGTCCTCTCCTTCTTCTGCCAATTGCAACCGGCAGCCTCCGCTTACCGGCCCACTCATTCTGCTGCTGGCAACCGCCTGCGGACTGAGCGTTGCAAATGTCTATTACGCCGCTCCCATGCTTGACGAGATCGCCCATAATCTGGGTGTCGCCCCGGCCCTTATCGGCAGTATCATCACCGCAACCCAGGTCGGATACGGGCTCGGTCTGATCGGTATCGTGCCGCTGGGTGACCTGATATCCTCTGGGCGTCTTGTGCTCATTCAGGGGCTCACTGCGGCTGCCGGGCTTGTTGCCGCTGCGCTGTCCCCCTCATGGGGATCGCTGCTTGGAAGTCTGTTTCTGGTCGGTCTTTCGTCCGTCATCGTCCAGACGCTGGTGGCCTGCGCGGCCGGCTGGGCAGCACCTACCGAGCGGGGACAGGTTGTCGGACAGGTCACCAGCGGCATCGTGATCGGAATCCTGTGCGCCAGGATCATTGCGGGCCTGCTCACGGATGCGATCGGCTGGCGGGCCGTCTATCTTGCGTCTGCCGTCCTGACAGCGGGCATGGCTCTGGCGCTGGCACGCATCCTGCCTCCCGGAAGGCGAAATGAGGTGCCGCGTTCCTATCCGGTCCTGGTTTTCTCGACCCTGTCGCTTTACCGAACCAATCCCGTGCTGCGCCGCCGCAGTTTGCTGGCGTTTCTGATCTTTGCGATGTTCAACGTGCTCTGGGCGCCCCTTGTTCTTCCACTCAGCACAGCTCCGTTCTCGCTTTCGCACACCGAAGTCGGGCTGTTCGGTCTTGCAGGCGTGGCTGGAGCGCTGGGGGCCGGACGAGCCGGCATCTGGGCCGATCAGGGCAACGCGCGCCGGACGACCATTCTATCCTTTGTTCTGGCCCTGGTGGCGTGGGGTCTGATGGCCGCCCTGCCTTTCTCTCTGTGGTTTCTGATCGCAGGCATTCTCCTGCTGGATTTTACCGTTCAGGCGATTCATGTCACCAGTCAGAGCCTGATCTTTGCCTCGGACGCAGAAGCTCGCAGCCGTCTTGTCGGTGCCTATATGGTTTTCTATTCGCTTGGGAGCGCATGCGGCGCCTTTGCCTCCACTCTGGCCTATGCACATGGAGGCTGGACCAGCGTCTGCCTGCTCGGGACAGGACTTGGCCTCGCAGGATTAACGCTGGCATATTTCCATAAATCAGAAAACCGCTAGAAGATCAGATCGATCATCCCCTCTGAAATTCAGGAGCAAGATGAACCATCAGGCGCGGCACCTTTTACTTCGTCTTCTTCCGTATTTTCCGGATAAAGCCTCCGAACCCCCATGAGTTATCTGACACTCCATTTTTTTTGGATCGATTGTTACGAGATTACTGGTCGCCGGGATCTACGCGACATCCCCTCGATCAAAACCGATCAAAGGCAATGACATCGATATCCGGGATCCGTCCCCCATGCGGAGGCAGATCGCCCGTTCCCTTGCCAATCGCGACGAACATGACCAGCGCATGGTCCTTGGGCAGGCGGATGATCTCCGCGACTTGCTCGAAATCGAACCCGTCCATCGGGCACGTATCGTAGCCATGCGCTGACGCCGCCATCATCAATGCGTATGCCGCCATGCCGGCAGAGCGAAATGCCTCGTCGCGCTGCATCGTCGGGTTGTTTTCGTAATACTGTGTGATCATGCCGATATATTTCTCACGCATAGCCTCCGGCGCGTCTTTCCAGTAGCGTCCGGGGTCCTTCGCATAGGCGTGCATGTCCGCGCACAGGACGACGAGTGCCGAACATTCCTCGATCTGCGGCTGGTGCCACGCCACCGCCTTGATTGCGGCACGGACGGCGGGATCGCGCACCACCAGGAACCGCCAATTCTGGATATTGAACGCAGTCGGTGCCGTTCGCGCGGCGCGCAAAATGGCGGTCAGCGTTTCATCAGGAATCGTATGGTGCGCGTCGAAACGCTTCGTCGCCCGTCGCGCAAACATCGTATCCAGAATCTCGTTCATCATGCTTTCTCCCTCTCCTCATTCAGATCCGCTGCTGGCGCGAGGCGCATCAGGCCACGCATTGCCGCTGCCGGCCAAGCCCCTCGATCCCGAGTTCCACGACATCGCCGGACCGCAGATAGACCGGCTCTGGCCGCATCCCCATTCCGACACCCGGTGGTGTGCCGGTGGCGATGACGTCGCCGGGCATGAGTGTCATGTAGCGGCTGACATAGGCGACGATCTCGGCGACGGAAAACACCATCGTGCGCGTAGTCCCGCATTGCATCCGGCGCCCATTCACATCCAGCCAAATCGCGAGATTCTGAGGGTCGGGCACCTCGTCCCGGCTCACCAGCCACGGGCCGAGCGGCCCGAACGTATCGCATCCCTTGCCCTTGTCCCACTGGCTTGACTGCATCTGGAAGGCGCGTTCGGACACGTCGTTGGCGACGCAATAGCCCGCGACATGATCCAGCGCCTCGCTGACTGCGATATTCTTCGCGCGCGTGCCGATGATGACGGCGAGTTCAGCTTCCCAGTCCAACTGTGTCGCGCCAATCGGCGGGATGATCGGATCGTCAGGCCCGGAGAGTGCCGTGATCGCCTTGAGAAAGATGATCGGCTCGTCGGGCACCGGCAGCCCTGCCTCTTCCGCATGGTCCCGGTAATTCAGCCCAATGCAGATATATTTCCCGATCCCTGCGACCGGCACGCCCAGACGCTGGCCAGGATCCACCTGCGGCAAGCTCGACGGATCGATCGCCGCAAGGGCGGCCAGACGCGCCGGCGCCAGTACCTCCGGCGACACGTCCCCGACCACCCCCGCCAAGCTGCGCAGGCCTCCCGTCTGATCGATCAGAGCCGGACGTTCCTCTCCCGGTTCCCCATAACGGCACAGCTTCATGCGTGTCTCCTTTCGCTCAGTCGGAATCACAGATAACCAGAGTGGATGGCTCGCGCGCATGCACAACGACCGTCTCGCATCCCGTGATCGCGACACCGCAGCCAGCACCAGCATCGAACCCCTGAATTTCGACCTGGCCTGCGGCGACGAGGGCGTAGACGCAGCGGTCCGCATAGGTGGGGATGACGGCCTGTCCGCCAGTCGGGAGCGTGAGGCGGAGCACGCGAACCCGAGCCTTTAACGGTAGAGGGTCACCCGACCGCCCCTGATCAGCTTCCTCCGGGTCGTCTTCGGGAAAGCCGCTGGCCAGCAGGACATGCTCGTGCCCGAAGCGGTCCCCATCGCGGCGCAGGCCGATTTCCGACGCGCCCCCTTCCTCTTCGGGCATCAGCCACAGTTGCAGGAGCGACGCCGGCGCACCGCCGGTCTTCCACGTCGCCAGGGCCACGCCATCGCCGGCGCTGACGAGATGACAATCGCCCGGCTTCAGCAGGCTGTCGCCAAGCCCATCCACCAGCGCCAGAACTGTTCCGTTGAGAACGAGGGTCACGATTTCGACCGCGCTTTCATGGTCCAGCCTGAAGGCGGCATCGGCCTCCAGGTCGATCCGGTTGAGCACCCGGAGCCGTCCCCAATGTGAGGGAGCGGGGTGAGCATAGTCCCGGAATGCGAAATGGCACTCGAGCTTGACGCCATCCTGGACCAGATGACCCAGCTCGGAAGGCAGCCGCACTTTGATCATCCCTGTCGCCCTCCCTGCCCCGCTGACTGGATGGTCGACCGCCGGGCCACCGCTTCCGGATAGCGCGCCTCCCAGCCACCACCAAGCGCGCGGTAAAGCCGGGCCACTGCGACCGAAACCGCCGTCGTCGACTGGACGAGCTGGTTCTGGCTGGCCAGAAGCGCGTTCTGCAGGGTCAGCACGTTCAAGAAGTCCGACGCCCCCTGCACGTATTGCTGCTGGGCCAGGCGCACGGCCGTCTCGTTCTGGGCCACGGTCTCCTTCAGCCGGTCGCGCTGCTGCTGGGCGGCGGAGAAATCGGCCATCGCGTCATCGATCTCCTGCCAGGCCTTGAGAATGGTGCGCTGCAGGGTGATCGCCGCTTCCTTCTGCTGCGCCCGGCGTAGGCGCAATTGCCCGGTGAGGCGGCCACCCTCGAACAGCGGCAGCGTCATGGTCGGACCGAAGCCGTATTGTCGCGACGCCCAGGAGCCGAGCCCGCTGAATTGCAGCGCCTGCACGTCGAGACTGCCGGACAGCGTCACGCGCGGAAAGAAATCCGCCACGGCCACGCCGATGCTGGCGGTGGCGACATGCAACTGCTCCTCGGCCATGCGGATATCGGGCCGACGTTCGGCCAGTTCCGACGGCAGGCCAACGGGCACCGCATCGGGTACCGGCGGGATCGGGGCAGGCGTGCCGAGTTGCGCCCGGAGCGCACCCGGCTCGCGCGCAACGAGAAAGCTCAGCGCGTTGATCAGATGCACTTCCTGGCTGCGCAGGATCGGCAGGCGCGACTGGAATTCGCTGAGTTGTCCGCGCGAATCCGCCACGTCGAGCTGCGTGGAGGCTCCCTGCGTAAAGCGCATCGCCGTCAAATCGACACTATGCCGCGCGATGTCGATATTGCGGTCGACGATGGCGATCTGTGCCTGGACGCCGCGCAGATCGAGATAGTCCTGCGCGGTCTCGGCCATCAGCGAGACCAGCACGTCGCGCTGCATGTCCTGCGTCGCCTGCACAGCCGCGTTGGCCGCCTCGACCTGACGCCGAACATGACCCCAGAGATCGACTTCCCAGGACGCGCTCATGCCGTATTGCGGCAGATTGAAGGACGGATTGCCGACCGTGCCCGGCACAGCCACGGGGCCGAAGCCCTGCGCGCCGCTGGCGACATCGCCCGCGCCGGCGCGCTCCAGCGTGCCGAGCAGGCCGAGGATACCGTTGGTGCTGGCCCGCTCGCGGGCGTAGGACGCATTCCCCTCCATATGCGGGAACTGTGCCGCGCTCGCGATCCGCCGCTCGGCGATGCTCTCCGCCAGGCGATAGGCGCTTGCCCGCAGATCCAGATTGGCCGACGCGACCTGCTGTTCGAGCGCCGTCAGCACCGGATCGCGATAGATCGTCCACCATTGCGGATCGGCCGGGCTTTCCACCGGGTGGCTTTCGGCATCCGCCATACCGCGGCGCCAGTGCGGCGCGCTGGCGAGATCCGGCTTGTGATAGTCGGGCCCGACCGTGCAGGCGCCGAGCAGGAGCGCGCTCGCCAGAGCGAGCATGGGGCGGTTGAGGCGTGTGATCATGATCCGCCCCTCACCGCCAAGCATAGCGGGGGTCGTCCGCCTTCGGGCCTTCGGGACGGGAGGCCGTGTCGACCCTGACTTCCACCGACATGCCGACCCTGACGCGCGCGGCAAGTGGCTGCCCCGGATCGAAGGTGATGCGCACCGGCAGACGCTGGACCACCTTGGTGAAGTTGCCGGTCGCATTATCGGGCTGGATCGGCGCGAACGCGACGCCGGTCGCCGGCGGGATGCTGTCGACATGAGCGCGCAGTGGCTGACCCGGGAAGGTGTCGACCCAGACCGTCGCTTTCTGCCCCGGCACAACATGCGTGAGTTGCGTCTCCTGGAAATGGGCAACCACGAACGCATCCTGGACCGGGGTGACCGCCATCAGCGCACTGCCGGGATTAACGTAGTTGCCCACACGCACGCCGCGCGCGCCGACCACGCCGTCCACCGGGGCCGGGATGGTGCAATAGGACAAATCCAATTCTGCCCGCTGCTCCTCGCCTTCGGCGCGGGTCAGGTTGCCCCTGGCACGCGCGATCTGGGCGGCGAGCACATCCTTTTCCTGGGTCGCGGCCTGCACACTCGCCTCGTCGCGGGCTTTCGCGGCCGTGGCCTCGCGGGTCTGCGCCGCCGTACGCTGGCGCTGCTCGGTCGTGCCGGCGCCACCGACCGCCAGATTGCGGTAGCGCGCCTCGTCCTGCTGCGCGAAGACGAGTTCAGCGTCGTCAGATTGTACCGCCGCCCGTGCCGCCGCGATCAGCGCATCCTGCCGGGCCAACTCCGCCTGCAGATTGGCGATGTCGGCGCGCGCGGCGGCGAGATTGCCCCGCGCCACGGTAAGAGCTGCGCGGTAGTCGTCATCCTCGATATGGGCCAGCACCTCGCCTTTGCGGACCTGCTCGTTGTCTTGCGCCATCACGGCGTCGATGCGACCGCCGACCTTGGGGGCGACCACCGAGGAATAGGCAGACACATAGGCGTCGTTGGTCTCGACCCGCACGCCGTCTCCAAGCACAAGGCGGTCACCGCCCCAGGCCGCGGCCCCCAGCACCACCACGCCGGCCGCCAGCAGCAGCGCCTTCGTTGTTCCGTTCATGAATATTCCCTCTTGCGGCCCCGGCGGCCACATCGTCTGTCGCGGATTGCGCGGGACCGTCAGGTCAGCTTCAGGTAGATCGTTACGACGAGGGCCACGAAGTAGCCCTCGATGCGGTCGCGCAGCGTCCACCTCGGTGCTGTCGCGTTGCCTGTCTGATCCGATGATAGGATGTCTGGATGCCGCACGCGGCGCGTATCCCGATACGAACTGGTCTTCATATTGGTCTCACATGACATACTGTCCGTCTCCGTCAGCGTGCAGGAGCGGAGGTGGACGGCGCGCGGGGCGGATAAACCCGTTGCGGCAGAACCAGATTGAGCATGAACAGGGCGGCGCAGACGCCGATCATGATCGTGTAGATATCTGCACAGGCCAGAATGAGCGCCTGCTCCGACGCCTCGCCGTGCAGCAAGACGGTCATGTTCCAGTCCAGCCGGGCCGGATCAACGATGTGCGGCGCCAGCAGCGCCTGCGCCGGGTCGCCCCAGGACTGCAACGCGGTATGGTTGGTGCCATAGGTGTCGAGCAGCATGGTGGAATGGAATTGCTCGCGCCGGCGCAGCAGGGCGGAAATAACGCCCGCAGCAATGGCGTTGGCCACTCCCTTGGTCATGTTGAACATGCCCGAGATGAACGGTCCATCGGCCGGACCCAGGCCCATCGTCGCCAGCATCAGGATTGCAATGACCATCATCGGTTCGCTGGCCACCTGCAGGAGCTGCATGGCATAGAAGTTCTCGCGCACCCAGTCAGCATCGATCCAGGTGCCAAGGAAATAGGACAGCCCCTGGATCGCAAGGCCTGCCATCAGCACATGACGGCAATCCACCCGGCGGATGTTGCACAGGGCCGAGACCAGCGGCAGCGCTAGCACTTGTGGCAGCGCGAGGATCAGCATGACCGGCGCGATCTGGATCGGGCGATAGCCGCGCACCTCCTCCAGATAGACCGCAGGGATTTCCGCCGTGACCGCCCCCAATACCAGAACCGCCGCCAGCGTCAGCAGCGCATCCGTCACGTTGCGCTGCTTGAGCAACTGGATGCGGAAAAACGGCACCGGATGGAACCATTCATTGACGATGAAGAGCACGAACAGGAACCCGCCGCCGAAGAAGAGGTGGGTGATCAACGGCGAGCGAAACCAGTCCAGCCGGTCCCCCTGCTCCAGCGCGATCACCAGCATGCAGATCGCAGGCAAGCCGGTCAGCAGGCCACGCCAATCGAACTGGCGAAAACGCTCCAGCCGGATCGGGTCCTGCGGCAGGCCCCACGCCACGCACACCATCGAGATCAGGCACAGCGGCACGATCTGCCAGAACAGGAACGGCCAGCCGACATACTCGAACCAGAATCCCGCCAGCGGCGCGCCGCCAATATTCGGCCCGAAAGTCGCGGTCAGGGCATAGGCGCCCAGACCGTAGATCTTGATATTGGGCGGCAGGAAGCGCAGCGCCACCGTCATCAGCATTGGCGGCAGGCTACCGCAAGCCAATCCCTGCACGCAGCGCAGCAGAAGAAGAGACGACAGGTTCGGCATGAAGGGTGCCGCCGTACCCAGCACGCCCACTAGCCCCGTCATCGCGATCGTCAGGCGTCGGATGGAGAACGTCACCGAACACCAGGGCGCGAACGCCATCGCAGCGATGTTGAACGCCTCGAACACGGCGGTGATCCAGGTCCCCTCGTCATGCCCGAGATGGAATGCGCCCCGGATATCGGCGAGCCCAGCCTCGGTCGTGTGCTCGTTGAACCCCGCCAGCAGAACTGCCAGCAGCACGCCCGCCAGCCCCGTGGCCAGGCGCGGACCGAACACCGCAGCCTTCGGCGGCGCCGGAGGTGGTTCCGGTTGCAGCAGCACGGGCACGGGCAGCCCGTCGGGACGCGACAGCGCCAGCGTATCAGCGTGGTCCACAGGATACCTCGCAACAGCATCGTTTGATCTCGTGTCGGCAGTCTTGAAGAAACATCCCATGTTTGGGAACGCTCAATTATGAAATCGTCGGGAAGCAGATATGGAACGGTCGGATGTCAGATTCCCGTTGCGACGCGGCGATGTCTCTGCCAGCGTTGGCTGAGGCGAAGACTGCTCGCGGCATATTCATCCTATGATTGGGTGTTTATTAGCCAATTCAGAGCCTGAGTCGCATGACATAAGGAAGACCCGATGGCACATGTGGCGCGCGGCTACGACCTCAATCTTCTTCAGGCGATGAACGTGCTGGTCGAGGAATCGAGCGTTACCGGCGCGGCCGAGAGGCTGCACGTCAGTGCCGCGACCATGAGCCGCACCCTGTCCCGCCTGCGCGAGACGTTCCACGATGCCATTCTGGTGCAATCGGGTCGGCATATGGTGCCAACACCGCGTGCCCTGCAGATGCAGCCGCGTGTCAGCCAGATCCTCTCTGCGATCAGCGATCTGTATCGTCCACGGCATGCCCTGGATTTCACCGGCCTGACGCCGACCTTCCGTATCCGGGCAGCCGACGTGGTGATTGGCCCATACGCGGAGGCGCTGCTGAGCGCCCTGCGCGCCGACTGTCCGGACACCACGCTGATCTTCACCGCAGAATCGAACGGTGACGACAGCGATTTCCTGCGACAGGGCGGGATCGATCTCTATATCGGCGCCACCGCGCTCCTGCGGCCCGAAATCATGCGCCAGACCCTGTTCGAGAGCCGCTTTCGCGGTGTGGTGCGGGCCGGTCATCCGATCCTGCTGGGAAAGATCACACCGCAGGCGCTGGTAGCGTACCAGCACATCGCCGTCTCGCGCCGAGGGAGGCGACGGGGACCGATCGACGAGGTCCTTGCCGATCAGTATGGGCTCGAACGCACTGTCGCGCTGCTGCTGACCTCTTTCTATGCCGCGCTGCAAGGGCTCGCACATACCGATCTGATCCTCCCGGCACCGGATATCCTGACTGACGCGGCAATGCTCGACCGGCTGGGTCTTTATGGCTTTCCGCTACCGCTCGATCTGGAGCCGGTGACGATCTTCCAGGCCTGGCATCCCCGACACGACACTGACCAGGTCCATCAATGGCTGCGACGCACGGTCCTACGTGTCATGAGCCCTCGCGCCCCGATCATAAAGCCAGAGACCGCTCAGGCTTTATGACGCTCCTGTGCCGCCCGCTTGCGAACGCCGCGAGCCGCGGCCGTGCCCGGAGACTTGCCGTCGGTAAAGGCCGCGATCAATGGCTGAAGGATAGCCCGCGCCGCCCTCACTGCCCGCAGTGCATCCCCCGCTTCGATCGCCTGGAACAGCCGTTCGTGAAGCTCCAGCTTCGGCTCGGTGACTCCATGCTCAACGAGGGCAGAAAGAGCGGCTTCGCGCGCCGCATCCAGAAAATAGCGATAAAGAGGGATCAGCGCATCGTTGTGACTGGCCTCCGCGACGGCCAGATGGAAGGAAGCATCCAGGTCCAGAAAGCGGGCAAGGTCGCTGTAGGAACTCCGTTCGCCACGCGCCTTCAGGGCTGCCCCCATTCTGCGGATGTCCCGCGTTGTCCGGCGGAGCGCTGCCAGACGCGCGGATTCCGTCTCCAGCATCACACGCAACTCGAAATGATCGCGCAGGCTGGTATGACTGACCTGCGCCATAATCGTTGCGGGTTCATGCAAGGCACGCACGTAGGTCCCGTCGCCCTGACGCACCTCGATCATGCCGGCATGAGACAACACGCGCAGGGCCTCGCGCACGGTGTTGCGGCCGATCTGGAGCATTTCGGCCAGTTCTGTCTCCTTGGGAATGCGCTGGCCAACGGGCCAGTCACCGGATGTGATCCGCTCACGCATGGCGGCAAGCGCCGCATCGACCAGGGAGGGACGCGGCAGGCGTGACAGGGAGATCGGAGCAGTCATGTGCGCAGCATAGCCTGTTTGAGCGGATCATCCCATGTCTGAATGTCATTATGGCAGGCCGGCATACGACCTTTGCACGATAGGATCGGCGGCATACTGATAACCATTGCGGAGACTCCAGCCGACGATAGGATGAAGAGTCAGGAAATGCTGATTCCCCACAAAAACCGCCGTGTCTCCCTCCTACGATCCCGAGAGGTCCCCGTGAAACTCTACGATCTTGCCCTCTCCGGTAATTGCTACAAGGTCCGGCTTTTCGCGGCTCTGACGGGCACTGAGCTTGAACTCATTCCGGTCGACCTCGCGGCTGACGAGCACTACACTCCTAGGTTCACGGCCCTGAATCCGTTTCAGGAAGTGCCTGTTCTGGTAGATGGAAAGACCGCGCTGCGGGATTCCCAGGCAATCCTCGTGTATCTGGCGGGCCAGCTCCGGGATAGGACATGGTGGCCCGAAGACCCGACATCCCAGGCAGAGATCGTGCAATGGCTGTGCATCGCCTCGAGCGAGGTTCGTGACGGGCCCAATGCCGCCCGCCTGATCCGGAAATTCGGCTACGATCTCGCAATGGAGAGCGCGCTTCTCGTCACACAACGGCTCCTGCCGCTGCTGGACCAGCACCTGAGCACGCATGCCTGGTTCGCGCTCGGCCATCCGACCATCGCCGACTGCGCGCTGTTTCCCTATCTTGCGCTGGCGCATGAAGGCGGCATCGACGTTACCCCCTTTCCCGCGCTCGCAGGATGGCTCGACCGCGTTCGCGCTTTGCCGAAGTTCACGCCGATACCAGGTATTCGCGGATGACACGCGACTCCTCCCCGGTGTCAGCCGCGAATTGGATTGACACATTTCTGCCTCGGGCGGACTTTCGCGAACGACACAACATCGATATCGCAGCGTCCGCCGGACTTATTCTTGATTGCGCTATGAACTACCGGCTGAAAGACGACCCGCTCGTCCGTCTCGCCATAGGAGTACGGGAGTTGCCCTCACGGCTATCAGGGCGAAGCCGTCGGCCGCCCTTCGACCGGGACGATTTCACCTTTCTAGGACGCAAGGGGGACACCGCCCTCGCCTTCGGACTTATCGGCGAATTCTGGAATGCCGATTATGGGTTGATACCGTGCCACTCGGCGGAGGATTTCCGGACCAGCGCATATCAGGACGCCTGCAAGCTTGTGCTGTCCTATACGCTCCGCCCACTCACGCGCGGGACAAATCGTCTGACAACCGAGACAAGCGTCTTCTGTCCGACGCCCACGGCGCGGCGGCATTTCGCACCCTACTGGTATCTCATCCGTCCGGTCAGTGGACTGATCCGCAGACGCATGTTGGCCGCCGTGCGCAAGCAGGCGGAAAATCGCGCCAATTCCCCGACGATCACCGGCTGATGCCTGGTATTCCGCCGACCCGTTCGGCCAGGAACTCCACGCAGAGACGGATCCTGGCCAGATTCGTCCGTTCAGGCGCGATAAGCATGCTCAGCGGCACCGACGGCAACGTGTAGTCTGGAAGAAGCGGCACCAGTCGACCGTCCTGCAAGCAGTCTTCCACCAGCCAACGATGGGCCGGGCCGAAACCCCTGCCCGCCAGAAACGCCTCCCGCGCCGCCAAACCATGATCGACGATCAAACGGCCATGAAACGGCACGACATGGTTTCTACCCCTGGCGCTCCGCAGGACCAGTCGGTCCGATCCATGCACGCGCGACATTCGCACCCCTTCGCGATCACGCAGATCCACCGGTCGCCGCACCGGCCCAGTACGGTGTAGCCATTCGGGCGATGCGACCAACAGGCGCTCGCTCTCCCCCAGGGAACGCAGTTTCATCGCGCAATCGCTCAGGGGACCGAGACGGATGGCAATATCGACCCCATCCCGCACCAGATCGATCCGCTCATCCGTCAGGCCGAATTCCACCCGTATTCCCGGATTCTGGTCTTGAAAGGCATAAATGAGCTGGCTGACATGCAGGACACCCAGCGCGCCGGTGCAGGAGATGCGTACCGTTCCGGCCGTTGCCTGCCGCGTCTCGCGCATCTCCTGGCTCGCCTGCTCGACGAGAGAGAGTATCTGCACACAATGCGCGTAATAGCGCGTTCCTTCATCCGTCAG
Source organism: Gluconacetobacter diazotrophicus PA1 5 (assembly GCF_000067045.1). Taxonomy (NCBI): domain Bacteria; kingdom Pseudomonadati; phylum Pseudomonadota; class Alphaproteobacteria; order Acetobacterales; family Acetobacteraceae; genus Gluconacetobacter; species Gluconacetobacter diazotrophicus. The sequence goes on from NC_010125.1 coordinate 1,020,787, forward strand.
CGCCGTACGACGCGTCGTCCGCGTCAGCAGTGAGACGCCCAGAGCGTCCTCAAGCTCGCGCAGGTGCCGCGTGATCGTCGACTGCCCGGCACCGGTTTCACGGGCAACGGCCGCCAGATTGCCACGTTCGGCGACCCGCACGAAGGTCCGCATCCGCTCCAGTGAGACTGGCGATTGTTCCATATTTCAGCATTCTCCCTTCCGCCATCGCCATATGGGATAAGAATAGCCTATCGCGTAATCTCGTTGGGAAACGAAATTTTCCACGCAATGAGAGTCCGCTCATGAATGTTCTGATCGTCTTCGCTCATCCGGAAAGACACTCGCTCAACGGCGCCCTGCTTGACGTCGCCGTCTCTGAACTGACGGCCCAGGGACATGACGTTCAGGTGTCGGATCTCTATGCCATGCACTGGAAGGCTGCAGTTGACAGGGACGATTTTCCCGGCCTGTCGTCCGACGGACCGCTGAAAGTCTGGAAAGCGTCCAATGACGGGTTCGCGGCAGATGCGCTGACGCCGGACGTGAAGGCGGAACAAGAGAAATTGCTGTGGGCCGATACGGTCATTCTGCAGTTCCCGTTATGGTGGTTCGCCATGCCGGCCATTCTCAAAGGCTGGGTGGACCGGGTCTATGCCTCCGGCTTCGCCTATGGGGTGGGCGAACACAGCGAGCAGCGCTGGGGCGACCGGTATGGCGAAGGGGTCATGGCCGGCAAGCGCGCAATGCTGATGGTCACCGCAGGCGGGTGGCCCGAACATTATTCGGACCGCGGGATCAACGGCCCGATCGACGATCTGCTGTTCCCGATCAATCATGGGATCCTTTTCTATCCCGGCTTCACCGTTCTGCCGCCCTTCGTGGCCTATCGTGTCGATCGGATGGACGAGCCTAAATTCACGCTTCTCGCGGAACAATTGCGCGAGCGGATGACGACCTTGGAAACGATCGCGCCGATTCCTTATCGCAAGCAGAATTACGGCGACTACCAGATCCCGACCATGGAACTGCTGCCCGGACTGGCGCCCCCCGGAGCGCACGGCTTCGCGGTGCATCTTGCCCCCGAGCGCGACTGACCGCCGCGCCGCAATGAGGGAGGAGCGTCAGCGTCCGCAAATGTGCTCTGGAAGCGGTCATAAGCTGGACGCCGATTGAGGATCGGCATTACTCATAGCCAACGGTGACCGGACTCATGCATCTCACCGAACTTCGTTATCTGCTGACGGTTATCGAAGCCGGAAGTTTCGGTCGGGCCGCCCAGTCCTTGCACCTCCAGGTATCGACACTCAGCCGTGCCATCAGCCGGCTGGAAGACAGGCTGGGCGTGACGCTCCTGGAGCGGACGCCGGCCGGGATCCGAGCCACCGCGTCGGGACGACTGGCGACACGCTATATCCGCCGTGTGCTTCATGAAACGCATGCAATGGAGGACACACTGGCTCGCGGCAGTGCCGGAGAGAAGGGCGAGATCCGCCTGGGCCTGCATCTTCCGCCGATCAGTCCTGTTCTGATGGCCCTGCTACGGGAATGGCGCATGTCCTATCCGGGCGTCATCGTTGCACCCTGTGAGTTTGGCGAAGAAAGCCTGCACGCGGCCCTGACGGGCTGCCGGGTCGACGTCGCCCTGATTCCGGATTGCCTGCTGCAGAACCACGAAGCGGCCGTGCGAGTCTATGCCGAACCTCTCGTGGCCGTGCTACCGGCTGGTCATCACCTGATTGGGCAAAATATGCTGCACTGGGCGAGTCTGGAGAACGAGATCCTTCTGCTCGGGGCCTCGGGCAAGGGGGCCATCTGCCGCGATTTCTATATGGCTCGGCTGCCTGGTGCCCGATTACACATCCTTGAAGCCAGCATCCTGAGCGTGCTCGCCTTCGTGCGCGCGGGATTTGGTATCACAATCGCCGCCCAAGCCTATTCCACCTTGAAGTGTAGAAGTTTGCACTTAATCTGACGGACGGCTTGAAGTGGCCGGCGTGGATGCTACGCGTTCATGTGGTGTTCGACGTGGCGCCCGATATCTTTTTCGCGGGCGTGGTGGGCTGCGTCAAGGAAGGTTTGCATCGGGGTTTTGCCGAAGCAGTATCGTCCCTGGTGGGTGCGATTGCGGTTGAAGTCATCCATCCATTCGTCGAGGTCTGCCTGGAGTTCGTGGATGCTGTCGTAGATCTTGCGGCGAAAAGTGACACGATAGAACTCGTCGAGCATGGTCTTGTGGAAGCGCTCGACGATGCCGTTGGTCTGCGGGCTGCGCGCCTTGGTGCGGGTATGGTCGATGTTCTCCACCGCCAGATAGAGTTCGTATTCATGGCGGTCATGAGAGCCGCAGAATTCGGTGCCCCGGTCGGTCAGCACGCGCTGGAGCGGGAGATCGTGCAGCTCGAAGAAGGGGATGACGCGGTCGTTGAGCAGGTCGGCAGCGGTAACCGGGGTCTTGCGGTCATAGAGCTTGGCGAAGCCGACCTTGCTGTAGGTATCGACGAAGGTCTGCTGGTAGACGCGACCGACGCCCTTCAGGGTGCCGACATAGAAGGTATCCTGAGCGCCGCAATAGCCGGGACATTCGGTCTCGAACTCGCCCCAGGCCTCCTTGTCGGCCTTGGCCTTCTCCAGGGCCGCAAGCTGGCTTTCGGTGAGGATCAGCCGTTCCTGGGCCATCTTGGCTTCGAGCGCCTTGAGGCGGAGCTTCATGGTAGCGAGGTCGTGGCGCAGCCAGATGCTGCGCACCCGTGTGTGAGGGCTGTTGACGCCGCGCTTGAGCAGATTCCGTTGGCCACGGGGGCCTGGCACACCAGGCCGGTTGTTCGATGGCGATCGCGACCACAGCTTCATCAACCGCCGGCTCGACGCGGTTTTCGAAGCAAGGGTTTGCGGCGGGAGAGTTCCTGGAGCAGCGATTTCGCCGCCTTTGTCGTAGAGCTCCTTGAAGCGGTAGAAGCTGTCGCGCGAATACCCCATCATCTTGCAGGCCTGGGAGACGTTGCCCAGTTGCTTCGATAGTTCCAGCAGGCCAACTTTGGCGCGGATGATCTTCTGGTCACGGGTCATGAGGATATCCTCCGATGGCTGCGGCGGGGGCTGCGTCGCCCGGCCACTCCGCCCCCGCCGCAGCCCTGGTTGAGCTTCAGCAGACACCATCCGTCAGATTTAGTCGAGACTTCTACACTTGAAGTTCCCCGGTCTGACATTCGTCCCCATCGATGAAGACACGGCCTGTCTGCCGGTCAGTCTGGCATGGCGCCCGGAAAGCGAAGATCCGGTGATCGGCAAGTTCGTCGCGTTCGTCCGGGGGCGCGCGGCCCCCCATTTCCACACGCCCCCTCTCGCCGCGACTTCCTCATTCCAATGTCCCTGTTCATGACCAGAGCGCATTGATGGTATCAACGGCGAGACTTGCGTCGCCGGCCTCGCGGCGCGGCAGTCCCGGAACAAGGAACGACACCATGAATCCAAAAGTTCTGATCGTCGGCGCAGGTGCAGTTGGGGGATATTTTGGGGCCCGGATGGCAACGGCGGGACATGATGTCACGTTCCTGGTGCGTCCCAACCGGCTGCAGCAGCTGCGTACGGACGGGCTACGGCTGGTCAGTCCGCTGGGGGACGCCAGCCTCGCGCCGAAAATGGTGACATCCGACGATATCGATGGCCCTTATGACATCATTCTTCTCAGCGTAAAGGCTTACTCCCTCGCGTCCGCGATGGACGATTTCGCTGCCGCCGTCGGCCCGGATACGCGCATCATACCTCTTCTAAATGGCATGCGGCATCTCGATGTACTGGCAGAGCGTTTCGGAGATCCGAAGGTCCTGGGCGGGACGTGCTTCATCGTCAGCAAGCTGGATTCTGAAGGACATGTCGTTCAAGTGGGATCACTCCCCAAACTGACCTTTGGCCCGCGATCCTCTGGCGACAACGCCCCGATCCGGAGCCTCAAGGATGCTCTCTCCGGTCCTGGCTTCGAGACTATATTGTCGGACCACATCATTCAGGAGATGTGGAACAAATGGGCTCTGCTGGCATCGCTGGGCACCGTATGTTGCCTGATGCGGGCCACCGTGGGGGAAGTGGCCAGCGCGCCCGCAGGAGAGGCTTTCGCGCGGGCGACGATCGGCGAATGCGCTTCGATCGCGGCGGCGGCCGGGTATCCGCTCACCGAGGAGACCCTGGGCGGTATCGTCCGGCTGTTAATCGCAAAGGAATCGTCCCTGACATCGTCCATGTTCCGTGATCTGTCACAGGGCGCTCCCATTGAGGCGACACAGATCATTGGCGACCTCGTGAAGCGGGCCCGCGCGCATCAGATTGCCACGCCGACTCTTGATCTGATCAATCTCAATCTCACTGTCTACGAGCAGAGAAGGCTGCGCGTATCTTCGGTGGCCGAGCAGAGTATCTGATCGGATTCTCGCAATATCCGGCAATGGAACGATCGAAAGTCACTTTCCATATTCGTCGACGCCTAAATAACCGGAAACCTCTCGAAGATATTGAGGCGCAAATTCAGCCCCATCATGCTTGGTACAAAATCGAATATCCGGTGGGTGGTAGATAAATTCGTCGCGTTCATACGAGATCGGATGCGGGATTGGCCAGACCCTTCATGCGTTGCTTTCGAAACTCTCTGTCTCCGCCCATAAAGCGCGCGAGCATTGGCCCAATGAGCTTTGCTGGCATTATCTCGGCCTTACCGCTTTCACGCGCCAGCAGGCGCCCGTATTCGATCAGATCGCGATGCACGGCGGCGGGAAGTTCCACGGTGAGCCGAACCGGTTTGTCATTCTCAATAGGGCCCAGCCTGAGTTTTGTCATCGAGACGCCTCCTTTCCGTAAGGGGAGAGAACCAGGTCACGATGCACCATGACCCGCACTGGAAAGCCACGCCGGATTGTGTTGGTCGGCTGGATATTCAGCGACCGTCCGACCATCTGCTCACCGATCTGGTTGAAACCTTGCGAGCCACCGGTGCGCAGGGCTTGGGCAATGCCATTACCGCCGCTGATATCCGCTTCGGAACCCACACTGAGGATGGTCGAAACCAGAGCGGCCTTGAATACCTCGCCCCAATGATTGTCGGTCTGGTCCTGCAATCCGGCGTAGCCCGCCGCATCGGCGGCAGGTTCGTTCTCCAGCACGATCGAATCCCCGCCACTGCGCATCAGCCGGGTCCAGACCAGCAGCACCCGCTTCTGGCCATAAGCGATCTGGGAGTCATAGCGACCGATCAGTGTCGCCCCCTGCGGGATCAGCAGAATATGCCCGGTCGGAGAATCATAAACATTCTCCGTCACCTGGGCCGTGACTTCGCCCGGCAGGGCAGAGCGGATGCCGGTAATCAGCGCACCGGGAATGATCGATCCCGCCTGAAGCACATAAGGGCTGGGAGCGGGTGTCAGACGCGCGGTGCTGACGGTGCGCTGGTCGACCGGGCCATCAATGAACGCCTGCTTGCGGTCAGTAGCAACGCTGACGGGTTGGGTTGCCGTCGCCCCCGCCGTCGTCGGCGTTGCGATATCCCGACCGATCTGCGTCTGGGTGAACAGGTGGCTGACCCGCGCCGCTTCCTGTTCCTGGGCGATACGCTGTTTCTCCGGATCGGCAGGCGCCGCCGGTGTCGCCATGCCGGGAGCGCTAACACCTGCTTTGAGGAGCGGTCGACCAAGATCACCGGGGAGCGGCGCCCCGAGCCGCGGCGGATGGGTATAGTCCCCCGGCAGATTGGCCAGCCCGTCCGGCGTGGTGCGGCTGCCAGTATTATAGAGTTCGGCATTGCTCTTCGGAGGCGTCGGCTTCAACGCCAGATAGAGCGCACCGCCGATGCCGGCGACGGCGACGACCGACAGGCCGAGGATCACCTTGCGCGACAGGCGCGTGACCGGCGGTCGCGTCACGCGCAACCGCATCTCGCCCGGCGGCCTAACGGGAGGCATTGGTTTATCCGCCTCCCCCGTTCCGGTGCTCCCGCTCACGACCGCCGCGCCCCGTCGGTGCGGACGATGCGCACCACCTGCTGGTGCTTCGCCCCCAGCCGCAATTCGGCAGCGGCGAACAGACGATCGACGATCATCCGGTTGCCGCGCACCCGATAATTCACCAACTGGCCGTCGCCCTGCGGGCCGATCACCCAGAGCGGCGGCATCTCGCCCTGGGCGATCCCGGTCGGAAACTCGATAAACACCTGCCGCCCATCATCGAAGGCCCGCAACGGCCGCCACGGCGCCTCGTCGCCCTCGATCCGGTAGCGGAAATTCAGTGCATCGAGATCGACGCCGGTCGCAACCGGAGTGCCAAGATCAGAATCCCGATCCTGCCCACGCAGGGCGACGATGTGGTCCTGCGGATAGTCCCACGACACCGAGGCCATATAGGTCCGCTCATCGGAGCGCAGCTCCAGATGGTAGGTGCGCCGGTCGGTATTGATGACCAGGTTGGTGGTCAGGTCCGGCCGCGTCGGTTTGAGCAGGATATGAATCCGTTTCGACGCCCCTACCCCGCTCTCGGTGTCGCCGATAATCCAGCGTACGGTATCACCCGCGGCGACCGGGCCGGCACCCACCAGCTTCTCGCCGGGTTGCAGCGCGATATCGGTGATCTCGCCGGGGGCGGCGTAGAGCTGATAGAGCGCACCCTCGGAGAACGGATAGACCTGGATCGCATTGAGATACCCGGTCCGCGTCGGCTGGATCCGCGCCGCACTATTGGCGCGCTCGACCCGTTGATGGGGATCCGTCGGTTCCGGCGCCCCGTGCCGGTATGGGAGCGGCTTGAGTTGCCCCGGTAGCGGCAAGGGCTCGGGGAGTGCCACCACCTGCACAGGCTTGGGCGGGTCAGGCGTAAGAACTGCCTGCCGGGGCGTATCGTCGTATCTGATGACAGGCGGCTTCCACGACGAGCAGGCCGCCAGCGGCACCAACAGGATCATGAACGGCGCGATTGTGTTGAGGGTGCGCATCAGCCGAGTTCCCTGGACCAGTTGAGGGCGTGGATGTAGATGCCGAGCGGGTTCTTGCGCAGCCGCTCGGCATCGGTGGGCGTGGCGACGACGATGGTGAGGATCGCGCTCCAGCGCTCAGTGGTGGCCAGCGCGCCGTCGATATAGCGGCGCTCGACCCACTCCACCCGGAAACTGTCATCGGAGGCGCGGATCACGCTGGCGATCTCGACCGCAACCTGCATCCTGCCGATCCGGCTGAACGGATCGTTGGTGCGGGCATAATCATTCAGGGCCAGCGCGCCGCGATCGGTGACGTAGTTATAGGCGTCGAGCCAGTTCTGCCGCAGCACCACCGGATCGGCAGGGATGCCGCGCACCTCGGAGATGAAGCGCGCCAGATACCAGGCGATCTGCGGATCGGTCGGCCGATAGGCGGCCGTCGCCGGCCCCACGGCCTGCGCCTGACCAAGATGGTCGATCTGCACTACCCACGGCGTGATGGTGCCCCGCGCCGACTGCCAGACCAGCCCGGCCGCCAGACCGCCGCTCAATGCCAGGCAGCCGAAGAAGGCCAGCCGCCAGTCACGCGCCTGGACGCGGGCCAAACCGATGCGGTCGTCCCAGACCTGTCCGGCCTTATGATAGGGCGTTTCCGGTTCTGGTGTTTTGCCGAACCGTATGCTGGGGCGAAGGAACATGGTTATTCTCCCTCCGAGAGATCGACGTCGTGGCCGCCGCTGGGCCGGTCGCCGCCCTTGATCGCCTGCGCGGCGGCGTCAGCCCCGCCCCTGATCCGGTTGTTGCGCTGCATCCGGCTGGCCCAGGCTGGCGGCTTGCCGGGCGCCCCTGCTCCACCGCCACCGCCCGAAGCGGTGGCACCACCAACGCCGCCGGTCGCGGCAGCCCCGCCGGCCTGATAGCTGGTGCGGACACTGGCCGCCGCCCTGCGCAACGGACTGGCGGCGGCAGACAATCCAGTCTTGGCGACACCGGCCGCGCCGCCGGCCCGATAGGCGGCGGTGGCCCCGCCCGCGACAAAAGCGCCGCTACGCACGGCCGCCGCCGCCGCTCCCACAGCCAGTCCGGCCCCTGATGCGGCGGCCACACCAGCACCGATGACCCCGGCCGCCGTAGCGACCGCAGATCCCGCACCCAACTGCGGACCACCGGCGATCAGGCCGTTGGCCAATGCCGGGCCGAACACGGTCAGACCGAGCAGCGTCAGGGAAGCCAAAATCAGGGTCAGCGCGTCATTGATGGTCGGCGGATTGTTGAAGCCGCTGGTGAACTGGCCGAACACCGTCGAGCCGATGCCAACGATGACGGCGAGCATCAGCACCTTGATCCCGGACGACACCACATTGCCCAGCACCTTCTCGGCAAGGAAGGCGGTGCGGCCGAACAGACCGAAGGGCACCAGCACGAACCCCGCCAGCGTGGTCAGCTTGAACTCGATCAGCGCCACGAAGAGCTGGATCGCCATGACGAAGAAGCTGATGACCACGATCAGCCACGCGATCAGCAATACGGCGATCTGGATCGCGTTGTTGAAGATGGCGACGAAACCAACCAGCGAGGAGATCGAGGTCAGGATCGGCTTGCCGGCGTCGATGCCGACCTGCGCCAGCCGCCCCGGCTGGAGAAGCTGCGCCTGGGTGAGATGCCCGCCGCCCGCCTCGATGCCGAGGCCTGCGAAGGATTCATAGATGATCCGCGCCAGCCCGTTGAAATTGCCGATGATGAAAGCAAACATGCCGATGAACAGGGTCTTGCGGATCAGGCGCGCCAGCACGTCCTCGTCGGGCGCCAGCGCCCAGAACAGCCCGGCCAAGGTGATGTCGATCGTGATCAACGCCGCCGCGAGCCAGTGCACGTCGCCCTGCACCAGACCGAATCCGGAATCGATATACTGGGTGAAAATGGCGAGGAAATTGTCGATGACGCCGGTGCCCTGCTGCATGGCGTCACCGTGCCGCGTCAGGCGCGAAGAAGCGCTTGCGGTTCTCGGCCCAGATCGCAGCACAAGCCGGATCGCCGTCGGCCTTCATGCCGAGCGCCTGGCAACGTGCGAGACCGGCGGCCAACCGGTCACGCGATCCCGGCGGCCCGAGATCGGGCACACCGACGTCATGGGAGACGTGCCGGAGATGCAGGCTAGCAGCAACCAGGATCAGCACGACCAGCCCAACGGCAACGAGCCGGAAGACGAGCGGCGGGGAGAGGCGCGGCGCGCGCATCAGTGGAACATCTGCGCGGTTCCGGGGGTATAGCCGGCACCATAATTGAGAAAATTCGCCAGTTGCGCCCTGCCCTGCTCCTCGCTCTCGACCTGACGCGCGCCGTCCAGCGCCTGGGCGCGGCCCATCGCCGTGACGACAGCCGTAAGGTCGGCAAGCTGGCGCGTCTGCAGCGCGGTGAGTTGGTTGCCCGATTGCGCGGCCTGCAGGGCGCCGGTCGCGGACTGGCTGGACGTGACCAGACTGTCGATCTGGCTGCGCGTGGCATCGAGATTCTGCACCGCGCCGGCCTGCACGCGCAGCCCGTCCTGATAACCGCCCCGCGCGTTCAGCCATCGGGTCTGCGCATCGGCGGTCATCTGCGCCACTGAGGTCGGACTACCCAGCGCCTGGGGATAGGTCTGGGTGAAGGCCTGATCGATGCTGGACAGGTTGTAGGAAAGCCCTTGGGCCTGACCGACGATCTGTTGAGTCTGGGCGATCGACTGTTCCAGCGGGGCCAACACGGAGAACGGCAGATTGGCGAGATTGCGGGCCTGGTTCTCCAGCATGGTCGCCTCATTGAGCAGGCTCTGCGCCTGCTGGTTGACCTGCTGCAATTCCCTGGCGGCGGTGAGAACATTCTGCACATGATTGGCCGCGTCATAGACTGCCCATTGCGCATGAGCCGGTGCGCTCGCGACGACCGGCAGAACGAGACCGACCCCGAATACGAAAGCTGATTTTACTGTCAGTATGTTTTTCACAGCACCGCTCCCGGCTTGAGCATCTCCACCGCCCACTCGACACCCTTGTGCGCCAGCCAGGCAGCCGCAAACCCATCGCGCCCATGCCCGGCGAAAATCCGGTCGATAGCGGCCTGATCGTCGGGCGAAGATGCGGCGGTGAAAGCCAGCGCCACTTCGGACAGGCCAAGGTCGAACAGCCTGTTGCCACGACGGGACTGGCAGTAATAGTCGCGCTTGGGCGTCGCCCGGCTGAGGATCTCGATCTGGCGGTCGTTCAGCCCGAAACGGCGATAGATCGTGGTGATCTGCGGCTCCAGCGCCCGGTCGTTGGGCAGGAACACCCGTGTCGGGCAGCTTTCGATCAGCGCCGGCGCGATGGGGCTGGCGTCGATATCGGCCAGCGACTGGGTGGCGAAGATGACGGAGGCGTTCTTCTTGCGCAGCGTCTTCAGCCATTCCCGCAACTGTCCGGCAAAGGCGCGGTCATCCAGCGCCAGCCAGCCCTCGTCGATGATCAGCAGTGTCGGGCTGCCGTCAAACCGGTCCTCGATACGGTGGAACAGATAGGACAGCACGGCTGACGCCGCCCCCGAGCCGATCAGCCCCTCGATCTCGAAGGCCTGGATATCGGCGACACCCAGCCGCTCATGCTCGGCGTCGAGCAATTGTCCCCACGGACCGCCAACACAATAGGGTTGAAGGGCCTGCTTCAAGGCCAGCGACTGGAGCAGCGCCGACAGGCCGGTAAGGGTGCGTTCCGCGACCGGGGCCGAGGCCAGCGAGGTCAACGCCGACCATAGATGGTCCTTGAGGTCGGGCGCAACGGTGACGCCCTCGCGCTCCAGCAGGCTCGCCACCCATTCCGCCGCCCAGGCCCGTTCGCCCGGCTCGTCGATCCGCGCCAACGGCTGCAACGCGACGGAATCGTTCACGTCCTGCGCCAGCGCGCCGCCGAGATCGTGCCAGTCGCCACCCATCGCCAGGGTGGCCGCACGGATCGAGCCGCCGAAATCGAACGCGAATATCCGGGCACCGGCGTAGCGGCGGAACTGCATCGCCATGAAGGCCAGCAGCACGGACTTGCCAGCGCCCGTCGGCCCGACGATCAGCGTGTGGCCGACATCGCCGACGTGGAGAGCGAAGCGGAACGGGGTCGAACCCTCGGTGCGGGCATAGAACAGAGGCGGCGCCGCGAAATGTCCGTCACGTTCCGGCCCGGCCCAGACGGCGGAGAGCGGGATCATGTGCGCCAGGTTCAGGGTCGAGACGCAGGGCTGGCGCACATTGGCGTAGACATGCCCCGGCAGGCTGCCGAACCAGGCCTCAATGGCGTTCACCGTCTCACGCATGCAGGTGAAATCGCGGCCCTGGATTGTCTTCTCCACCAGCCGCAGTCGATCGGCGGCAATGACAGGATCCTCGTCCCACACCGTGACGGTGGCGGTGACATAGGCCTGTCCGACCTGGTCGGTGCCGAGTTCCTGCAACGCCGCATCGGCGTCGGCCGCCTTGTTGGCGGCGTCGGAATCCAGCAGCACCGACGCCTCATTGGTCATGACCTCCTTGAGGATGGCCATGATCGATTTGCGCTTGGCGAACCACTGCCGCCGGATCCGGCCCAGCACCCTGGTCGCATCGGTGCGGTCCAGGCAGATCGCCCGCGTCGACCAGCGATAGGGAAAGGCCAGCCGGTTCAGCTCGTCGAGCAGACCCGGCCAGGTCTGGGTCGGAAAGCCGGTGATGGTGAGCGTGCGCAGATGGGCGTCACCCAGGCGCGGCTCCAGTCCGCCGGTCAGTTCCTCATCCACCAGAATGGCGTCGAGGTGCATCGGGATTTCAGGCACCCGGACCCGCTGCATCCGCGTGGAGATGCAGGAGTGGAGATAGGTCAGGGTTTCGCCGTCATCGAGCCAGTCGGCCTCGGGCATAAAGCCGTCGAGCAAGGCCAGCACTCGGTCAGTCTGGTCGATGAAGCCCGCGACCACGGCCTTCCAGTCGGAACCACCACGGGCGCGGTTCTCATAGAGCCAGGCCTCCGCACGGGCAGCATCGTCCGCCGGTGGCAGCCAGACCAAGGTGAGGAAATAATGGCTCTCATAATGCGCCCCCTCTTCCTCGAACTGTGCCCGACGTTCGGCGTCGACCAGTTCGGAGGCAGGGTCGGGGAATGGGCCAGACGGATAGCCACGCGCCGGATGACGCTGCGCTTCCACGAAAATGGCCCAGCCGGAGCCAAGCCGCCGCAGCGCGTTGTTCAGGCGGGACGTGATGGCGACCAGTTCGGACGCGGTCGAGGACTCCAGGTCCGGGCCGCGAAAGCGGGCGGTGCGCTGAAAGGCACCATCCTTGTTCAGCACCACGCCTCTGGCGACCAGCGCCGCCCAGGGCAGGAAATCGGCCAGCCGGTCGCGGCGGTGGCGGTATTCGGCGAGGTTCAGCATGGCGCCCTCATCCGACCAGATGGGTGGGATAACGCAGATGCCGGCGTACCACGTCGACGAAGGCGGGATCGCGTTTGGCCGCATAGACGGCGGCGAGATGGCCGACCAGCCAGAAGATTCCGCCGGCGATCCACAGCCGCAGGCCGAGGCCGATGGCGGCCGACAGCGTGCCGTTGACGATCGCCACCGTGCGCGGTGCGCCGCCGAGCAGGATCGGCTCGATCAGGGCGCGATGCACCGGCGCGGTGAAGCCAGGGATGCTGTCCGGCTCCATCAGATCAGCGCCCCGCCCGAGAAGGAAAAGAAGGACAGGAAAAAGCTGGACGCGGCAAAAGCGATCGACAGACCAAAGACGATCTGGATCAGGCGGCGGAAGCCACCGGATGTTTCCCCAAAGGCCAGGGTCAGACCGGTCACGGTGATGATGATCACCGAGATGATCTTGGCGACCGGCCCCTGCACACTTTCCAGGATCTGGTTGAGCGGCTCCTCCCAAGGCATGCTCGAACCGGCGGCATAGGCCGGGGCCGACAGCAGGGCGAGCGAGAGGGTGGCGCCAGCCACAGCAAAGCGATGGCGCAGGACAATCATGCGGGTCATGACGGGTCTCCGGCAGGTGCGAGGATGTAGTCTCCATCGGGGCTCAGGCCCTGGACGGTGGCGAGTTCAGTCAGCCGGCGCGCGCTGCCGCGCCCGGACAGCACCGCGATGACGTCGATGGTCTCGGCGATCAGGGCGCGCGGCACGGTGACGACGGCTTCCTGGATCAGTTGCTCCAGCCGGCGCAGCGCGCCGATCGCCGAACCGGCATGCAGGGTGCCGACGCCGCCGGGATGACCGGTGCCCCAGGCCTTGAGCAGGTCGAGCGCCTCGGCGCCGCGCACCTCGCCGATCGGAATCCGGTCGGGACGCAGGCGCAGCGAGGAACGGACCAGGTCGGAGAGCGAGGCAGCCCCGTCTTTGGTGCGCAGGGCGACCAGATTGGGCGCCGCGCATTGCAACTCGCGGGTATCCTCGATCAGCACCACCCGGTCGCCGGTCTGGGCGATCTCGGCCAGCAGGGCGTTGACCAGCGTGGTCTTGCCGGTGGAGGTGCCGCCGGCGACGAGAATGTTCCGCCGCTCCGCGACGGCGCGGTGCAGAAATTTGGCCTGTGCGGCGGTCATGATCCCGGCGGTCACGTAATCGCCGAGCGAGAACACCGCGACGGCTGGGCGCCGGATGGCAAAGCAGGGTGCGGCCACCACCGGGGGCACCAGCCCTTCGAACCGCTCCCCGCTTCCCGGCAGTTCGGCGGAGACGCGGGGGCTGGCGGGATGCACCTCGACGCCGACATGGTGGGCGACCAGGCGGACGATCCGCTCGGCGTCGGCCGGCCCGATCCGGGTGCCGGTGTCCTCCATTCCGCCGGCCAGCCGGTCGATCCACAGTTTCCCGTCGGGATTGAGCATCACTTCGACGATCGACGGATCGTCGAGATGGCCGGCAATCGCCGGGCCGAGTGCGGTGCGCAGCATGCGCGTGCCTCGGACGACGGCTTCGGAGCGGAAGGGAGCGATAGACACCGGGAACCCCGCGATTAGCCTCCAGAGGGAGGCGATGGATCAGCGGGATCGATTAGAAAGAGGCAGGAACACGGCAGCGCAACAAGTCTCTGGGACCGTAGGGCGCTGGGATAGAAGAACTTGCATAGGAGTAGGTTGCCGTTTGGGCGGTGACGGGACGACAGGGCGCTGCTACCGTTTTCTGGAATCGACCACGACACGGACCTGTGCCCGCATGAGCAAAGCCTTCATCGCCGCTGTTCTTCAGGATTCCCTCGCCTGCACCGGCGTTGCCGCTACCAAGGCCGCCGATGATCTGGTCGGGGCTATTGTCGCCGAGCTGAAGCAGGAGGGCGGGTTCACGCTGCCGTCCTTCGGGACGTTCACCGTTCACAAGACCAAAGCCCGGAAGGCGCTCAATCCCCGCACCGGCGAGCCGGTGAAGGTCAAGGCAGGCAAGACCGTGCGCTTCAAGGCGAGCCCGGTGCTGAAGAAGGCTGTGTAGCCAGAATATTCCACTCCACATTCAAATAATGGTCGTGGTAAATTTACAAAAAAGATAACAATTATTTAAAAGGAGATTTTGTTGAACGAAAAACTTTCTCAGAAAATTCTCTCTCTTCTCGGACCCGCCGCCATTGCATCCACCCCAGGCGCGTTCATGCTATTTTATTACCAGAGCCACATTGGCAATCTTCCTGCATTTATCAGCCAGACCAACTTCCTCTGGATTGCCTTATCCGTCAGTCTGACAGTCACTCTCTTTTACGGCTTCATGCTTATTCTTGGAGCCATGTCCGCTTTCTGGTTCTATGCCTGTCTCGTCATTTTTTTCCAGCAATGGCGAAAAGTCAGTACCCTATCCGGCACTGGAGCATTCCCATGGACCAGACTGCGCCAGATCACGGTATCTGTGTGCCGCTATCCCATCGTTGTCATCGGGGAAAGTCTCCCCCTTTTGAAGGGTTGCTTTCTGATCATCGTTGTAGCTTGTCTCTCGGCACTTGCTGCAAACTGCTTGTTGACTTGGCTGCAAAACTCCTCTCCACAGCAAGTGAGCATGCTGCACGACGTTATCCTGGCGCCTTTCCACAGCATGGGTTCCCAACGTGCAACTCTGCTGCCTCCTGCCTCCCAGACAGATCAACCTTCTCATGCCTTCTTCAAATTCTTCGCACTTTTGGTCACAAACCTCATAAGTTCGATTGTCAGCACGTCAATCTGGCAAAAGTACAGACTGCAACGCCTCCCCGATCAGCCTTCCACAATTAGGAACTGTCCTCCTGTCTCCGACAGGGCTTGGTTTTTTTATATAGCTATCGCTCTTATTGTTAGCCTAATCCTGACATTGACAGCATTAATTCTTCTCTCCGACAAGCCTGAAGAATTTTTCTGGCCTGTCCTAACCTGCAATGTAATCTCAGCACTCCTGCCCATCATCCTCTGGCGTGGATGCCACTCTCTCCCTCAAACACCCACTCCCGCTATACATAACGTGTTCCCTCGCGATAAATTCTCATTTACTCTATATATTATTATCTCTCTTTTTTCATCTTTAATGATTTTTCTTCTTGCTGCACTCAATATAACAGAAATCGGCCTCATCAGCCTGATATTATACTTCTGCCTATCCGGCTTCCTTCTGCTCACCTTCGTAGACAATGTGCCTGCCGATAAACTGAGACAAAATCCCGCAATTTCTGTCGTATTACTCGTATTTTTCTTAATTTTCCATGGATCGTGGTCAGCTTTTTCCAGAGAATGTATGGCTTTTGCAGGCTTTCACACTTGGCGACAAAATGCTGTCTTCGTCACCCCCGAAATAGCCAACAATGTCTCGGCACTTCTTGAGGCTTACGGCGGAAAGCCTAATACTTGTACAACAACAATCTCCGGTAGAGAGATGGTCAGACTTTCCGTTACTGTCAATAAGACTTTTCTTCCGCTGCAAGTCCTGTGGAACGACGGTTCAGATAAACGCCTACTCGGCTTTGATACAGAACGTATTCCCCAGAGAAATTTTGGTCCAGAGATCTTCATTCCCCCGGTCTCCACAAACAACAGCAACGTTTTAGAAATGACCGAAGAATATCTCAGCCCATGCACACCACAATAACATCTACGTTAGTTCAAACCCAAGGCCAGTTGGAAATATTCGCGCAAAAATCCGAATGCACCACTGATTGGAACCTGTAAAAAAAGAGACGAAAATACGCCAGAGACCCGCAAACACGGTCAACGACTTTCGTCCTCAGCCGCACCAACGAAATCCTGCCTCACCTCGTCATCCAGCGTCTTTCCGCGCGCGAGTCTGCGGCCGATCGCCTCGACGAAGCCATCATACCGCTCCCGCCCCTTGCTTTGAACGGCGGCAAAGGCCGCGTCGGGCAAAGGGGGCGTGCTGGTCAGCCAGAACCGCACGAACACGGCCAGCGACTCATTCGAAATCGTGACCCGTCGCTCCATGCGTTCCAACTGCCGCGTCATCCGGTCCAGCCGCCGGGCCAACGCCGCCTCCAGCCGCTCCGGCCCGTCCGGTGACAGGAACGATGCCAGCGCCGTCTCCACGATCAGCGCCTGCGGCACCTTCTTGCGGGCGGCGTAATCGGCAAGCATGACGCTGAGATCGGGCGGCAGCCGGATCGTGTGCTTGATCCGCATCGCTGTCACAGCCCCATCCGATCGCCAGGATCGAGCGCCACCTGCCGCGCGAGAGCCCGCTCCCCGCGCCGAAGGGTCTGCGCTCGTGTGGCGTCGTCTTCGGGTTCGTCCTCGGGCGGATCAAATTCATGCACCGGTTTCCTCGGCGCAGGCACCACCTCTTCCTGTTTCGGTAGTTCCGGCTCCCGGCGGATGCCGGCATTGGCGGGATCATCATCCGCATTGCCGGCAGGAGGCGGCTGGACCACATCGGCCCAGCCCCCTGGCGACTGCGGTCCGGTGGGTGGCGTTTCCTCGGGAGCCGAAGGTGGCTCGAACCGGGGTGGCGGGAGGATGCGCGCGGCCAGTTCAGCATCCTCGAAATACCGCGCCTTGCGCGCCCGGATCGGCGGGCAGCCGGACACCAGCACCAGTTCCTCATCAGGGGGAAGCTGCATGATCTCGCCGGGCGTCAGCAGCGGACGTGCCGTCTCATGGCGCGTCACCATCAGATGCCCGAGCCACGGCGACAGCCGGTGCCCGGCATAGTTTTTCGCGTCACGGATCTCCGTCGCGGTGCCGAGCGCATCGGAAACCCGCTTGGCGGTCCGCTCGTCGTTGGTCGCGAAACTGACTCGGACATGGCAGTTGTCGAGGATCGAATTATTCTGACCGTAGGCTTTCTCGATTTGGTTCAGGCTCTGGCCGATCAGGAAGCTCTTGATGCCGTAGCCCGCCATGAAGGCCAGCGCGCTCTCGAAGAAATCCAGCCGTCCCAGCGCCGGGAATTCATCAAGCATCAATAGCAAGCGGTGACGGCGCTTCGCCTCCAGTTCCTCGGTCAGACGACGGCCGATCTGGTTGAGCACCAGGCGGACCAACGGCTTGGTGCGGCTGATATCCGAGGGCGGCACCACCAGATACAGCGTGGCCGGGTCGGTACCAGCGACGAGATCGCGGATGCGCCAGTCGCAGCGCCGGGTCACGTGGGCCACAACGGGATCGCGATAGAGGCCAAGGAACGACATGGCGGTGGAGAGCACGCCGGAGCGCTCGTTGTCGCTCTTGTTGAGCAGTTCCCGCGCCGAACTGGCGACCACCGGATGGACACCTTTTTTGCCAAGATGCGGCGTGGTCATCATCGCGCGCAGCGTGGTCTCGATCGCCCGTTTCGGGTCGGAGAGGAAATTGGCGACCCCGGCCAGGGTCTTGTCTTCCTCGGCATAAAGGACATGCAGGATGGTGCCGACCAGCAGCGCGTGGCTGGTCTTTTCCCAATGATTGCGCTTCTCAAGAGCGCCTTCGGGATCGACCAGCACGTCGGCGATGTTCTGCACGTCCCGGACTTCGCGCTCGCCGCGCCGAACCTCCAGCAACGGATTGTAGGCGGCGCTGGCGAGGTTGGTCGGATCGAACAGCAGCACCCGGCCGAAGCGGGAGCGCCAGCCGGCGGTCAATGTCCAGTTCTCGCCCTTGATGTCATGGACGATGGCGGAGCCCGGCCACGTCAGCAGGGTCGGCACCACCAGACCGACGCCCTTGCCCGATCGGGTCGGCGCGAAGCACAGCACATGCTCGGGTCCGTCATGGCGGAGATAGGCATCGGCCAAGCGGCCCAGCACCACGCCATCGGGTGCGAGCAATCCGGCGCGGCGGATCTCACGCGGATCGGCCCAGTGCGCCGAGCCATAGGTGGTGGCGCGCTTTTTCTCGCGGGCACGCCAGACGGACATCGTGATCGCGACGATGACGGCGACAATCCCTCCCGACCCCGCGATGTAACCGCCGGTGGTGAAGATGTCCGGTGCGTAGGCGTCATAGGCGAACCACCACCAGAAGAACTCCGGCGGGTAATAAACCGGCCAGCCGAGCAGCGTGACCCACGGCGCGCCAAGCTGCGGCTGGAAGCCGAGCCACCAGGCAGTCCACTGCGTCGCGGCCCAGGTAAAGGCGAGGATCACGGTGCTGACGGCGCACACCGATCCCCATAGGATCTTGGTCTGGTTCATGATGACCACCGATCAAGAGGATCGGTGCCACTGACTTCAATTTCTGAGTTGAAGCGGTGGGCTTCCCGGATAGATCCGGACAAAAATCGGACGCACCGATGACGTCAGACCACGCGATGCACAGCCGACCTGCGCGGCGATTCCCCGCCCCGGACGATCAGAGATAGTGTTTCGGCTCCTGACGCTGATGCAGGACACGAACGATAAAGATCCCTTCACCCGTCTTCCGATAGAGTACAGCGTGGCTGTCATGGACGAAGCGAAAATATCCGGTCCGCAGATCGCCGATATCCGCTCCCATGTCGGGATAGGTCCCCAGCGTCTCGAAGGCCGTATGCAGGTCGAGGATATAGCGCTCGGCGCGCGCCCATCCCCAATTCCGGATCGAAAGCGCGATAATGGCCTGAACGTCGGAATCCGCTTCGCCGGAAAGCGTGTAGCTAGGCATCCGTCGCGTCGTGGGCCGTCTTCATCGCCGCGAGGATGTCGGGAATCGTGCGTTTGCTCACACCGCTCTGTTCGCCCTGAACCAGGACCTCGACCAGAGCCTGCCGTTCCTCGGCCTGTGTCTGGTCGCGCCGGATCAGGTCGCGCACGTAATCGCTGACGCTTGCATATTGCCCACTGTCGATACGGCGCTGAACCCAATCACGCATCGGATCCGGCACGGATACATTCATGGAAGCCATTGTCATATCCCCCTGCGTTCGCATGATGGCAAATAATGGCATAATTTGCCATATCAGATTTCCATTCAGCCGAGCCGTTTCATCCCTGCGAACGGTGCCGGGCGATCACGTCGCGCAATTCGGCGAAGACGGTCTCGGCCGCGATACTCGACCCGCTCTCATCACCAAGCCTGATCGCCTCCCGCAGGGCATCGAGATCGCGACGGTCGGTATCACGACGGCGCATCCATTCGCGCAATGCCTCGCGCACCACCTCGCTGGTCGAGGCATATTCGCCGCCCTCAACGGACTGGCGCAGGGTCGCCGCCATCTCGGACGGTACGGTGATGGTCATCCGTTCGATCGTGGACATGAGGCGGCTCCTCCTTAAGCGGGCATACTTTATCATACTTATGAAGCAGCCATTTTGTCAGCCGAAAATCCGCAAGCGGGCCGACCGAGGTCAAATCCCGAGCCCCCGCTTGCGCCCGAAATTCCAGTCCACCGATCCACCCGGCGACAGGGTGCCGGAAACCTGTCGTCCCAGCTTCTGCTCCAGCGCCGGGCGCCACGGCACGAGCTGGAAGCCCAGCCCGTCATCGACCATCGCGAACCGGCCCGAGGATAGAACGACCCTCTGGCGATAGACTCCCGCGACGATCTCGCCTTCCTTCGCGGGCCGGTGCTCCAACCCGGTCTGCGCCGCCAACCTGGCGACCGCCTGATCGAGATCGCGCTGGCGCAGGGTGCCGATCAGGTCGGGCGCGAACACCACACGCTCGCTCTGCCGCCGGGCCAGTCCCTCGAACGCGAGATGGTCAATCCGTTGCGTCATCGCTGCGCGAACCTCTCCGCCGAAGCCCGCGTTGGCCAGCGCCGGGTCTTTGGCGAGCAACTGGCGGTCGAGCCAGGTCGCGCCGGGCGCCGTCACCTGCTCGGCCAGCGTGAAGTCCGAACGCGTCGCCAGCGACAGGCGCTGAGTGCCCTTCGCGTCTTCCCAAGCTCGGGTCTCGACGATCGCACCCGTTTTCGCGTCACCGGTCAGGTCCAGATCGGGGAAGCGGACATGATGCGTCCGCCCGTCGGTGCCGGCGATGACCACGTAGCCGGAGCCTTTCAACTCATCATCCAGCCCGCGCTCGACCAGTCGACCAATAACCGGATCGGCAAGTTTCTCGCCATGGATCGCGAAACCCGCAACATCTGGTTCCGCCCCGCCGTCGGACATGGCGCGGTGCATGGTCCTGATGATGTCGCCCCGGATGGAGAGATCGCGCAGGGTCGCCTCCAGCCCCGGCTTGAGGGTCCAGCGTGCCACCCCGACGCGCTCCGCCAAGCCGAGCCCTTCCAGCTTGGTCGCCCTTCCGACCAGCAGGCGGCGCAGTTCCGGGTCTTCGCCTCCTGCACCGGGACGGAGATCGACGATGCCGCCCCCTTCATCGCCGATGTCCTGCAACGCGCGATCGAGACTGGTCCACCGGTCGGCGCCGATCTCGGTCTCCAGGGCGGTGCGGATTTCCTGTTCGCTGCGCGGGCCAAGCTCCAGCGTCACCCGCTCGGCGGCACGGTCGCGCAGGCCCTGGCTGATATAGGCGCGGCTGATCACCAGATCCTTGCCGTCATCGGCGACACCGCGCACCAGGATATGGACGTGGGGATTATCCGTATTCCAGTGATCCACCCCGACCCAGTCCAGCTTCGTGCCGAGGTCGCGCTCCATGTCCTGCATCAGTTCCCGTGCGAAGCCCCGCAGATCCTCCATCCGTGCCGCGTCCTCGGGCGAGACGATGAAACGAAAATGGTGGCGGTCATCTTCGCACCGTTCCGCGAAGGCCTTGCTGTCCGCCTCATCGGAACCGGCATCGAACAGATGGGCCTTGGCACCGTCGCGGGTCACGCCCTCGCGCCTGAGATAGGCGATGTGCCGGGCGAGCGGCGCCGAGCGAAACCGCGTGCCCTGCTGGCGAACGACGCGCGCCATGACCACGACCCGACAGGCATTGCTGCGCAGCCGCATGGAGAGTGCCGCACGCCGGCCGCGTCCGAAGCGGGAACCGCCACCGCCTCCCCTGCCCTTCGCGCCGAAGCGGGTGCCGCTATGACCGGCTTTCTTCGCGGCGCGCATGACCTCACCGACGAAGGATTTCGGACGCGCGCCCTGATTGCCATGCTGGATGCGTCCGGGCCGAACGTTCAGACTGTCATCGCGCGTCGGCATGGCCCGCTCTCCGCTTCGATGCGCGCCTGACCACGCCCGGATCGTTGAAAAGATTAGGAAAAATGCCCGGACAGCCGCAGGTGGTGCGTGGTGAGAGGGCAAATTCCCCAATCAAACCAACCACATGCAGCCTCGAACGGGCGCTGCTTTTACCTTGCCCTCTTAATCGGGCGGGTTTTTTGGTCAAGTTTTTCATTCTTCGTTTTCCTTTAGCTTCCTTTCACGATCACAGTTCTGCTCCTGGACTGGCATCTCGGCCCTGACTGAGGGTTCGTGGCACGCCGTGCACTCTTCCGCGCTCAGCGACGACTGATATGCCGCCCCATCCGTGGATGGGCGGCCGGCCTTTCGTCGTGGCGCATTTTGCCATCGGATTCACGGGGCAGCATCACAGGCACTCGAGCGGAGTCCCACGAGGCGTTCACCTGCGCGTGCTCCAGGCAAGATATCGTGCTTCCCGTCGTCCTCGACTGCACCCTTCCCCATCCGCCTTGGCGGATCTCCCTGTTCAGAACGCCGCGGTCATCCCGACACGCGGCGGAACATTCCTTTGCAGCTGGACACTCACGCGAGCGCCCGCGGCAATTTGCGGTTCTTGCAAGCGATATGACGGGCCCGCTCTTCGGGATCGACGGCCGGACCGCCGTCATAGACCGTTCCGTCGAGTTGAAATGGCATGCGCGGTATTCCGCCCCAGGCACCTTCTATGTGGCACCCTGAAGGGCTTCGGTCGCGTTTACCAGCAGACCTTCGTCGATACCTACAGCAAGTTCGGCTTCGCCAAGCTCTATGACCGCAAGACCCCGGTTACCGCTGCCGACCTGCTCAACGACCGCGTCATCCCCTTCTTCGAGCTGCACGATCTCCCGCTCCAGCGCGTGCTGACCGACCGGGGCACCGAATTCTGCGGCTCTCATGACCGCCATGAATACGAACTCTATCTGGCGGTGGAGAACATCGACCATACCCGCACCAAGGCGCGCAGCCCGCAGACCAACGGCATCGTCGAGCGCTTCCACAAGACCATGCTCGACGAGTTCTATCGTGTCACTTTTCGCCGCAAGATCTACGACAGCATCCACGAACTCCAGGCAGACCTCGACGAATGGATGGATGACTTCAACCGCAATCGCACCCACCAGGGACGATACTGCTTCGGCAAAACCCCGATGCAAACCTTCCTTGACGCAGCCCACCACGCCCGCGAAAAAGATATCGGGCGCCACGTCGAACACCACATGAACGCGTAGCATCCACGCCGGCCACTTCAAGCCGTCCGTCAGATTAAGTGCAAACTTCTACACTTCAGCAATACCCTTCGGGCGCCGGGTGTCAGGGGCCTCTTTTCGTCACCAAGTTCTTCCCTGTGCCTCTCATTCTTGACCCTTTCCAGAGAAATTGTCTTCTGCTCGAAATCGATATCTTTCCATCGCAAGGACAGCGATTCAGCCAACCGACAGGCCTGCTCGATGGACCATCTGACGAGCCAGACATCATCGGAATGACAAGAGGTGAGCATGGCCCCGATGAGACGTTCGTATTCCGTCTTGCCCTGTTCGTTTTCGGTTTTATTGCTGTTGACGTTGAAACCAGTCTTGCTCGAAAGCCTGCGATTGCGTTTTTTGTCCGCACCAGCCGGTCGTTTCACGACCCTGCCAGATGCATGATTGACGGTATGGATATCCCACTCGCTGATGGCGTGCTGGATGATGCTGGCCAGCAGGTTCAGGCGTTTGACCACCGTGGCGGGCGCATACCCGTCCGCCAGCATCCGGTCCCTGAACGCCCTGACATCGGCAGGCATCCACTTGCCGACCATGACACCGACCACCGGGTCATCCAGCAGGGCCGGGATATGGCCTGTCCTGTCAGCTTCACGATGGGCCATGCATTCGTCGCGATAGCGTTCCACCAATTGCCGGATGGGCAGCCGGTCGATAGCGGAGGTGTCCTTGAACTGGCGAAGGTCAACCTCCGCACGCTTCTCGCTGAGCCACCGTCGAGCCAGGGCCGATGAGGCAAACGTCTTTCGCAGGCGCTTGCCATCGACCATCTTGCGGGCCTGATACTGGCCGGGACCGCGATACCAGACTCCCTTGGGAAGTGGCTTACCCGTAACCGGGTCGTTTCCTGACTTGTCTGTTTCGCCCATGCGAAGCCCCTGATAGCAAAGAGCCATATTTTCCCGCTTGGCTCAGGAATGGCTCAAAATCCAACATTTGGAAAATCAGGATTTCGCTTTTGCCAGCTACAACCCGCAGAAAACTGCGAGAAATTGAGTGGCGTCCCATAGGGGATTCGAACCCCTGTTGCCGCCGTGAGAGGGCGGCGTCCTAGGCCTCTAGACGAATGGGACAGCAGGCTTGGGCGGGTTCCTATCCTGCCGGGGGCGGGTGGTCAAGCCCTGTTGGGGGTGGGCGGTGTTTTTATCGGGCGTTCAGGTCGCGATCGCGGCGTCGCGGATGAAGAAGCCGGCGCTGACGCGGCCGTTCCAGCTTTCCGCCCGCAGCCATCCCGCCAGGTGCAGCGGGGGGGCGTTGCGGTCTTCCAGGATCGGGGTGGCGGGGTGGTCGTCGGCGCGGAACAGCAGCGCCTTCAGGCGCGGGCCGCCGCCCTCGCCCTCGACCAGCACGCGCAGCGTGTTGCCCTCGCGGCCGATCCGGTCGGCCCGTACCACCCGCACGCGCGGGATCGCCAGGATCGGTTCGTCATTGCCCGCGCCGAACGGG
This sequence comes from Gluconacetobacter diazotrophicus PA1 5, assembly GCF_000067045.1. Lineage (NCBI taxonomy): Bacteria > Pseudomonadati > Pseudomonadota > Alphaproteobacteria > Acetobacterales > Acetobacteraceae > Gluconacetobacter > Gluconacetobacter diazotrophicus. The sequence continues at coordinate 1,044,932 of NC_010125.1, forward strand.
GCCAGGCGGCCGATATCGGTTGCCAGTTCGGTCGTGGCACCCGCCACATGCACCACGCCCTCGATCAGCACGTCCGTCGCATCCGGCAGCGCCGTCGCGCCGGCCAGCCGGGCCTCAAGGAAATCGTGCAGCGCCGGCACCCCCTCCCGGGGCAGCGAGAAACCCGCCGCCATCGCATGGCCGCCGCCGGTCGTCAGCAGTCCCGCCTGGCGCGCGGCGATGATCGCGGCCCCCAGATCCAGGTCCGCGACCGAACGGCTCGATCCCTTGACCGTGCCGTCCTCCAGTTCCGCCCCCACCAGCACCGGCCGGTTGAACCGTTCCTTGATCCGCCCGGCGACGATGCCCACCACGCCGGGGTGCCAGTCCCGCCCCGACAGCAGCAGCACGCCGCGCCCGGCCGCGCGCTGGGACGCGGCCTCGTCCATCGCGCGGTCCAGGATGGTGGTTTCCACCGTCTGGCGGCGGCGGTTGACGGCATCCAGCCGTTCGGCCAGGCGGCGGGCCTCGGCCGCGTCGTCGCACAGCAGCAGGTCCAGCCCCAGTCCGGATTCTGCGATCCGGCCGCCGGCGTTGATCCGCGGTCCCAGCGCGAAGCCGCAGGTGAAGGCCGAAAGCGGGTCGCGCGCGCCCGCGACCTCCAGCAGCGCGTCCAGGCCCGTGCGCTGCCGCCGGGCCAGGATCTTCAGCCCCTGCGTGACCAGCGCGCGGTTCAGGTCCGTCAGCGGCATGACGTCGCAGACGGTGGCCAGGGCCACGATGTCCAGGAACGCCATCAGGTCGGGTTCCGGCCGGGCGGCGAACCATCCCGCGCGGCGCAGCGTCCGCACGGTCGCCACCGCCGCCAGGAACGCCACCCCCGCCGCGCACAGCCCCCGCTGGCCGGAGGTGCAGTCCAGCCGGTTGGGATTGACGGTGGCCAGGACCGGCGGCGGCGGGCCCTCGGCCTTGTGGTGGTCCAGCACGATGATGTCGGCCCGCCCGGCCAGCCCGGCCAGGATATCGCCCGCCGCCGTGCCGCAATCGACGCACACGACCAGCGTGGCCCCCCGCGCCGCCAGCGCCTCCAGCGCCGGAGCGTTGGGGCCGTAGCCCTCGGTCATGCGGTCGGGCACATGGGTCAGGACCGGGCAGCCCAGGTCGCGCAGCAGTTGGGTGACCAGGGCCGCAGCACAGGCGCCGTCCACGTCGTAATCGCCGAACACCGCGACCGTCTCGCCCCGGCGGACGGCGTCGGCCAGCCGCTCGGCGGCCGGGTCCATGTCGCGCAGGGCGGAGGGGTCGGGCATCAGCGCCCGCAGGGTCGGGTCGAGGAACGTCGCCGCCGACCGGCCGTCCAGCCCGCGCGCGGCCAGCATCTGCCCGACGATGTCCGACACCCCGGCCTGCTGGGCGATCATCAGCCCGACACGCCCCCCGGCATCCGCCAGCACCGGGTCGCGCCACAGCCAGCGCCGCCCCCCCAGGCTGGCGGCGACGCCCAGGACTATCGTCCCGGACGCATCCCCGAGGGCATCCCCGACCGCACCGACGGCCGGCGAGAGCAGACCGTCAGCCACGGGCGGCATGACCGGTGTCGAAAGCGTCTTTCCCGACAGACACGATGTCTGTTCGTGCTCCAGGTCTTGGTGCTGAAATCATGATGCCCCTCGACGAAGCGGATCGTCCCGGACTTGGAGCGCATGACGATCGAATGGGTGATCACGTGCTTGCCGTCGCGGCGGATGCCGCGCAGCAGCGGGCCGCTGGTTCGCCCGGTGGCGGAGAACAGGACGTCGCCCTTGGCCATGTCGTACAGGCCCAGCTTGCGCGACGGGTCGCGGCCCGGGTCCATCGCGCGGGCGCGCTGGATCTGCTCGTCATCCTCGAACAGCAGGCGGCCCTGCATCTGGCCATGCACGCAGCGTACGGCGGCGGCGGCCAGCACGCCCTCGGGCGCGCCGCCCGACCCGGCATAGATATCGACCTGCCCGTCGGGCAGGCAGGCGGCGATGGCGGCAGCCACGTCGCCGTCGCTCAGCAGCATGACCCGCGCCCCGGCCTCGCGCGTCTTGGCGATCAGTTCCTCATGCCGTTCGCGTTCCAGCGCGCACAGCGTCAGTTCCCCGATATCCTTGCGCTTGGCCCGCGCCAGCTCGCGCAGGTTGGCGCCAATGCTGGCGTCCAGGTCCACGACGCCCTCGGGCAGGCCGGGGCCGACGACGATCTTGTCCATGTAGATGTCGGGCGCGTGCAGGAAATTCCCGGCCTCGGCCAGCGCCACCACGGTCAGGGCATTGGGCATGTTCTTGGCGCACAGGTTCGTGCCTTCCAGCGGGTCCACCGCGATGTCCATCGCCGGGCCGCCGGAGCCAACGCGCTCGCCGATGAACAGCATCGGGGCCTCGTCCATCTCGCCCTCGCCGATCACCACCGTGCCGTCGATCGCCACGGTGTCGAAGGCCTGGCGCATCGCCTCGACAGCGGCGCCGTCGGCCTCGTTCTTCAGGCCCCGGCCGGTCCAGTGCGAGGCCGACATGGCCGCGGCCTCGGTCACGCGGACCAGTTCCAGGGCCAGGTTGCGGTCGGTCACCTGATAGCCGGCGTTCGGTTTGCTGGAGCTGGGTTTGCCGGAAGTCGGTGTGGACGTCATCGCTGTCTTCCTCTCTCTTTTTTTCGCCGGTTCTTGCGCCGGCGGGGGTCAGCCGGCTTCGATGCGGATCATCGCCGGTTCGCCGATCACCGCCGGCAGGGCGGCGATCCGGGCCAGAGCCTCCATCATCGCGGATTCGCGCGTGCGGTGGGTGACCAGCACCAGCGGCACCGAGGGCTCGCCGGATGTATCGTCCGCGCCGGCGCGTCCGTGCTGCAGCATGCTGCGCAGCGAAACGCCGTGATCGCGCAGGACGGCCGTGACGTCGGCAATCACGCCGGGGCGGTCATGGACGTTCAGGCGCAGGTAATATTCCTCGTGGAACGCGGTGCGCGGCAGGGCCTCGACCTGCGTCAGCCCGTCGGCGCTGCGGCCCCAGACCGGCACGGCGATGCCGCGCGCGATGTCGATCAGGTCGGCGGCCACGGCGGTGGCGGTCGGGCCCTCGCCGGCGCCCCGTCCCTCCAGCATCAGGCGGCCGACGAACGCGCCCTCGGCTACCACGGCGTTGAACACGCCGTCCACCTGCGCGATCGGCGCCTTTTCCGGCACCAGGCACGGATGGACGCGGGCCTCGATCCCGTCCTCGCGCCGGCGGGCCAGGCCCAGCAGCTTGATGCGGTAGCCCAGCGCCCGGGCGAAGCCGAGGTCCAGCGCGTCGATGCCGCGAATCCCCTCGACATGGACCGAGGAGAACGCCACCGGCCGGCCGAACGCCAGCCCGGCCAGGATGGCCAGCTTGTGCGCCGCGTCGATGCCGTCGACATCGGTGGACGGATCGGCCTCGGCGTAGCCCAGCGCCTGGGCCTCGGCCAGCACGTCGGCGAAGGGGCGGCCGCTCTCGCGCATCGCGGTCATGATGTAGTTGCAGGTGCCGTTCAGGATGCCGCCCACCCGCGTCAGCCGGTCGGCGGCCAGGCCCTCGCGCACCGCCTTGATCGCGGGGATGCCGCCGGCCACCGCGGCCTCGAACATCAGGGGCACGCCGGACAGTTCGGCCAGCTCGGCCAGTTCGGCGCCGTGGACGGCGATCAGCGCCTTGTTCGCCGTGACCACCGGGCGGCCGGCCCGCAGCGCCGCCGTGACCAGCTCGCGGGCGATGCCCTCGGCCCCGCCGATCAGCTCGACCACGACATCGACGTCCGGGTCCCGCGCCAGGGCCAGCGCGTCGTCGTGCCAGGTCACGCCGCCCAGGTCGATGCCCCGGTCGCGGGTGCGGTCGCGGGCGGCCACGGCGGTCACCACGACCCGCCGGCCGGCCCGCGCGGCCACGATCGATTCGTTGGCGCGCAGCAGCTTGACCAGCCCGGCACCCACCGTGCCCAGCCCCGCGATGCCGATCCGCAACTCGTCAGCGTTCATGTTCCGTCCGGTCACCTGATGTCCTGTCGTCGTTCGTGGCAAACCCCCTTGTGCGGGGTGCGATTTTTCCCCGCCCGGTCCGTGCCCGGGCGGGAAGGGTGGGTCAAAGCGCCGCGTCGGGCACCGGCTCGGCGCGGGCCGGGGCCACGCCGTGGCGGGTCATGAACTGGCGGATCGCCCGCGTGGCCTGGCGCAGGCGCTGGGTGTTCTCCACCAGGCCGATCCGCACGAAGCCCTCGCCATACTCGCCGAAGCCCAGGCCGGGCGCCACCGCCACCCCGGCTTCCTTCAGCAGCAGCTTCGAGAAATCGACGCTGCCCATCTCGCGGAACGGGGCGGGGACGGGGGCCCAGGCGAACATCGAGCCCTCGGGCGAGGGTACGTCCCAGCCCGCCGCGTGCAGGCCGCGGATCAGCACGTCGCGCCGGTCGCGATACAGGGTGCGGATCTCCTCGACGCAGTCCTGCGGGCCGCTGAGGGCCGCGACCGCCGCGACCTGGATCGGGGTGAAGGCCCCGTAATCCAGATAGGACTTGATGCGCGTCAGCGCCGTGATCAGGCGCGGATTGCCCGCCGCGAAGCCCATGCGCCACCCCGCCATGGAATAGGTCTTGGACAGTGAGGTGAATTCCACGGCGATGTCTTTCGCCCCCGGCACCTGCAGGATCGAGGGCGGCACCTTGTCGCCGAAATAGATCTCGGCATAGGCGAGGTCGGACATGATCCAGATCTCGTGCCGGCGGGCGAAATCCACCAGTTCGCGATAGAAATCCAGGTCCGCGACATAGGCCGTGGGATTGGACGGGAAATTGACGATCAGCGCCGTGGGCTTGGGCACCGAATGGCGCACCGCGCGGTCCAGCGCGCGCAGCATCTCCTCGTCCGGCGTGGCGGGGATCGAGCGTACGGACGCGCCGGCGATGATGAAGCCGAACTGGTGGATCGGATAGGACGGGTTGGGCACCAGGATGGTGTCGCCCGGGCTGGTGATCGCGGCCGACAGGTTGGCCAGCCCTTCCTTGGACCCCAGGGTGGCGATCACCTCTGTTTCCGGGTCCAGCTTCACGTCGAAGCGGCGGGCGTAATAGCCGGCCAGCGCCCGGCGCAGGCCGGGGATGCCGCGACTGACGGAATAGCGGTGCGACCGGGGATCAGCCACCGTCTCGACCAGCTTCTGCACGATGTGCGGCGGCGTGGGGGTGTCGGGATTGCCCATGCCCAGATCGATGATGTCCTCGCCCCGGGCTCGCGCCGCGGCCTTGGCCTTGTTGACCTCGGCGAACACATAGGGCGGCAGGCGGCGGATGCGGTGGAATTCTTCGGTCATGGGTTGCTCGTTGGGACTATCCGTCCGGGGGCGTGCCGCCCGCGGACCAGGTTCAGGACGGCCGTGTCGCGGCCGGCGGGGTAAATTCCCCGCCGTTCAGATATAACGACGGCCTCGCCCGGCAGGCAACCGCGCCGGAGCGCGCGACCGGACTCCGGTCCATCACGATCCGCTCTATCCGGCCGCTCTATCTGGCCCTGCTGATCCGCACGCCGTCGCCGAACGGGTGGCCGCGCAGGTGGATGGCCCTGGCCGGGACGCCGTCCGCCGCCAGCAGCTCGGCCACCGCCCTGGCCCGCAGCAGGGCCAGGGTCATGGCCCGGGCCTGCGCGGCCGCGTCGGTCGAGGGCGCCTCGCCATAGCCATGGACGAAGAACGGCCCGTTGGGCGCCTGCCGCGCCAGGCTGGCGATCGTTCCGGCCTGCCCCTGCAGCGGCTGGTCGGTCCCGATGGGGAAGCGGATGCGCGTGCCCTCGGGGTCGGACAGCGCGTAATCGGGGCGCGGGGGCGTGGCCAGCGCGTTGTCGGCCGGCACGACGAAGCCCGGGAAGCTGGGCGGCATGGGGGGCTGGGCCGGAATCTCGGGAATGGGGACCGGGGCAGGGGGCGGCTTGCCGCCGACACCGCCGACATCCGCCCCGACCTCGGGCATCGCCACCAGGGCCTCGCCGGACGCGGTTCCGTCCGCCGTTCCGGACGTGGCCCCGGTGGGGGGGGCGGCGGGGGTTCCGGTGGCGGTCTCATTGGCGGCGCGGGCCGGGGCGGGGGACGCTGCCGGCGGGGGCGGGGGGGCGTCGGCGGCGACCAGGACGGCCGACGACGCGCCGCCGTCCGCCGGGGCGGGCGCGGCGGGCCTGGCAGGCGCGGCGGCCTGCGGCGGGGCGCCGGTCGCGGGGGGCGCCGGCAGGGTCAGCGGCCCGATCTCGGCCCCTTCGCGGTGGGCCAGGTTGCGCTGTTCGACCAGGGTTTCGGTGACGTGCGCCCGCAAGTCCTCCGACGGCAGGACCGGCGGCGTGGTCGGCGTCAGCCCCACGGCGGGATAGGCCTCGTGCGCGCCGGGCGGCGGCGGCCGCTGCTGGGCGATGACCCCGCCCTGGTGTTCGTGCCACCAGTCCAGGGTGGCGTCGAAGGCGTCGCGGTGCCCGCAGCCGCCCAGCGCCAGCAGGGCGGCTAGCGCCAGCCCTGGCGCCCGCCCCCGCCGGGGCGGGACAGCGTGGCATACGGGCGGCCGCGCGCTGTCATGCGAAGTGCCCGCGTGAGCCATGCGGTCTCTTGGCAGCGGCGCGATCATCCCTATCTTCTCTCCATGACCAGTTTCCTGCGGCCAGTTTTCGGCGCGACGCGGGGGCGGTCCGTCCTTACTAGCCCGCCCGCGGGCCTTTAGCGAGAGAGCGGCCGGGCAGGACGGGTCTTGGCACCGGCAAAAAGGCGGCGCAGGATAGACCGATAACGTAGACCAGTCCTGGGTACAGGGAGACCACGATGAGCGGCATGCAGCCGAAAAACCGGATCCGCATGGATGACGAGGACCCGGATGGCCCCGACATCCCCGAGCCCCAGGGCCCGGAACCCAAGGAACCCGGCGACAACAAGACCCTGTCCTCGCCGATCAACGAACTGGAAAGCCGGCTGTTCGACCAGCGCAAGGTTCTGGTCTTCGGGGCGATCAACGACAAGCTGGCGCGTGACGTCACGGGCCGCCTGCTGGCGCTGGCCGGCGCGTCCGACCACCCGATCGACGTCTATATCAACTCGCCCGGCGGCCATGTCGAAAGCGGCGACACGATCCACGACATGATCCGCTTCGTCGACTCGGTGGCGCCGGTGAACGTCATCGGCACCGGCTGGGTGGCCTCGGCCGGGGCGCTGATCTTCGCCGCCGGCAACGCGCAGCGCCGCTTCTGCCTGCCGAACACGCGCTTCCTGCTGCACCAGCCGATGGGCGGCGTGCGCGGACCCGCCACCGATATCGATATCGAGGCGCGGGAGATCGTGAAGATGCGCGAACGCCTGAACCGCCTGTTCGCGCGTGAAACCGGCCAGTCGTACGAGAAGGTGTGCCGCGACACCGACCGCAATTACTGGATGTCGGCCGACGAAGCGATCGCCTACGGCCTGGTCACCCGGGTCATCAACACTCTTTCCGATATCCACTGATCGACGGGGCCTGCCCGTGCCGCCATCGCGCGGCACGGGGGCGCCCGCCAGGTATGCCGGTCCGGCCGCGCGGCCGCCGGCGTCGTTCCTGTAAGCGAGCCTGTGAACAATGAATTCTCTTGCCGATATCTATTCCTCCCATCCCCGGGCGCTCGACCCCGTAAAGGCCGATGCCGGCAGCGTGGCCGAGGCCGATTTCAAGGCCCGTCACTGGTCCAGCCCCGTGCCCGGCCCGCTGAAGGCCGGCACCGCCGAGCACAAGCGCGCGGTCGCGCAGATGTTCCGCGAGACGTTCAATCCGTACAAGCCCTCGGTCATCGCGTGGCCCAAGCTGGACCCCGAGACGCTGAAGCGCGTGACCTCGCTGCCGATCTGGGACATCGCGGTGCAGACCGAAGGCAAGGCCCGCCTGCGCATGGCGGCCTATGCGAACATGCTCAGCGACCCGGACATTAAGGACGCGATGTCCCTGAATGCGTGGGAGGAGAACCGGCACAAGGAAGTCCTGTCAAAGCTGGTCGAGGCCTACGACATCAAGATGGCGCCGGAACCCCCCTACGTCGAGCCGACCGACGTGGAATGGGCCTATATGGTCACGGGTTTTTCGGAATGCGTCGACAGCTTCTTCGCGTTCGGCCTGTTCGCGCTGGCGCGGAAGTCCGGCTTCTTCCCCCCCGAACTGGTCGAGACGTTCGAGCCGGTGATGCAGGAGGAAGCCCGCCATATCATCCTGTTCGCCAACTGGCTGACCTACCATCGCGCGACGCTGCCGCTGTGGAAGCGCCCGTGGTTCGAACTGCGCGTGCTGGCGGTCTGGGCGTTCCTGGTCTACGAACGGCTGGACCTGGTGCGCACCATGGACGGTGACGGCAACGTGCATGAACAGGACAACAACTTCGCCGTGACCGGCGTCAAGGACGTTTCCAGCATCGATATCAGCCTGCGCGACCTGATGGGCGTGTGCCTGGAAGAGAACGAGCGCCGACTGGCCGGCTACGACCCGCGCCTGGCGCGGCCGAAGCTGGCGCCGAACATTGCGCGGTTCATCCGCTTCGTGCTGCCCAAGGCCTCCCGCAACGCGCAGGTCGGGCACGCTGCTTGAGCCACGTCGAAGCGGGGTCGGAAGCCCATAAGGACCTGTTCTGCCGTCAGTTCGTCGCCACCCATCAGGTTTTCGACCCCGAAACCCTGCCGTGGCCCGACCTGACGGACGAGGAACTGGCGCGCCTGCGCACCATCCCCTTCTGGCAGGAGGTGTACCACACCGAACGCCGGGCGGGGGCGATCGTGGATGCCTTCACCCCGCAGATCGACGACCCCGTGGTGCGCGAGGCCGTGGCCCTGCAGGGGCTGGAGGAAGCGCGCCACGCGGCGCTGATCCGCACGATGATCGACCGCTACGGCATCGACGCGACCGAACAGCCGATCGAGACGTTTCCCGCCGACCTGGAAACCGCGTTCATCGATTTCGGCTTTGGCGAATGCCTGGACGCGTTCCTGGGATTCGGCGCCTTCAAAAACGCGCGCCAGTCGCAGTTCCTGCCGGAAAAGCTGTTCGAGATCTTCGACGTGCTGATGTTCGAGGAAACGCGGCACATCGTCTTCTTCATCAATTACATGGCGTGGCGCGAGCGGCGGCGCGGGCTGGGCCCGGTGCGCCGCGCGCTGAAATCCACGCGCTTCTACGGCCGCGCGCTGGGGCGGCTGCTGGCCATGGTGCGGCGCGGGCAGCAGCCCAATGACGGCCGCGATTTCGCGGTGACGCAGGCCAACGTCTTCGTGGACGATTTCTCGTTCCGGCAGTTCGTCGAGGATTGCTATCGCGAAAACGCGCGACGGATGAAGGAATTCGACCCGGACCTGATGCAGCCCCGCCTGCTGCCCGCCATGGCCGACCTAGCCCTGCGCGGCATGCGCCTGTGGGACCGCAGGCGCCCGCATCTGCGCACCTCCGCACGGTAGAACCTTCACGCGACAGACCATTCGCGGATGGGGCTGGAACTCTGCCACGCCGCCGGTGTTTCGGCTGGCAGCGGGAGGGCGTGCCATGGCCGACCAACATCCAAAACCTGATGACGGAATCTTCCCCGATCCCGATATCCCGCCCCCTTTTCCGCCGCCCGGCGAGGAAGAGGACGAGGATGAAGACGACGAGGATGAAGACGAGGATGGCACCGGCGACGGCGCCGAGCCCCGGCCGCCGCTGATCAGGACAAGGGCGTTCCTTTTTGAAAGGAAGAACCGAAAAACGTTCGACCGGTTCAGGGATTTCATGCTGGGCGCATACGAAGACGTGAACGAATAAAAGTCTTTTTGCTTCTTTTTCTTCAAAAAAAGAAGGGGAGACCCCCATGACCGGTCACCAGGACGGGCGCCTCGTTTCGCGCCTGCGGGTCGCCATGTTCCTCCTGGTGGTCGGGCTGTATTCCGCGTCATGGTCGCTGGGCTTCGTGCTGGCCTGCTGGGTGGTCGGGCGCGTCACCAGCGCGTTGGGGCCCTTTGCCACGTTTTCCACGCTCGCGGGCCTGTCCGGCCTGTCCGCCATGCTGCTGTGGTTCCTGCCGTTCAATGCGGTCTGGATCGGGCTGCGGATGGTAATCGGATTCTGCTTCGGCGGCCTGTCCGCCCTGGTCGAGGGATGGCTGATCGCGCGAACGGGCGCGAATGCCGCGTTTGCCAGTTACCTGGCCGTGGTGCTGGTGGCGTCGCTGGCCGGCACCCTCAGCCTCAACCTGCTCGATCCGCTGGGCGAGGCCCCCTTCGTGCTGACCAGCGCGGCCGTGCTGGCGTCGATCGTCCCGGTGTTCCTCGAGCGCACGGCGCTGCCGCCGGCGCCGTTGGCGTTCCATGCGGAAATCGGGCGCGTGATCGCGCTCTCGCCGCTGGGCGCGTTCGACTGCCTGGGCGCCGGGACGATCACCGGCGTGCTGGGCGGGCTCGGCCCCGTATTCGGCATGGTGGCGGGACTGGGCATGCACGGGACGACGCATGATGCTGGCCGCGAACACGCTGGGCGGTGCCGTGGCCAATACGCCGGTCAGCTTCCTGACCGCACGGATCGGCCGGCGCTGGCTGCTGACCGGGGTGGCCCTGCTGGGCGTCGCCGTGTGTATGCCGCTGGTTCTTGCGCCGCAATGGCCCCGCGCCGGGCTGATCCTGCTGCTGGGGGCGTTCGGCTTCGCGCAATATCCGCTGTACACTCTGTGCGTCGGCATCACCACCCTGCAGGCGCCCCACCGGCCGTCGGAACAGGTGGCCAGCGAAATGCTGCTGCTGTTCGGACTGGGAACCATCGCCGGTCCCATGATCGGCGGCCCGCTGCTGCATCGCGGAATCGGCTGGATGTTCGGGTTCATTGCCGTGACGTTCCTTGCCATCGGCCTCGGCGCTGCCGCGTGTCGGAGGATTGCGCGGTGAAGCCTTCTTTTTCTGAAGAAAAAGAAGCAAAAAGACTTTGATTCGTTCCGGGTCCCGGTATGCACCCGGCACAAAACCCCTGAACAGACCAAAAGTTTTTTGGTTCTTTTTTTCAAAAAAGAACAAACAACCCCCACCAGGGCACCCCTTCTTGCCAACACGTTCCCCCTTCGGCACGATCCTGCGGTCTGTCAACCGAAAGGGCACGTTCTTGAAAAGACTCCTCCTGGCCTCGATCGCCCTCTTTCCCGGCCTGGCGCACGCGGCCGAAGACCGGAACGCGTCCTTTCAGGCCCTGCTGGCGCAGCAATGGGAATGGCAGTTGCGCGAGAGCCCGGAACTGGCGACGACCATCGGGGACGACCGCTATAATGATCGCTGGTCCGACATGTCGCTGGCCCATGTCGCGGTTCAGGACCGCGCGCTGAAGGACTTCCAGACGCGGTTCACGGCCTTCGGAACGGCGGGATTGTCGGAACAGAACCGCCTCAGCCGCCAGATGATGCTCCAGCAACTGGCGATCGACCGGGAGGCGATCCGGCTGAAGATTTATGAAATGCCGATCGACCAGATCAATGGGGTGCCGTTGCAACTGGCTGGTTTCGTGTCCAGCATTCCGTTCGATTCCGTCAGACACTATCAGGATTACATCGCCCGCCTGCACGCCATTCCGGCGGTCCTGCAGGCGGTGGTCGACAGCGCGCGGGCCGGCATGGCGGACCATCTGATGCCGCCGCGCTTCCTGCTGGAAAAGGCGATTCCGCAATTGCGCGGCATCGCGTCCCCGGCCGGGACGGACAATGTGTTCGGACAGCCGGCCCTGCATTTTCCGGCGACGATTCCGGCGGACCAGCAGGCGGCGCTGCGGGCGCAGATCATCGCCGCCGTCGATCGCGAGGTCCGCCCGGCGTTCGAGAAGACGGCCGATTTCGTCGAAAAGGACTACGCGCCGCACGGCCGGGCGCAGGACGGGATCTGGGCGCTGCCCGACGGGACCGCGCGCTATCGCTTCGCCATCCGCCAGCAGACCACCAGCACCATGACCCCCGCCGCGATCCACGCCCTGGGCCTGGCCGAAGTCGCGCGGATCGAAAAGCAGATGACCGATGTCGCGCACCGGCTGGGCTTCGCGGACCTCGCGGCGCTACGGGCGTCGGTCCAGACCGACCATAAGCTGTTCGCGACCTCGCGCGAGGAAATCCTGGACCGCTACCGCACCTATATCGCCGGAATGCGGCCCGAACTGCCCAGGCTGTTCGGCACGCTGCCCAAGGCGGACGTGAAGGTGCAGGCGGTCGAAACCTACCGCGAGGCCGAGGCGCCGGACGCCGAATACCACCAGGGTACGCCCGACGGGTCGCGCCCCGGCATCGTGTTCGTCAATACCGGGGATTTCGCGCATCGCGACCTGTACACGATCGAGGACACCGCCTATCACGAGGGCATTCCCGGCCACCATCTGCAGATCGCCCTGGCCCAGACCCTGCCCCTGCCGCCTTTCCGCCAGCAGGGCAGCTATAATTCCTATGTCGAGGGATGGGCGCTGTACGCGGAACGGCTGGCGAAGGATTACGGGTTCTACAAGGACGCCTATAACGAATATGGCTGGCTGAACGGCGAACTGCTGCGCGCCGACCGGCTGGTTCTGGATACCGGCGTGCACTATCTGCACTGGACGCGCCCGCAGATGATCGCGTTCTTCCGCGCCCATCCATCGGAAAGCGAACCCGGCATGCAGGCCGAAACCGACCGCTACATCGCCTGGCCAGGCCAGGCGCTGGGCTACAAGCTGGGCCAACTCGAAATCCTGGATCTTCGCGCCAGGGCGCAGAAAGCGCTGGGCCCCAAATTCGATATCCGCGCCTTCCACGACGAAATCCTGGGCGGCGGCGCACTGCCGCTGGACATGCTGGACCAGCGAGTTACGCAATGGATCGCGGCCCAACGCGCCGCCCTGAAGCCGTCATGATTGGCGAAAACGCCGAAAGACCGCCGGCAGCCCATGTCCTGGAAGCGGACACTTACGCGAAGGATGTGGGCGTGTCATGGTTGTGTTCCGGACCTTTACCACAGACTATATGGTTATGAAGGGGAACTGGAATAGGACGTGTTTACAAGGCGGAGTTCAGACGTGAAGCTGTGTGTCTGACTCTAAGCAGCGATCTGTCGCGTGAGCGGATTGCTAAGAATGTGGGTATTGGCACTTCGACACCGACGAAATGGGTCCGGGATGCCTTGCGCCATGAGCCTGTGATGGCTGATGGCGCGCATCACAGAGCATTATCGTGTGAGAGTGAAATCCGCGTTGTCCGGGCAGGACGGTTCAGGGTGACGACACACAGCACGATACCTGCCGCTTCGCTATTCTTCAAGGAAATTCTATCAGAATATTGTCAGCGAATGTGTTTCGACGTCTATTTTGTGCAGGCGGTGATGCAGTTATTGATCCTTTTGCCTCGAGAGATTTCAAGGCGTCCTTGTAATTGCTGCGCAAGTATCTTTTTCCGACGTGATGGCGCTCGAATACATCGATCATTTTCAAGGTCATTCCGGAGAAGGTTTCGAGCAGCATTTTCTCGAGTTCATCAAGCGGACGCGCCAGATCGAACAGGAGAGTGAAGCGTCCCGGGTTTCCCGGAGGCCATTTGGTTTGAGTCACGCAGCCATATCGATGATCTCGAGGGCTGCATAGTAGTTGGCTTCGGCCTCGGCGGGTGGGATATAGCCGATGGGGCCAAAGAGGCGATGGTTATTGAACCAATCGACCCAGCGCAATGTTGCCATTTCCACGGCCGATACGGTCGGCCAGGAAGGCTGCCGCCAGATGACCTCGGCCTTGTAGAGGCCGTTGATGGTCTCGGCCAGGGCATTGTCATAGGAGTCCCCGACGCTGCCGACCGAGGGTACCAGATCGGCCTCGGCCAGGCGCTGGGTGTAATTCATGGCGAGGTATTGGACGCCCCTGTCACTATGGTGGATCAAGCCATCCTCGGGTCCGGGCCTGCGGGCATGGATCGCCTGCTCCAGGGCGTCCAGCACGAAGCCCGCGGTGGCTGACGTGCTGACCTTCCAGCCGACGATGCGCCGGGCATAGGCGTCGATCACGAAGGCGACATAGACGAAGCCGGCCCATGTGTGGACGTAGGTGAAATCGACCACCCACAGGGCATTCGGCCGGCTCAAGCGGAATGCGCGGTTCACCTTGTCCAGCGGGCACGGAGCCTTGGGATTGCTGATGGTCGTGACCGTCCTCTTCCCTCGCCGAATGCCGGCTAGGCCCATGGCACGCATCAGGCGTTCCACGGTGCATTTGGCCACCTCAATGCCTTCACGGCGCATCTGATGCCAGACTTTGCGCGTCCCGTAGAGCTTTGAACTGGCGTCATATACCCGCTTGATCTCGTCCTTCAGTTCGTCGTCGCGCCGGGCACGCGCAGGCCGCCTGGCGGGGTCCGCCAGACGGACAGCATGTTCGTGATAGGAGGATGGGGCAATCGCCAGTTCGCGGCAGATCGGCTCGATACCCAAGTCCTCGCGATGGGCGTCGATGAACGCCATCATCATTTCCCGCGGCGGTCGAGCTCCGCCATCGCAAAATACGCCGATGCCTTGCGCAGGATCTCGTTGGCGCGGCGCAACTCCTTGACCTCGCGCTCAAGTTCCTTGAGCCGAACGCGTTCGTCACCAGCTTGCCCCGCCGGTCCCGCTCGCCGCCTGGCCTCATCGCGGCACCAGCGGCGCAAGGTCTCCGCCGTGCAACCGATCTTGGCAGCAATCGATGTCATCGCAGCCCATTCCGACCCGTAATCGGCCCGATGCTCCCCAACCATACGGACCGCACGCTCACGGACCTCAGGCGAAAATCTCTGGCTCATCGTGTTCATCATAGCTCCTTCTCACAGATAGGAGCCTCCGCGAAACCCGGGACGCTTCAGGTCCTGCGTGAAACGTGATCTCTTCATGGCCTGTCTCCGGTTGGACAGACCTTACTCAAAAACGAGGGCATTCCACGGGGCAGGGTCACGACTTTTCCGGTGCAGTGTCATGCTTCCGTGCCGGCTCGTTGCGCATGGCATCGTCCGTCTTACGGTGGGTCCGGGATGGAATTCAGGCTTCGCCGCTGGGGCGCTCCGGCGGGAGGCAACGCCGTATTAATCGCGGCTTCGTTATGCATGGGTGGTCGGGGACGTATCTTGACTTGCCTTGTCCTCGGAGTGCCAGAAACATTATGTTAAATATGACTCTAACGGACGAGAAGGATATCAGCTATGCGAAATGTTGCCACGCTGGCGGTCGTCGCCGCCCTGGGCTTCGCGCCCTCGCTGTCGCAGGCGGCGTCGCTTCATGCGACGTGGGAGAAGTTCAAGGCCGAGCGCGCGCTCCATCATCTCTCCCATGACGGGGAGCAGGCCCTGACCGATATCGTGACGGCTCGGCAGCTTGTCGCGCAGGGAAAAGTCGATCAGGCGGTGCCGCCGCTCTATGACGCGCAGAAGCGCCTGGAAGCGGCGCGTAAGGCCGAAAAGCGCTACAATGTGGCGGAAAGCGCGCTTCAGCCTGCTCCGCAGCATCCGCTGCCGTCGAACCATCCGGTGACGAGCACGCCGATCGACTGGGTTCCGGTCGGCGGCGCGTTTATCGCCAGCGATATTCTGTCACCTGAAAAGAAGGCCGCGGTCGCCAAGGCCAACGATCAGTTGAAGGCCGGCGACAGCAAGGGCGCCGCCCAGACGATGCAGGTCGTTGGCGAGGATGTCGATTTCATTGTCGCGCTGGCGCCGTTGGATCAGACCGAGGGTGCGGTCAACCGGGCGACAGTGTTCGTTGAGGGACGCCAGCCGGCCCAGGCGGCCGAGGCGCTGGATCAGGCCCTGAACGGGCTTGTCTTCGTGTCGCAGGATTTTATCGAGACCCTGGCCCCGGCTGCCCCGGCTGCCCCGGCTGCCCCGGCTGCCCCGGCGAAACCGACGCAGCAGAAGAAATGATGATCATCGTAGTCTGATGTGATCATGCCCCTCTTCACAGGTCATTCGGTCTGTGAAGAGGGTGGCGGTTGAAGCCGGTGTATAGCAGTGCGCCCGTCGCAATGCCCAGGAACCAGGATACCGCGTTGATGGCATCCTGCCCCGGGAGGGTGCCGGCCGGCAGCAGGGCGGGGGGCAGCAGCAGCAGCAGGGTCAGGCCGGTAGCCGCCAGGGCGGACGGGCGCCAGCCCCGCCGGCCCGCATAGAGGCCGGAGAATGAGTAGAGCTGCGCGAGGTCGATCGTCTGGCGGCGGACCAGATAGTAGTCGGCCAGCATGATCCCGGTGATGGGTGCCAGCACCGCCGAAAGCAGGCCGAGCAAGGCGAAGACCGTCTGCGGATGGTCGAACCACAGCCAGGGGGCGACGAACAGGCCGAGCAGGATGACCGTGATGCCCGCGCGGTCGAAATCGAGCCGGCGGGGGAACAGGCTGAGCAGGTCGTAGGCGGCGGGGACGATGTTGCCGGCGACGTTGACCGACAGGGCCGCGACGATGATCGTGATGCCGCCGGCGAGCGTGAGCGGCGTGTTGTGGATCCGCATCAGGATTTCGACCGGGTTCCAGATCGGTTTTCCGAACATCACCAGGGTGGCCGAGGTGATGAGAATGCTCATGGGCGTGAAGATGACGGCGGTGACCGGCAGGCCGATGAGCTGGCCAATGGCCTGGTCTCGCTGCGAGCGGACGAAGCGGCTGAGGTCGGGGATGTTGACCGCGAACGATGCCCATATGCCGATGATGCTGGTGACGGCGGCCCCGCCCTTGAGGAACAGGGCCGACCCGTGCAGCGTGGACGGGATGGCGAAGAGTGGGCCGGTGCCGTGGCAGATCCTGATGGCCCAGAGGGCGGCGGCGCCGGCGACGACAAGGACCAGCGGGCCGGCGACCAGTTCGAAATTGCGGATGCGGTGTATGCCATGGGCGGCGACGAGGGCGTGCAGGCCCCAGATCATCGTCACCGCCAGCCAGGGGCCGAGCGCCGTGCCGTCGGGAAGGTGCAGGCTGCTCCAGTCCGGCCACAGGCTGGCGGCGATGGCGTCGAGCGCCTGCGAGGCCGCATAGGACTGGACCGAGAACCAGAAGATGGCGACCACGGCGCGGATGGCGACGGGGATGACGGCGCCGCGCGGGCCGAAGGCGGCGCGGATCAGGACGCAGAAGGGAATGCCCCATTCGGTGCCCGCGCGGGCATTGAACCACATGGCGACGAACAGCGAGCAATAGGCCGTCCAGACGATGAGCAGGCACTGCATGGCGGAGAAGCCGATGGCCATGAGGCCGGCCGCGGCCTCGTAGGCGACCACGTTATGGACCATGCCCATCCAGACGGCGGCGAGGGTGATCCATGTCCAGTCCCGTTTCTGCCGGGGCAGGGGGGCGATGTCGGGATTCCACAGCAGGGGGTCGCGGGCGGTCTGGGTCGTGTCCAGCATGGGATCTTTTCCGGTTGGGCCCTGCGCTGGAGCCATCCGGCCGGATGGCTCCATACGGTCGGACAGGGATGCTCGCCAGGGCACCGATCCGGGGGGGGGCATGTCCGCGAACCGGTGGGAATGGATAGGCCTCTAGCAGGCTGTCGGGTTGGGGTACCTGGCTCTGGCGATCTGCGGTAAGCTTTCAGGATGAGCAGCTTCATTCCGTTTGATCGATCGCAGCCGTATCTTCTGCCGCCGGATCTGAAGTCATGGCTGCCGTCGGACGATGTGGCGCATTTCATCGTGGCGGCGGTAGAGCGGGTGCCGTTGAGGGCATTTTCCGTTCCTGTGCGGACTGGCGGCAAGGCGCAGTATCATCCGCGCCTGATGCTGGCGCTGCTGATTTACGCCTATGCGAACGGCGTGTTCTCATCGCGTCGGATCGAACGGGCGACATATCGTGATATCGGTATCTGGGCTCTCATGACGCCATGAATACGAACTCTATCTGGCGGTGGAGAACATCGACCATACCCGCACCAAGGCGCGCAGCCCGCAGACCAACGGCATCGTCGAGCGCTTCCACAAGACCATGCTCGACGAGTTCTATCGTGTCACTTTTCGCCGCAAGATCTACGACAGCATCCACGAACTCCAGGCAGACCTCGACGAATGGATGGATGACTTCAACCGCAATCGCACCCACCAGGGACGATACTGCTTCGGCAAAACCCCGATGCAAACCTTCCTTGACGCAGCCCACCACGCCCGCGAAAAAGATATCGGGCGCCACGTCGAACACCACATGAACGCGTAGCATCCACGCCGGCCACTTCAAGCCGTCCGTCAGATTAAGTGCAAACTTCTACACATCATGTCCGAGACGGCAAAGATGCCGTGCCATTTGCCGTGACCCGTAATACGGCGTCTCCAGAAACTGCGCGTCGATCAACCGCATCAACGCAAGATTGGCGTCGCTCTCCGGTACCGGTCGGTAATAGACACTCGACCGGTTGAGCTGCAGCAGCGTGCACTGCCGCACCACCGACAACCGAGGCCGTTTCAGGTCGATCATTTGCCGCCTCTGAACACGCCCAACCGCACAGAGGCATCCCGCAAAAAATCCCGTTCCACCAGCAACTGCCCGATCTTGGCGTGCAGCTTCTCCACATCGGCAGGACTGGCCGCCGCCTCTGGCGTCTGCTTGCCAGAGAAGGTTGTCGCCATACCCTCGATCGCCTGGCGCTTCCATTGGGCGATCATCGTCTGGTGCACGCCGTGTTTCGACGCCAATTCCGCCAGCGTCTGGTCGCCCCGGATCGCCTCCAGCGCCACCCGCGACTTGAACTCACCCGAATACCGTTTCCGCGTAACCTTGCCCATAAACCCGTCCTCTCTCAGGCCGGTCTATAGCTTAACCCCCTGTCTGAAAAATGGGGTCCACCTCTCCGGAAGCTGGTCAGGCGATTACAGGCCGGGGATAGCCTGACCGTGGTCAAGCTCGACCGCCTGGGACGCAACGCACTCGATGTGCTGACCCTCATCGACCTGCTCAAAAAGCGCGGAATATCCGTGCGCATCCTCAATCTGGGCATCGACACGTCGGGCGCCGGTGGCCGGTTGTTCCTGCTCCTGCTCGCAGGGTTCGCGGAGTTCGAACGCAACATCATCCGGGAGCGCGTGCTGTCGGGGCTGGAAACCGCCAAAGCCAAAGGCACCCGTCTCGGCCGGAAACCGGCCCTCCCCGACGACGCCATCGCTCAGGCGCGTCGGCTCAAGGCGCAGGGACTGTCCGCCCGCGAGGTGGGCAAGCTCCTGCACGTCTCGAAGATGACCGCCTGGCGGGCGATGAACTCCTGACATCCGTCCCGCAATCCCCGTATCAGAATTGCAGGACAGGAATCGTAGCCATGCGGATTTCGCCTATTTCCAAAACAGGTGTTTTTGGGACGATAGCACAATCATTCTGACTGTTTTTTAAGCTTGATACCATACTCCTGCCGTTACAAAATCTTGCTATCGCAACCCTGACTCGTCCTTACTGACAACAAAGGGGGACTACTCCACGGAGCGCGGCGTAAGCACATTGACAATGTGCCATCGAAAGATCCTCACGAAGGTAATGAAGAAATGAGATTCTCAGGTCGCTTATGGCTGTCGTTCCCAATTTACATAACGGGTCTGTTCATAACCGCCACTCAACCCGCAGTCGCAGTTCCCTTCCCCAAGTTTCCTGGTGCGCCAAACTTGTTCGGAAAGGCTGTCGTCGCCCCTGGAGCGGCAATAGAATCAGTTGTTGTCTCTCCTTTGTTCGATCGACGCTTCACTTGTGTAGATCATCCAGAGGGCGAGGTAACAGAACTAGGAGACGCGCTCGGCACGGACTGTTTGATTCTAGGAGGCTTTGCAGACAAGGACTCAGGTTATTTTCGGCTTTTTAAATCTGATGGAAAACACAATCCCGACTGGTACGGGTGGCACGCTCCCGTGCTCTCCCCAATGAACGGTGAGGTTGTTGGGATTTACAGAAATCCCGTGACGAATACGCCGGGGCATTTGCAACCTACTTTACCCAGTTTTATCGTTTTCAAACGGTCCGACGATGTTATCATCGTGTATGCGCATGTCACTGATATTCGTGTCAAAATTGGTGACCACGTGACCGCAGGCCAGATTGTAGCTCTTGATGGGAATAACGGCTTTGCGAGAGCACCGCACATTCACGTTGGCGCATACCGTGGCGTTACGCCGTTACAAATACGATGGGACCAGCGAGCGGAACAGAAGATATTTGAGAACGAATAAATATTGTCCGCACGATATTGATTATAATAATCCAAAAAACTTACTATCTTTTTGGTATAATACCGCCATAGATTGGGAAATATGGCGGTTTATTATTTCCGCAGAAAACAGCCAGAAAAGCACCGCCATAAATCCCCGCCAGAATTGCAGGGGGAAATTGGCATGAAATATGGATATTGCAGAGTCTCGACACTGGGACAGGATTTGAAGGAACAGGAAGACGCTTTGGCGGCACTCGGTGTGCCCAAGGCCAGTATTTTCAAAGAGAAGATTTCGGGGGTCATCCGGTCGGACGGCCGCCCGCAGTTTGGCAGGATACTGAGGAAAATACAGTCCGGGGATGAGCTTGTAGTCATGAAGCTCGACCGGTTGGGTAGGTCCACCCTCGATATCCTGACGGTCATCCAGACTCTCCGCACTCAGGGTGTGGCCATCACCATTCATGGCGTGGGCACCATCAGGGACGACATGATGGGAAGCCTGACCATGAACCTGCTCGCATCCTTCGCAGAGTTCGAGCGTGCCATCATTATTGACCGTACTCAGTCGGGAAGGCGCAGAGCCATAGCCAGTGGCGTAAAAATGGGACGAAAGCCCAAGCTCAGCAAGCAGGCCCGAAAAGCCATCCGAGAACGCTATGGCAATGAGACCGGGGCACTGCTGGCCAAAGAATATGGCGTTGGTCTGAGAACGATACAGAGGGTTGCAGCTTCGTGAGCTGGTGAAGGCAGTTCCGGCTCTCACCTAATGCAATCCGAGCAATCTCAACAATGCCAAAATTCCAGCGAGCACTCCAAGCACGACAAAAGCCTCCCAAAGCGTAACACCCCGCCGAGGACGCTTGGGTCGCTTACGCGCTGGCTCTGGCGGGGGCATGACGCCAGCCTTCACGCCCAACCATTCATCAAGGTCAGCAATACGGAATCTAATGTCTCTCTTGCCGTATGTTACCGACCTTGGACCCATCCCCATCCATTTTAGATTCCGAAGGCGTCCGGGGGAGATACCAAGATATTCAGCCGCCTGCGGATATGTCAGGATAGCAGGACGGACGGAATCGGGAAGCTTGGACATCAATCATCGGTATGGAACGGATGCCCTCCATCTAAAGATATTTTGACACCAGTCAAGGTCACTTCCGCTAAGGCGTGAGCCATTTATGAGCCAACATGGGGGAGATTTAAGGTGACAAGCAGTGATATGTGGTGATACTAATAGATTGGAAAGAAAGGGTTTCTGTGGTTTTTTCTAAGCGCTGAATGTCTTTTTACTGCCCTCTCACGGCGGCAACAGGGGTTCGAATCCCCTATGGGACGCCAAGGCGTAAAATACCCTTACATTTCTGTATCTTGGCTCGGTGTTTTACAAATACCGGGATTGAGTTTTACACGGGCGATCCGCTCCATCGCCTCGCGGGCGAGGCGGACCTGGTCCACTGCGCCCGTGTAGCGCTTGACCTTGCCCCCTGAAATGCCCTCGCATTGAAGTAAGGTCTGTCCACTGGAGACAGACGATGAAGAAAGCGCGATTTACGCAGGACCAGATTATCGGGGTCCTGAAAGAGCATCAGGCGGGCGCTACGGCTGCGGATCTGTGCCGCAAGCACGGGATCAGTGACGCGACCTTCTACACCTGGCGGTCGAAATACGGCGGGATGGAGGTGTCGGAAGCGCGGCGCCTCAAGGCTCTTGAAGAAGAGAACGCGAAGCTGAAGCGGCTTCTGGCGGAGAGCGTGATGGACGTCTCGACGCTGAAGGAACTACTGGCAAAAAACTCGTGACGCCCGGTTTGCGGCGGGAAGCCGTGACCTGGGCGATCCGGGAGAAAGAGTATTCGCAGCGACGGGCCTGCCGGCTGATCGGCATGGACCCGAAGACCTGGCGCTATGCGTCACGCCGCCCGGATGATGCCGCAGCGCGCGGGCGGCTGCGCGAACTGGCTGGGGAGCGACGGCGATTTGGCTACCGGCGACTGCATATCCTGCTCGGCCGGGAAGGAATGACGATGAACCACAAGAAGCTGTTCCGGCTGTATCGCGAAGAGGGGCTGTCGGTCCGCAAGCGTGGCGGCCGGAAACGGGCGCTGGGCACGCGCTCGCCGATGATGCTGCCCGACGGGCCGAACCAGCGCTGGAGCCTGGATTTCGTCTCGGATGCATTGAACAACGGACGGCGCTTCCGGGTGCTGACGGTGGTCGACGACTACACGCGCGAATGTCTGGCGCTGGTGGCGGACACCTCGTTATCAGGCGAACGCCTCGGTCGTGAACTCGACCGGATCGGCGAGCATCGCGGCTGGCCGCTGATGATCGTTAGCGACAATGGCACCGAGATGACATCGAACGCGATCCTGGCCTGGCAGCAGAAGCGATCGGTGCTGTGGCACTATATCGCACCGGGCAAGCCGCAGCAGAACGGGTTCGTCGAGAGCTTCAACGGCCGGTTCCGCGACGAATGCCTCAATGAGCATCTGTTCCGTAACATCGCCCACGCTCGGACGGTCATCGAGGACTGGCGGGCCGACTAGAACGCGGCTCTGCAAGACCCATAATACCGACGAGCGGGAGGTTCTCTACCCCTGGCACCCTTGGTTTGGGCGTCGGGTGTGCGTCGAGGACATGATTGAGCGGGGCGGCCAAGTCCTTTCCCGCTGTCGCCTGTCTGACACGGGAGGGGTCAGGCTCCTTGAATTGCCGGCGTGGATGCTTGATCGCGCGGCTTGCGCCGGGATGCGGCTGGCCCCGGATCCGACCGTGTCCCTGGGAGCGCTTTACGATCTGCAATCGTTGCTGACGGGCTTTTTGTCGTCGGACCCATCTGAAACCGTCGCAGGCTTCTCTCCTGACCGGAATCGGAGAGAGGACCATGCGACACGACGGACGACAGCGCTCCCGTGTGGGGACCATATCGGCGCAGCCGGATCTGTTCGACGACAAGAAAGCCGATCGGCCCAGTCCGAACCTGATCTGGAGGGACCTCCCCCAGCAGGCGCGGAACGATCTACAGTCGATGATGGCTCGCCTGATCCTCGATCACGTACGCAGTCGCGGACCCGGTGTCGTGCAGGAGGCCTGCGATGAGCCGTGACAAGATCAGCCCGCGTCATCTGGAGCGCAGGGCAATTCTGTATGTGCGGCAATCATCCGCGCACCAGGTGCAGCACAACCGGGAAAGCCGCGCCTTGCAATATGCCATGCGCGAACGGCTCGCCCAGCTGGGCTGGCAGACGATTGACGTGATCGACGACGATCTGGGCTGCTCGGCAGCGGGCGGCGTAACGCGCGCAGGTTTCGACCGCATGGTCGCCGAGGTCTGTTTGGGGCGTGTCGGTGCGGTCGCGGCCCTGGATCAAGCTTATCGATACCGTCGACCTCGAGGGGGGGCCCAGTACCCAATTCGCCCTATAGTGAGTCGAAAAAGATATCGGGCGCCACGTCGAACACCACATGAACGCGTAGCATCCACGCCGGCCACTTCAAGCCGTCCGTCAGATTAAGTGCAAACTTCTACACGTCACAATATGGCGCTTGCGGCCCTTGACCTTCTTCCCCGCGTCATAGCCCGAAAGCCCGCCACTTTCCGTGGTTTTCACCGACTGGCTGTCAATCACGCCCGCGCTCGGAGAGGCTTCACGCCCCTCGATCTCGCGCAGGCTCATGACCAGCACCGTATTCATGACTTCGAACACTCCGGCACCACGCCAGGCGTAAAAATAGCGCCTGACGGTCGAGACCGGCGGAAAGCATTTCGGCAGCAGGCGCCACGCACACCCGGCCGAGGCTA
Source organism: Gluconacetobacter diazotrophicus PA1 5 (assembly GCF_000067045.1). Taxonomy (NCBI): domain Bacteria; kingdom Pseudomonadati; phylum Pseudomonadota; class Alphaproteobacteria; order Acetobacterales; family Acetobacteraceae; genus Gluconacetobacter; species Gluconacetobacter diazotrophicus. The sequence continues at coordinate 1,068,855 of NC_010125.1, forward strand.
TGTAGAGCATCGCGTTGACCACCTCGCGCATATCCGTAGTGCGGGGGCGACCGCCCCGTTTCGCCGGGGGTACAAATGGCATGATCAAAGCCCACTCCCCGTCCGTCATATCCGATGGATATCGCAACCCTTCCCGGCTATGTTCACGTCGGGCAATACCAGTCCATGTCACCATTCACTCCATCTCTTCGCAAAGACGGATGAATCACAACAGGCTGGTATTGTTCAAAAACTTTCGGATCGGGCTCTAAAAGAAAAACCAGCCCCAGGGCGTGGGAACTATAACGCAATTAATAGATCGGAAAACGGCTATGGAAGACCTCTCCATGAAACGTTCCTGGCAGAGCAGGGACTGGTCCCGCTTCATCAAGCTGTTCAGGGGCCTGACATTCTACGAGCGTTTTGAACAGGCGATCATTCTGACCCTGATTGCGCTCATCATGCTGGTCACCGCCATCGCGACGATTCATCTGATCGGCGCGGTATGGCATCTGGTCGTCGATGTCGGAATCGATCCGATCAACCAGACGATCTTCCAGGCGATTTTTGGCGCAATCTTTACTGTTATCATCGCCCTTGAGTTCAAACACTCCCTGCTGGTCGTTCTTGCCCAGCATGAGAACGTCATCCGGGTGCGGACCATCGTCCTGATCGCCCTCCTGGCGATTGCCCGCAAATTCATCCTGCTGGATCTGCATGACGTGACTGCCATGGAACTATTCGCTCTCTCGGCGGCTGTTCTGGCGCTGGGCGTCGTCTACTGGCTGGTCCGCGAGCAGGATGCGCGTGTCGCGCGCGATGCCAGGGAACAGGCGCATCTCGAAGATAATCCTGCGGCCCGCTGTGAGCCTGAACGGTCTTCATCCTGAAGAATCGAGGTAAAGGCGGTCTATAACACCGCCTTTACTCAAATCCCCATTACGTCCCGTGCGATGAGGACGTCTTCTTCGCCGTCTGTGACCCTGACTGTGCCAGATGATCTGTGTCGATGGGCCGGAACGGCGGAATGGGTTGTCCGGGATAATAGACCGGCCCCTTGTAGTTCTGATCCAACTGGCTTGCGTTCAAGCTGTCAACCAGCATATCACCCGTACCGTCTTCGTAATGAGTGCGAGCCCCGGTTTTGGGGATTGTGGACGTTCCCTCAGTCGCCCTCGCATCGAACGATGTTGCAGCCGTCCGGACAATATCACCAGCATGTGAAGCGTCCCGGGTTTCGCGGAGGCTCCTATCTGTGAGAAGGAGCTATGATGAACACGATGAGCCAGAGATTTTCGCCTGAGGTCCGTGAGCGTGCGGTCCGTATGGTTGGGGAGCATCGGGCCGATTACGGGTCGGAATGGGCTGCGATGACATCGATTGCTGCCAAGATCGGTTGCACGGCGGAGACCTTGCGCCGCTGGTGCCGCGATGAGGCCAGGCGGCGAGCGGGACCGGCGGGGCAAGCTGGTGACGAACGCGTTCGGCTCAAGGAACTTGAGCGCGAGGTCAAGGAGTTGCGCCGCGCCAACGAGATCCTGCGCAAGGCATCGGCGTATTTTGCGATGGCGGAGCTCGACCGCCGCGGGAAATGATGATGGCGTTCATCGACGCCCATCGCGAGGACTTGGGTATCGAGCCGATCTGCCGCGAACTGGCGATTGCCCCATCCTCCTATCACGAACATGCTGTCCGTCTGGCGGACCCCGCCAGGCGGCCTGCGCGTGCCCGGCGCGACGACGAACTGAAGGACGAGATCAAGCGGGTATATGACGCCAGTTCAAAGCTCTACGGACGCGCAAAGTCTGGCATCAGATGCGCCGTGAAGGCATTGAGGTGGCCAAATGCACCGTGGAACGCCTGATGCGTGCCATGGGCCTAGCCGGCATTCGGCGAGGGAAGAGGACGGTCACGACCATCAGCAATCCCAAGGCTCCGTGCCCGCTGGACAAGGTGAACCGCGCATTCCGCGTGAGCCGGCCGAATGCCCTGTGGGTGGTCGATTTCACCTACGTCCACACATGGGCCGGCTTCGTCTATGTCGCCTTCGTGATCGACGCCTATGCCCGGCGCATCGTCGGCTGGAAGGTCAGCACGTCAGCCACCGCCGGCTTCGTGCTGGACGCCCTGGAGCAGGCGATCCATGCCCGCAGGCCCGGACCCGAGGATGGCTTGATCCACCATAGTGACAGGGGCGTCCAATACCTCGCCATGAATTACACCCAGCGCCTGGCCGAGGCCGATCTGGTACCCTCGGTCGGCAGCGTCGGGGACTCCTATGACAATGCCCTGGCCGAGGCCATCAACGGCCTCTACAAGGCCGAGGTCATCTGGCGGCAGCCTTCCTGGCCGACCGTATCGGCCGTGGAAATGGCAACATTGCGCTGGGTCGATTGGTTCAATAACCATCGCCTCTTTGGCCCCATCGGCTATATCCCACCCGCCGAGGCCGAAGCCAACTACTATGCAGCCCTCGAGATCATCGATATGGCTGCGTGACTCAAACCAAATGGCCTCCGGGAAACCCGGGACGCTTCAATGTGCGCCCGACTGGCTCAGTAGAGACAAGCCCAGAGCAGCGCACGACAGAGATATTTTCGTCCTCTTCACGCTCAGGACCTTTCGAGATTCTCCCCCGGCCGGATGAATGGCCGGGGGAGAGTTTTCGTCACGCCATCAGGCTGCCTCTTTCCGAGCCTCGATCTGGGGCACGGCTTCCTCCGCACGTGTTGCAGAGGACGTAATCGCGATACGACGCGGCTTCATCGCTTCGGGTATCTCACGTTTCAGGGTAATGGACAGAAGTCCGTTCTCGAAGTGCGCATCGGTGACTTTCATATGCTCGGCCAGATCGAAGCGGCGTTCGAATTCTCTGCCCGCAATACCCCGATGGAGATATTCGGCGGCGCTTTGCGGCTCTTGCGCCTTTCGTCCCGTCACGACAAGAGTATTACGCTCCTGTGTGATCGTAAGGTCATTCTCGGCAAGTCCGGCAACCGCCATGTCGATCCGGTAATCATCCTCACCGGTCTTGACGATATCGTAAGGCGGCCAGTTATCGACCGTCGGAATCCGGCTGGCGAGATCAAGGGCATTGAGCATTCTGTCAAAACCCACGCTCGAACGGAACAGGGGAGCAAAATCAACGGTGGCTCTCATAGCCATATCCTCCTTTGAGCAACATGGACACAAGATCAAAACTGATAGTTCTGTCTGCCGACCCCTTCGGCGGCCGGCAAATTCAATCTGGGAACTCCGTGCATGGTGTCAAGAGGCATCAAAAATGCAGAAAGGCTGGTTTGGGCGTCCTCTATCGTTCGCGTTTTCATTGCCTGCGCGTCTTCGCGAGTGAGACGGACCCATGCCCGTTTCACGGGCATCGTGCTATAAAGCATCATCGCGTGTTCAGAGTGGACCAGGACAATGCCTGATAGCGTCAGATGGAAGTTGCGGGCCGCGGCTTTCGCCGCGACCATGCTGAGTGCCGCTCCGGCGGAGGCCAGGCCGTGGATTTATGCTGGACCTCCAGTTGTCGTTCCACCACCAGTCGTGGTCGCGCCGCCACCTCCGCCTGTCGTGATTGCACCGCCTCCCCTCACGATCATTCGCCCCCCACCACCGGTGCCACCCTACGAAATGGTGCCATTGCCACGCCGAGGCTATGTCTGGGAGCCGGGCCGCTGGTTCTGGACTCCGCGCGGCTACATCTGGCGGAGAGGCTGGTGGCGGCGCTGGTGAACTCTGCCGTCTATGATGCCGCGAAGACCCGTTGAACTCTTGCATGCTTTCCGTGATAAAGAGCCTCGCGTAACGGAGGGGAACCTCTACCAACGCGAGCAACCACATCGCGTGCAAGTTGGGCCACGCCCAGCACGGCGCTCGGCTCACCTGGTCTCCAGGCGGCGTTTTGGGGCAGAAAAACCAAGGGGCTTACCTGCCCCGTCACGATCCGGCCCGATGGCAAAAGCAGGTGTAGCAACGCTGTGAATTATGCGGCGCTCAACTGACGATTCCGTGCTTCTGACGCCTCACCTCATTCACAAAACCCTCAGAATAATTAATAGTTATTCATCATATCACCGAATGTTCTGCTTTTGTCGTCCGCCGGATTACGCCCGGATACGCCAGAGTACGCACACGCCGACAATTGCCGACACCAGTACTATTGTCCCACCTCAGAAGTACAATGTGATCGCCTTGAAGTATTCGTTTTTTATGCCCCATGATCTGGTTCTCTCCAGACGGAAAGGGCAGGACGATGACGGACAAGGATCGCACGGCGACGACTGGGCCGATCGCGCCGGCCAATGATAACAACCCATCGGGAACCTCATCCGATCCGGCGATGAAAGCGCGGATGGACGAACTGGTATTCATCCTCGCCAGGATGTTGGGACGCCAGATCGCCCGCGAGGAATTCGAACGGCGGCTGGGTGAGATTGACACCGCCAACGACAACGATCCGTCGGGCCGCAGTACGGCAAGTCGGGAGGAACCGGATGAATGATGCCCGTCCTATCCATGGGACCATTTCAGGGAGGCCGGTATCACCCACTTTTGCGCTTCCTCCATTCGCACAAATGTATTACGTTTGTCATGCAATCAGGAGGAAGCCATGTCCGCCGTGACGTTCCGTGTCGATGACGCCCTCAAATCCGCCGCTGTCGCCAAACTCTCCGCGCACGGCCTGTCTCTCTCCGACGTCCTGCGCGATACCCTGGCCTATATCGCCGAGACCGGCCAGCCACCGGTCAAGCGGCGGCTTGTGACCGACGAAGATGCAAGGCTGATCGAAATCGTCCGAGAACGCCTCGCCGATCCCGCCCCCCGCCACCGCATGACGCTGGCGGAACTCAAGGCGCGCCATCCGGATGACTGAATACGCGATCGAATTCGATGATCGCGCACTTCGGGAATGGGACGGGCTTGACGGCAGCATTCGCAGGAAGTTCGAGAAAAAGCTCGAAAAACTGGTTCTGAACCCGCATTCTCCCGGTAACGAACTGCACGGCGATCTCGCGGGATTCTACAAGATCAAGCTGCGGCAGGACGGCTATCGCCTTGTCTATCAGGTCGTGGAACAGCGGATCGTCATCTTCGTCATCGCGGTCGGACGCCGCGAGGACAACGAAATCTACACGGCGGCAACCGGGCGCATCCCGGAGACGCCAGCCGATCGGACACGTCAGCCCAGCAGCAGAAGCCGCAAGAGGTAAACCTTACAAAACCACCTGTCGGGAGATTCACCATGACCCGCGTTGCTCTCTATGCCCGCTATTCCTCGGACAACCAGCGGGCGGCTTCGATCGAGGACCAGTTCCGCCTCTGTGAAGAACGCGCCGCGCGCGAGGGCTGGCAGGTGGTGGAGTATTACCGCGACGCGGCGATCTCCGGGGCCAGCATGATCCTGCGTCCCTGCATCCAGACCCTGCTGCGCGACGCCCAGGCCGCGCAGTTCGACGTCGTGCTGGCCGAAGCCCTGGACCGCGTGTCCCGCGACCAGGCCGACGTCGCTACCCTGTTCAAGCGTCTCCAGTTCGCGGGCGTTACCATCGTCACCCTGGCCGAGGGCGAGATCAGCGAGCTTCACGTCGGCCTCAAGGGCACCATGAACGCCCTGTTCCTCAAGGATCTGGCGATGAAGACTCATCGCGGCCTGCGCGGCCGGGTCGAGGCGGGCAAGTCCGGCGGCGGCCTGTGCTACGGCTATCGCGTCGTCCGGCAGTTCGACGCAAAGGGCGAACAGATCCGGGGCGAGCGCGAGATCGATCCCGCGCAGGCGGAGATCGTCCGCCGCATCTTCCGTGAGTTCGCGTCGGGGCGCAGCGCGCTTGCTATCGCCAGCCGCCTGAACGACGAAGGCGTCCCCAGCCCCACGGGCGGTAAGTGGAACAACACCACCCTGCGGGGCAACGCCCTGCGCGGCTGTGTCCCGAGGTGTGGTGTAGGAGCACCGTTCCTCGAAGGGTTCGAGGTTATCAGGCGGCCACGGCGGGCAGGCTGATTGTGGGATTATGGCTGATGGCGGCCAGTCCTTCCAGCGTCATGTAATACCAACTCCGGTCCGCCCTGACTCATATGTGATTGCCTGACGGTATCGTTCTGGAACGAGCTGTGATTCACAGGATGCCGAACCGGGCGGGAGGCATCCGAATGGGCGGGGCGTTAGCGTTGCGTGAGGATTATGATGCGGCGGGACTGCGTGCTCTGGCGCGGACAACGAGGCATGCGGGCCAGGCGCGTCGGCTTATAGCGCTGGCGGCGATCTACGATGGTGCGTCACGCGGAGACGCGGCACGACTGGCTGGGACGGATCGGCAGATTGTGCGAAAAGGGTTGGTGCGTTTCAGCTCGTAGGGCCATCGTCCGTCTTCCCGATGCCCTGGGGCAACCTGCATCGTTCATCTGCTGCGTCATTCGCTGGATTTCGTCGCCTGGAAAGACCGTAAATCCGTGGCTACGGCATTGAAGGATATCTACCGGGCAGTGGACGCCGAGGCCGGCAAAGCTGCCCTGGCCGCCTTTGCCGAAAGCGCCTGGGGCCGGAAATACGTGGCGATCGTCCAGTCCTGGGAGCGGGCCTGGGAGGAGGTCATTCCGTTCTATGCCTTTCCCGCCGAAGTCCGAAAATTGATCTACACCACCAATGCCATAGAGGCGCTGAACGCCAAACTGAGGCGGGCCGTCCGGGCCAGGGGGCATTTCCCCAATGACGACGCGGCCCTCAAGCTTCTCTTCCTGGCCTTGAACCGGGCCGAGAAAGAATGGACTATGCCGCCAAGGGAATGGTCCATGGCAAAGGCACAGTTCGCCATTCTCTTCGGTGACCGCTTCGCCCGCGCCACCGTCTGATCACAACTTGTGAACAACGCATCGCACACGAAATTCCTGACAGTCCCCTTCGATCACGCGTTGCAGATCGACCCGGCGCCAGCGCACCACGCCATCACGCTGCCGATCCGGGCCTGCCTCGACCAGGGCCTTCAATTCGGTCTGCTGTGCGACACTCAGACGGCAGGCCGGCCCTGCGTGCAGATGATCGCGCAGGCCATCCGGCCCTTCAGCATTGAAGCGGTGAACCCAGTCCCGCAGCGTCTGGCGGTCCATGCCGCCTACGCGGGCCGCATCGGTGCGGCTGGCCCCGTCACGGATCGCCGCCAGGGCCAGAAGCCGGCGCGCAGCGTTCGCCTGCCGGCTGCGCGCCGCAAGTCGCCTCAGCTCAGAGGCCGAATAGTCATCCCGTAGCTTCACCGCTCTCGTCATCTGCCAGATCCTCCCAAAATCAAGAGAATCAGAGCCGGCGCCGTTCGTCACTTCACACACGAGTCAGTGGCTACGGCCTTTGGTATAAGGTCTGTCCATTGGAGACAGGCGATGAAGAAAGCGCGTTTCACCCGGGATCAGATCATCGGGATCCTGAAGGAGCATCAGGCGGGTGCCACGGCTGCGGATCTGTGCCGCAGGCACGGGATCAGCGATGCGACCTTCTACACGTGGCGGTCGAAATATGGCGGGATGGAAGTGTCGGAAGCGCGGCGGCTCAAGGCTCTTGAAGAGGAGAACGCGAAGCTGAAGCGGCTCCTGGCGGAGAGCGTGATGGACGTCTCGACGCTGAAGGAACTGCTGGCAAAAAACTCGTGACGCCCGGTTTGCGGCGGGACGCCGTGACCTGGGCGATGACCGAACGGGATTACTCGCAGCGGCGGGCTTGTCGGCTCATTGGTATGGACCCGAAGACGTGGCGCTATACGTCACGCCGCCCGGATGAAGCCGAGGCGCGTGGCCGGCTGCGGGAACTGGCGGGAGAGCGGCGCCGGTTCGGCTATCGGCGCCTGCACATCCTCCTGGAGCGCGAGGGAGTAACCATGAACCACAAGAAGCTGTTTCGGCTGTATCGCGAGGAAGGACTGTCGGTCCGCAAGCGTGGTGGCCGGAAACGGGCGCTGGGCACGCGCTCGCCAATGGTACTGCCCGACGGGCCGAACCAGCGCTGGAGCCTGGACTTCGTGTCGGACGCGCTGAACAACGGACGGCGGTTCCGGGTGCTGACGGTGGTCGACGACTACACCCGGGAATGCCTCGGTCTGGTCGCCGACACATCGCTGTCGGGCGAACGGCTTGGCCGCGAACTGGACCGGATCGCAGAAAGCCGAGGCTTTCCCATGATGATCGTCAGCGACAACGGCACCGAGATGACCTCGAACGCGATCTTGGCCTGGCAGGAAAAGCGGTCGGTGCTGTGGCACTATATCGCACCGGGAAAGCCGCAGCAGAACGGGTTCGTCGAGAGTTTCAACGGCCGGTTCCGCGACGAATGCCTCAACGAGCACCTGTTCCGTAACCTCGGCCACGCCCGGTCGGTCATCGGCGCATGGCGGGCCGACTACAACGCTGTCAGGCCCCACACCAGCCTCAATGGCATGACGCCAGAGGCTTTCGCTCAACACGCCACCAAGGCATACAACAACCCACAGGCCCTAACTGAAATCTGAGGGCATGTTCGGGACAGGATCAATTTGGATCATGCTGTGGGCGGCGCTCCAAGATAAGCGCAATTAGCTGATTCAGGTTACCCGTGTCCATGGCTCATATTCGAGGCTTCAGTTACTGAAAGTCAAGGTTCGGGGATCACACGAAGGCCAAGGCTTCTGGAAGCAGAGAGAAGAGAGGATCGGCAGATCTCATTTCCTCAGCAATCCGGAGAAGGGAGAACATAAGTGTTCTTCCATCGAACTGGCGGGAGACGAGATCGACCCCGACCTGTGTCGCGTCGGTATAGTCCGTCTTGTCATAATAAATCTGGGCGAGACGATCCGTCAGTTCAGGGCTGTTCGGGTCTATTCCAAAAAAAGTTGGTACATGCGCGAGCATTTTCTTCATGAAGGCGTTTTCATCAGATACGACGCAGCAGCGAGAATCCAGTCCGCAGGCCACGCGCTCATGAAGACCGGAGGAAATGTTGGGACTCGTGTTCAGGCTGAATTGCGTTGCTGCGTAGATCGAGGCCAAGTGGGCAGCGTCGATAGCCGGATGGAAGCGCGCCCGTGTGGCCTTATGCGAGAGATACTCCCACCCGCGTCCATAGATATCTACCGGAAGGTCCAACACGGCCGTGACAACAGAAGTCATCCGGCACTCACGCACATAGAGGTCGAGTGCCTGCATGAGGGTAAAGAGAATCTCAAGTCGATGTTCGGTGGAAAGACCATGCTCCTTGCACGCCGCGAGGAAGATGTCGGTAATATCCCCGGTGCTGCGCTGGACGGCGACAGCGGCGGCATCTTCCAGGATGGCGCGCCAACGGGGAGGCAAGGTCGCCCAGTCTTTCCGACGGGCTTCGGGGTCTCCGCCGGTCTTGATAAACGCCATTCTCTGGGGGCGATCACGCCAGGGGATGGTATCCCTTTCGGGTTGCGAAGGCAGGCCGACACAATTGATGAGAGTGGAATATTGCGGGGAGCGGATGAACTCCCTCTGAATGCGAAGCCATTCCTCAAATACGTAGGCGTTGGCGACGTAATGGGCGCGTATGAAATGGTTCCGCGGTAGCGCACAGGGAGGATCAGCCAGAACCGACACGAAGGGAACCTTGATCGTATCCCATAAATTTCTGCCTTCGCTCTCGAGAATGGCGCCGATCCCGGCAATGCCCCAGGCCATGACGATTCCGTCCCTGGCAATCTCGGCCAGCCTCTGGGGCCAACCCGACGCATGCAGGTCGATGACGTGCCCTCGGTAGCCGTCCGGCTCGACGAGGGCCATGAGATCCCTACTGAACTGGCGCAGGATTCCATTCTCGTTCTCGCCGACAAACGCGACGATATTACGCAAGGGGGGCATGGTCATTGGCCTGATGTCAGCGGGATCGACTAGGAAAAATTGCAGGATTTCAGGGGACGCGGCACATCGGATTCCGCCGGCAGGACATCTAGAAGCGTGGTGCAAACACGCGTGACCTGTTCCTCGGTCATGTCCTGATAGAAGGGCAGACCGATGCCGCGATATCCATATTGCTGCGTCGTCGGAAGGTGTTCCCGTGGGTAGCCCGCATAGGCGGGTTGGGTATGACAGCCGCTCCCCCACCAGGAGACCGTTCCTATTCCGCGCCTTGCCAGCGTTTCCGCTACAGGCTGGGATTTTTCAGGACAGATGATGGCAAGTGTCGAGGCCACCCAGTTGCGGCCGAAAGCAGGCGGCAGCCTGACGGAAGCAGGAAGCAGACCCAGATAGAGACGTGTCAACGCATCCCAATGTGACCGGGTCTCGGCCCAGACATCGAGGCCGGCGAGACCGACGGCAGCCGTATATTCCGATATTTTCGCATTAATTCCAGGGTATTGAGCGGATCGGCTACCGGAAAAACCGAACCGGGCAAGGATACGGATATGCTCGGCCAGGACAGGATCGCGGGAAATAACCGCGCCTCCTTCGCCAATACCGAACACCTTCGTCGCATGGAGGCTGACAACGACCGTACTCTTGCCGATGCGCATGGGACCGTCGGAGCGCAACGTGTCGAACGCGGCGGCCGCGTCGATGATGACAGGGCAACCCGTCCGCTGGCTGACCGCATCCCATACCGCCAGGTCGATGGGTGACCCGAACGGAACCACGATGAGGATCGCCCCGACATCGGGGGACCGGGCGAGATCTTCGATCGTGTCGGGGTCAGGGATCCACGTGTCGGGATCGACGTCGACGAAGTGGGGCACGAGGTCGGCAGCCGCAACGGCAGCGGCACTTGCCACGAATGTCCATGACGGCATCAGGCAACGGGAGCCCGGTCGAAGAGCCTGCGCGCGCAAGGCCAGGGTAAGGCCAGTGGTCGCGTTGGCCACAAGGGCGATGTTATCATATGCCATGCCCCAGAAGCGGCCCAGGCGCTCCTGGAAGGCCTCGCACAGAGGTCCCTGATTCGAGTACCAACGGTTTGCATCGATTTGGTGGAGATAGGGTGCGATATATTCCATGGCAGGCAGGCGCGGCCAGGCGACGGGAATGTCGATAATATCGGAACTACTCGATTTTGTATTTGCAGCCTGAGTTGAAATATCGCGGTCCAGGGGTTTTCTATTGAGTGTTTCCGGTGCGTTTTGAACTGACAATACCACCGTTGATTCCCCCTAAATCCACCGCCCGGTGCAGTTGCGAGAACGGTGGAAGACGCGTTGAGCACCCTCGGTGCAAGGCCAGCTTATTGCTTTGAGTGGCAAGGTCAACGGGCGGTATGTAATACCAAAGGACGTAGCCACTGACTCGTGTGTGAAGTGACGAACGGCGTCGGCTCTGATTCTCTTGATGCGGGAGGATCGGACTGATGACGGCGGCAGTAAAGCTACGGGATGACTATTCGGCCTCTGACCTGAGGCGGCTTGCGGCACGCAGCCGGAATGCGAACGCTGCGCGCCGGCTTCTGGCCCTGGCGGCGATCCGCGACGGGTCCAGCCGGACGGATGCGGCGAGCGTAGGCGGCATGGACCGCCAGACATTGCGAGACTGGGTTCATCGCTTCAATGCCGAAGGACCCGATGGCCTGCGCGATCATCAGCACGCGGGGCCAGCTTGCCGATTGAACGGGGCACAGCAGGCCGAGTTGAAGGCCCTGGTCGAGGCGGGGCCCGATCGGCAGCATGACGGTGTGGTGCGCTGGCGCCGGATTGATCTGCAACGCGTGATCAAGGAGCGTTTCGGCGTCGTCTACCACGAACGGCATGTTTCCACTTTGCTGAAACGTCTTGGTTTTTCCCATGTCAGCGCCCGGCCGGGGACTGTCAGGAATTTCGTGTGCGATGCGTTGTTCACGTTGTTGATCAGACGGTGGCGCGGGCGAAGCGGTCACCGAAGAGAATGGCGAACTGTGCCTTTGCCATGGACCATTCCCTTGGCGGCATAGTCCATTCTTTCTCGGCCCGGTTCAAGGCCAGGAAGAGAAGCTTGAGGGCCGCGTCGTCATTGGGGAAATGCCCCCTGGCCCGGACGGCCCGCCTCAGTTTGGCGTTCAGCGCCTCTATGGCATTGGTGGTGTAGATCAATTTTCGGACTTCGGCGGGAAAGGCATAGAACGGAATGACCTCCTCCCAGGCCCGCTCCCAGGACTGGACGATCGCCACGTATTTCCGGCCCCAGGCGCTTTCGGCAAAGGCGGCCAGGGCAGCTTTGCCGGCCTCGGCGTCCACTGCCCGGTAGATATCCTTCAATGCCGTAGCCACGGATTTACGGTCTTTCCAGGCGACGAAATCCAGCGAATGACGCAGCAGATGAACGATGCAGGTTTGCACCAGGGCATCGGGGAAGACGGCACGGATGGCGTCCGGGAACCCCTTGAGCCCGTCGACCACGGCCAGCAGGATATCCTCGACGCCGCGATGGCGCAGTTCGTTCATGACGCGGAGCCAGAATTTGGCGCCCTCGTTCTGCTCGATTGTAGAAGTTTGCACTTAATCTGACGGACGGCTTGAAGTGGCCGGCGTGGATGCTACGCGTTCATGTGGTGTTCGACGTGGCGCCCGATATCTTTTTCGCGGGCGTGGTGGGCTGCGTCAAGGAAGGTTTGCATCGGGGTTTTGCCGAAGCAGTATCGTCCCTGGTGGGTGCGATTGCGGTTGAAGTCATCCATCCATTCGTCGAGGTCTGCCTGGAGTTCGTGGATGCTGTCGTAGATCTTGCGGCGAAAAGTGACACGATAGAACTCGTCGAGCATGGTCTTGTGGAAGCGCTCGACGATGCCGTTGGTCTGCGGGCTGCGCGCCTTGGTGCGGGTATGGTCGATGTTCTCCACCGCCAGATAGAGTTCGTATTCATGGCGGTCATGAGAGCCGCAGAATTCGGTGCCCCGGTCGGTCAGCACGCGCTGGAGCGGGAGATCGTGCAGCTCGAAGAAGGGGATGACGCGGTCGTTGAGCAGGTCGGCAGCGGTAACCGGGGTCTTGCGGTCATAGAGCTTGGCGAAGCCGACCTTGCTGTAGGTATCGACGAAGGTCTGCTGGTAGACGCGACCGAAGCCCTTCAGGGTGGGGGCCTAGAAGGTATCCTGGGCGCCGCAATAGCCGGGACATTCGGTCTCGAACTCGCCCCAGGCCTCCTTGTCGGCCTTGGCCTTCTCCAGCCCGCAAGACTGGCTTTCGGTGAGAGAAGATAAGGCGCCCCATTTCAGTGCGGACTTCAGCAATGTCGATGTGAAAATAGCCGATCGGATAACTCTTGAACTTCGACCGTTTTGGTTTGTCGCCTTCGGTCTCGGGCAGGCGGCTGATCCCATGGCGCTGAAAACAACGGTGCAGGGAAGATCGCGTCAGATGCGGGATCGTCGCCTGAAGCGCATAAAGGCAATCATCAAGAGGCAGCAGGGTATGGCGACGGAAGGCCACAACGATCGCTTCTTCTTCGGTCGACAGGATGGTTGAGGATGCGACCTTCGGACCGGTGCGTCGATCCGACGTATCGGTCCGCCCCTTCCATTTGGCGACCGTCTTCGGGTTGATCCCGTAGCGTTTCGCCAGAACCCTCAGGCTCTCTTGACTATGTTGTATCGCTCGACGGACTGCCGCTGTCGTCGTGGCGCTTCCGTGGTGAACCTGGCCCATAGCGCATCCTTCCACTCATGTGAAAATAATGCACCACCAAATCCCGGGACCAAACACTTATATCACTTCTGGTGCGATTGCAACAGATGGGGGCGGTCATCTTACTATGCATGATCGCGAGCATGTTGCCAGGGTTCGTCAAGTTGCGTCCAACCTAATTGCGAAGTCCGAAAGCATTAACTTAACGCCTTTCGAACTGACATTACTTTTATTGTCCATCTACCTACACGATGTTGGTAATGTATTGGGTCGCTCCGGACATGAGCGGAAAATTGACCGTACCCTTGAGGCCGCTGGTGCTATGCCCCCAGTTGATCGGATTGAGTATAAGGCGGCCAAACAGATAGCTACCGCACACGGTGGCACTGTTGCGGGCTCGAAGGACACAATCTCAATCCTTCCTGAGCGACAGGCTGTATCCGGCTTGTATATCCGCTCACGGCTCCTTGCTGCCATACTTCGGTTGGCCGACGAACTTGCCGATGATCCAGCTCGAGCTAATCGGGTCCAACTGGCTTCCGGGCATCTCCCGCGTGAATCTGAGGTTTATCATGTGGTGGCCACAGGCCTTCATTCACAGATGCACGATGTCTCTACCAGAGAAATCACTCTCAGCTTTAATTTCGACGATCCGACCCTGTTCAAACGTATGCTCGGCAAAGGGCGGAGAGAAGTACATCTACTTGATGAGATATACGAACGTTCCATGAAAACGTTCAACGAAGCCCGCTACTGCTCGCGCTTTATGCGCCCGTATATGGAATTCGAGCGAGTGAAGGTCGATATCATGATTTTCGACCAACATCAGATGCTACTTCATAACATCGTCTACACGATTGCTGAACATGGCTACGGCGACCATTCGCCGGATATTTATGACATGGTACCTGAGTTGGCAGCCTACAAAGGCAATGGAAAGCTGACCCCTGCCTATCTTGAAAAACTGCTCGCTGCGGCCCAGGAGGAAGGCCAATGAATGACAATCCATTTGCCGTGTTCACACCTGAGGGTCTGACTGCAGAGCGGGTTGTCGCGATTTTTTCGACTGAGATGCCGGGCTTGGGCAATATTGAGAATGCAGGACATGCCTTCGTCATTGGGACGCGGGGATCTGGAAAGAGTATTTTGTTCCGGTATCTGGAACCTGACTGTCAGAGAATTATAACTAACAAGGCGCTCAATGAGCTTCCGTTCTTTTCTCTTTATGTCTCGTTTCGTGAAACTCAGGCTCAGATCAGCGAACTCGCGCGCTTTGACGACCGGCACGGTGAAGTATTCTTCAATGAGCATCTCCTTGTACTGGCGATCGGGGCGCAGGTCGTTTTGCGGCTTTTGCGCAACAATGATGTCGCTACGGATGAAATGAGCCACGCGGCGCGCAAACTTCATGACGAGTTGAGCGATATGCTGGGAGAGGAGAGATCAGGCGGGTCATTAAGTGTTGGTGCAGCGCTTAATGCCATGGCCTCACGGCTCCAGTCCGCATATCGTAGCGCTATTCAATACGTTAGAAAGCACGGTTTCAAGTCGGATACTTTGGCTTATAATGGAGAATTGTACGGCTTTGACGATTTGCTTCTCCCTTTGGTGGACTTTTTAAGGGCAACCTTACGAATTCCGGAAACTTCTCCAATCCTTTTGTTGCTTGATGATGCCGATAGTTTAACCGAGACGCAGACGCGGATAGTGAATTCTTGGGTGGCGCGGAGGCTTTCGAGTCGGTGTAGCTTGAAGATAGCGGCGCAGATCACAGCATACAAAACGATGGTTACTGTCTACAATACTCGGATCGAGGCACCGCACGATTATCAAGAAATAAACCTTTCCGATGCCACTAGTAAGGCGAGCCAAAAGGCATACAAGATTCGTATCGCCGCTATCGTGCAACGTCGCCTCAGTACTGCAGGCGTTCTGAAGCAAGCCGACAAGTATTTTCCTGAGGAAAATCGTCAACGGATTGCAATTGAGCGTGAGGAGCAACGGCTGATATCGGAGTGGGAGGCCGGACATGGTCGCGGGTATAGAGCGCGAGATGATGCTTACCGTTACGCACGACCAAATTATATCACAAAGTTAGGTGGTGATCGCAAGAGCCGCAGCACATATAGCTACAGCGGTTTCGACCAACTTGTGCATATATCGTCAGGAGTCACGCGCTTTTTTTTGGAAGCCGCCGCAGATATGTACGCTCAGTCAGTCTCGCTTGCTCCGCGAGGAAACAAGAGCGTCGAAGTTATCGAGCCTCGTGTTCAAAACGAGGTTATTCGCGAACATGCCAACCGTCAGATGATCGTGGACCTAAAGGATCTCGCGCGCGATGTGGAGCG
This sequence comes from Gluconacetobacter diazotrophicus PA1 5, assembly GCF_000067045.1. Classification (NCBI taxonomy): domain Bacteria; kingdom Pseudomonadati; phylum Pseudomonadota; class Alphaproteobacteria; order Acetobacterales; family Acetobacteraceae; genus Gluconacetobacter; species Gluconacetobacter diazotrophicus. Next base: position 1,084,744 of record NC_010125.1, read on the forward strand.
ATTAAAGGGAGACCCACAACAGGCTGTTCAGCTAAGTAACCTCATAAAAGGATTGGGCGCGCTTTTTGAGAGCGCGTTGATCGACATGAATGCTTCCGAACGAAAGCTGTTCAGTTTCGCACTGACGGAAGAGCCTACTAAGGAAATGGACGAAGTTCTTCGCCTTGGCGTTCGTTATGGGTATCTTTTTCAAGGAGTTATCGGCAGGAAAGAAGGTGCAGGTCGCGCTCCACTTTATATTTTAAGCCGCCGCCTTGCACCGCTTTTTAACCTCGATCCTATGGGTTTCTCAGGATATAAGTTCCTAACTAATCAAAAGATCGAGCAGTTGATGAATGATCCCGCAGGAGCGCGCTCGAGCTTGCGTCGTTATCGGCCTCTCAAAGACGAAAAACAAATAACACTCGACTTCGACGGGGAAGAACACGATGAATGAGGTCACGAAAACTGTATTCGGGGACAAGCTGTTTTCTGACCCCGTTGCACTTATCAGCTGCCTTAGTTTTGAAGAGCGGAGCCTTGCTGTCGCGAAATCGCTTATCAATATTGGTCTCACGCGCTGGCTTTGCATCATTAATGAGGACATTGAGACTGATATCTCGTCTATCCATAGAGAAGCGTTACGGATTGCAGAACGCGCCGGCGTCACTATCGAGTTTCTGAAAGCATCTAAGCGCAATCCGTTACTCTTAGCAGATGCGATGATTCAACTTGCAGGCAACGCTCAACTAACCGAGTCAGAGCAATGGGTTGCCGATATAACGACTATGACACACGAGATGCTACTCATCATCCTTGCCGCAGCTGATGAGATCGTAACTCAATGGAAGGATCTTTCCCTTGTCTACAATGTGGCAGCCCAATATTCCGGTGACGACGAACCTGGGAAGAAATGGATAAGCCAAGGGATTCATGATGTCAGAACGGTGATCGGTTACCCCGGTAATTGGTCACCTGGGAAACATACTGTGTTGGTGGCTCTCCCTGGGTTCGATTCTGAAAGAATGCAGCGGATGGTGGAGGAAATTGAGCCCGAACAATTGATCGTAGGCATTGCCTGCCCTGTCGGTGATCATCATGCTTGGAGCGCTACGAAAAATCGCGAGATCGCGCGACAACTGCTTATGACGCGCAAGGGGTCCACTTTCGATTACCCTGCGCTCGAACCGTTCGGAATGATTGATGCGCTGATCCGTGTGTTGCGCGATATAAAATGCAATGTTCTTCTGGCACCCTTAAATAGCAAGATCTCTACTGCAGCACTAGGCGTTCTCGCTCGTAATCGGCCGGAATGGCAAATTTGCTATGCGCCAGCATTCATATACAATCTGAATTATGCAACCCCGTCGAATACTTTTCTGACCTGCTCGCTCAAGGCTCTTACAGATTACGCTAGGTCAGCGCTCGCCATGTCTGATAGTAAGGGCTGATAGTCCGTGATCGGAATCGACCTATTTGCGGGAGCTGGTGGAATGTCGCTAGGGGCTGAAAAGGCCGGGGTAGTGACAAAATTCGCCGTCGAACTGCATCATGCTGCATTCGAAACGTATCGGTATAATCATCCACAGTGTACCGTACTGCAGATGGGAGTAGAGCATCTACAGAACTTGGCTATGCCTTTTGCAGCCGATGATCTCTCACTAAAGGGAACACCGCGGAGTTTCCACCGCGGTGGCGGCCGCTCTAGAACTAGTGGATCCCCCGGGCTGCAGGAATTCGATATACGCAGCCTTTCCTGAACAAGGTGTTCGCGTTCGCGGTGTGTACGTTTGGCATCCTCCTCGTCGGGCGTCGGCACACGCACCATGCTGCATATCTGGCGATCACCATTGAGCCATGCCGCAAGAACACGCAGCATGCCTTCCGCGTCGAGACGGTCCGTCTTGGCCCGACGTGCGCGACGATTGACCAGAATGCTCGTGGGCTCAAGCACATACGCGGCGATGCCGTGCGCTGTCAGCAAACGATACAGCCAGAAGCCATCGCGGCCGGCCTCGAAACAGCATGACACCTCCGCGACATCACCCGGCTGGGTCGACGCGCGCGTTTGAAGCTCCGCGATCAATTTCAGCAGCCCTGAGGCGTCTCCACCTTCGAGGCGATGCAATCGGGATTTCGTGGCTCCCGAGATAGTCTTTACCGCGACAAGCCAGGAGGAAACGCTGAGTTCGATGGCAATGTGAATGGCGTTCTCGGATGACATGGCAGGAACTCCCTCGTCATTGGTGCTGACACGCTTGAGATTGAGCCTTTCTTGCCGGCGGTGTCTGCCCTCATAGCATCTGGAACCAGATCTCGATCGGCTTTCCCTTCGGTAGATGGCCGGTATGGGCGTTCAGGCTGCGAGGGAAGTTTTTTTGAATGCCTCCATGACGGCAGGATCCTGCCCCGGATGACGCGGCCGGGGGGCCTATCCTGAATTTCGTGTGTTTGGTGTGATGCTGGAGAAGGAGAAGCATCATGGCCCGACGCAAGAAACCGGTGATCCCCGACGATGTTCTGGACCAGGTTTTGGCTGGTCGCGTAGTCCGTACCATGTCGGACGCGGACGCCCTTCTGGGCGACATGAAGAAAGCCCTGGCGGAGCGGTTGCTCAACGCCGAACTGGACCACCATCTGGACGGCGAGGCTGTGGCTGGTCGCCCGAACTGCCGCAACGGCTACGGCCAGAAGACGGTGCTGACGGATGCCGGTCGGGTACGGCTGGACATCCCGCGCGATCGGGCGGGAACGTTCGATCCGCAACTGATCGCGCGCTACCGGCGGCGGTTTCCCGGTTTCGACGACCGGATCATCTCGATGTATGCGCGCGGGATGAGCGTGCGCGAGATCCAGGGTCATCTGCTTGAAATCTATGGGGTGGACGCCTCGCCGGACCTGATCAGCGTCATCACCGACGCCGTGCTGGACGAGGTGGCCGCGTGGCAGAACCGGCCGCTGGAAGCGGTCTATCCGGTAGTGTTCTTCGATGCCCTGCGGGTGAAGATCCGCGATGAAAGCGTGGTGCGCAACAAGGCGGTGCATATCGCCCTGGGCGTGCGCGCCGACGGCACGAAGGAGGTCCTCGGCCTGTGGATCGAGCTGTAGAAGTCTCGACTAAATCTGACGGATGGTGTCTGCTGAAGCTCAACCAGGGCTGCGGCGGGGGCGGAGTGGCCGGGCGACGCAGCCCCCGCCGCAGCCATCGGAGGATATCCTCATGACCCGTGACCAGAAGATCATCCGCGCCAAAGTTGGCCTGCTGGAACTATCGAAGCAACTGGGCAACGTCTCCCAGGCCTGCAAGATGATGGGGTATTCGCGCGACAGCTTCTACCGCTTCAAGGAGCTCTACGACAAAGGCGGCGAAATCGCGCTCCAGGAACTCTCCCGCCGCAAACCCTTGCTGAAAAACCGCGTCGAGCCGGCGGTTGAGGAAGCAGTGGTCGCGGATCCGCCATCGAACAAACCGGCCTGGGGCCAGGCCCGCGTGGCCAACGAACTGCTCAAGCGCGGCGTCACCGTCTCTCCTTTCGGGGTGCGCAGCATCTGGCTGCGCCACGACCTCGCTACCATGAAGCTCCGCCTCAAGGCGCTCGAAGCCAAGATGGCCCAGGAACGGCTGATCCTCACCGAAAGCCAGCTTGCGGCCCTGGAGAAGGCCAAGGCCGACAAGGAGGCCTGGGGCGAGTTCGAGACCGAATGTCCCGGCTATTGCGGCGCCCAGGATACCTTCTATGTCGGCACCCTGAAGGGCGTCGGTCGCGTCTACCAGCAGACCTTCGTCGATACCTACAGCAAGGTCGGCTTCGCCAAGCTCTATGATCGCAAGACCCCGGTTACCGCTGCCGACCTGCTCAACGACCGCGTCATCCCCTTCTTCGAGCTGCACGATCTCCCGCTCCAGCGCGTGCTGACCGACCGGGGCACCGAATTCTGCGGCTCTCATGACCGCCATGAATACGAACTCTATCTGGCGGTGGAGAACATCGACCATACCCGCACCAAGGCGCGCAGCCCGCAGACCAACGGCATCGTCGAGCGCTTCCACAAGACCATGCTCGACGAGTTCTATCGTGTCACTTTTCGCCGCAAGATCTACGACAGCATCCACGAACTCCAGGCAGACCTCGACGAATGGATGGATGACTTCAACCGCAATCGCACCCACCAGGGACGATACTGCTTCGGCAAAACCCCGATGCAAACCTTCCTTGACGCAGCCCACCACGCCCGCGAAAAAGATATCGGGCGCCACGTCGAACACCACATGAACGCGTAGCATCCACGCCGGCCACTTCAAGCCGTCCGTCAGATTAAGTGCAAACTTCTACACCTGAAAACCTTGGGAATCAGGCCCGATCCAACCCATTCCTAACTTTGCAACAGAGCCCGTCCACACATGGGCCGGCTTCGTCTATGTCGCCTTCGTGATCGACGCCTATGCCCGGCGCATCGTCGGCTGGAAGGTCAGCACGTCAGCCACCGCCGGCTTCGTGCTGGACGCCCTGGAGCAGGCGATCCATGCCCGCAGGCCCGGACCCGAGGATGGCTTGATCCACCATAGTGACAGGGGCGTCCAATACCTCGCCATGAATTACACCCAGCGCCTGGCCGAGGCCGATCTGGTACCCTCGGTCGGCAGCGTCGGGGACTCCTATGACAATGCCCTGGCCGAGACCATCAACGGCCTCTACAAGGCCGAGGTCATCTGGCGGCAGCCTTCCTGGCCGACCGTATCGGCCGTGGAAATGGCAACATTGCGCTGGGTCGATTGGTTCAATAACCATCGCCTCTTTGGCCCCATCGGCTATATCCCACCCGCCGAGGCCGAGGCCGAAGCCAACTACTATGCAGCCCTCGAGATCATCGATATGGCTGCGTGACTCAAACCAAATGGCCTCCGGGAAACCCGGGACGCTTCAGCTCCACCAAAATGCCGACCCTTGAAATCACCCATGCGCAGTGCCTCACACCAATACCAAACGCGGTTTCACGCAACACCAAAAACTTTGCAACAGGTCCCGGAAATCTACCGGGATGCGGTCAAGAATGCCGGTCTTGGCTGGACGGATGTCGAAGGGCATGTCCTGGCTTATGCAGCCAAGCAAGGCTGGACTAGCGAGAAAACAGCGGACGAGTTGGAACGGGTCCGGGCATTCCTGAAAATGTGAGGGTGGATTATGCGGCTCGCGCCCTTTCCCTCACCTGGTCTGACATTGCCGACGCTGATGGTGTCGACCGATGAGCGGGAAATGATGTTAGAGCCCGATCCGAAAGTTTTTGAACAATACCAGCCTGTTGTGATTCATCCGTCTTTGCGAAGAGATGGAGTGAATGGTGACATGGACTGGTATTGCCCGACGTGAACATAGCCGGGAAGGGTTGCGATATCCATCGGATATGACGGACGGGGAGTGGGCTTTGATCATGCCATTTGTACCCCCGGCGAAACGGGGCGGTCGCCCCCGCACTACGGATATGCGCGAGGTGGTCAACGCGATGCTCTACATAGCCTCGGCCGGGTGTGCGTGGCGCCTGCTGCCGAAATGCTTTCCGCCGGTCTCGACCGTCAGGCGCTATTTTTACGCCTGGCGTGGTGCCGGAGTGTTCGAAGTCATGAATACGGTGCTGGTCATGAGCCTGCGCGAGATCGAGGGGCGTGAAGCCTCTCCGAGCGCGGGCGTGATTGACAGCCAGTCGGTGAAAACCACGGAAAGTGGCGGGCTTTCGGGCTATGACGCGGGGAAGAAGGTCAAGGGCCGCAAGCGCCATATTGTGACGGATACCTGCGGCTTCCTGATCTTTCTCCTCGTTCATGCCGCCGACATCCAGGACCGTGATGGGGCTGTTGATGTCCTGGCAGCGATACGCAGGCGCTTTCCCTGGCTGCGCCACATCTTCGCTGATGGCGGCTATGCTGGCGACAAATTGCGATCCGCGCTCGCCTCCATGGGAAAATGGACCCTTGAATCATTGCGGAGAACTGCGACTGGCTGCTCGGAGACGTCAAATCGCGCAACAGCGCGCACGGGCGCGGCGGCATGCGGACCTGTAGCGCTGGGTGATGACGGATCGTATGAGCGGGTTGCGGCCTTTATCCGGAACTGGAAGGCGGAACAGCAAAGGGCGCGGCAGACGACGGGACGCGGCGTGTTCGTTCCGCTGCGCTTTCAACCCGGAGAGGCCTTCCAGTTCGACTGGGGAGAGGACTGGGCGGTGATCGGAGGGCGGCGCGTCAAGCTGCAGGTCGCCCACACCAAGCTGTCCTACAGCCGGGCCTTCATTCTGCGGGCGTATCCGCTCCAGACTCACGAGATGCTGTTCGACGCGCTGACGGAAGCCTTTCGCGTTTTGGGCGGGGTTGCGCGTCGAGGTATTTTTGACAATATGAAAACCGCCGTGGACCGGGTTGGGCCCGGCAAGGTCCGCCAGGTCAATCTGCGTTTTTCGGCCCTGGTGAGCCATTATCTGTTCGAGGCGGAGTTCTGCAATCCGGCAGCGGGTTGGGAGAAAGGTCAAATCGAGAAGACCGTCCAGGACGCCCGGCGGCAGATCTGGCAGGAGATGCCGCATTTTCCTGATCTGGCCTCCCTGAACGTCTGGCTCGAGGCGCGTTGCCGGGAACGTTGGACTATCTTGAGGCATGTCGAATTGCCCGGCAGCCTCGCCGAGGCCCATGCGGCGGAATGAAGCGTCCCGGGTTTCCCGGAGGCCATTTGGTTTGAGTCACGCAGCCATATCGATGATCTCGAGGGCTGCATAGTAGTTGGCTTCGGCCTCGGCGGGTGGGATATAGCCGATGGGGCCAAAGAGGCGATGGTTATTGAACCAATCGACCCAGCGCAATGTTGCCATTTCCACGGCCGATACGGTCGGCCAGGAAGGCTGCCGCCAGATGACCTCGGCCTTGTAGAGGCCGTTGATGGTCTCGGCCAGGGCATTGTCATAGGAGTCCCCGACGCTGCCGACCGAGGGTACCAGATCGGCCTCGGCCAGGCGCTGGGTGTAATTCATGGCGAGGTATTGGACGCCCCTGTCACTATGGTGGATCAAGCCATCCTCGGGTCCGGGCCTGCGGGCATGGATCGCCTGCTCCAGGGCGTCCAGCACGAAGCCGGCGGTGGCTGACGTGCTGACCTTCCAGCCGACGATGCGCCGGGCATAGGCGTCGATCACGAAGGCGACATAGACGAAGCCGGCCCATGTGTGGACGTAGGTGAAATCGACCACCCACAGGGCATTCGGCCGGCTCACGCGGAATGCGCGGTTCACCTTGTCCAGCGGGCACGGAGCCTTGGGATTGCTGATGGTCGTGACCGTCCTCTTCCCTCGCCGAATGCCGGCTAGGCCCATGGCACGCATCAGGCGTTCCACGGTGCATTTGGCCACCTCAATGCCTTCACGGCGCATCTGATGCCAGACTTTGCGCGTCCCGTAGAGCTTTGAACTGGCGTCATATACCCGCTTGATCTCGTCCTTCAGTTCGTCGTCGCGCCGGGCACGCGCAGGCCGCCTGGCGGGGTCCGCCAGACGGACAGCATGTTCGTGATAGGAGGATGGGGCAATCGCCAGTTCGCGGCAGATCGGCTCGATACCCAAGTCCTCGCGATGGGCGTCGATGAACGCCATCATCATTTCCCGCGGCGGTCGAGCTCCGCCATCGCAAAATACGCCGATGCCTTGCGCAGGATCTCGTTGGCGCGGCGCAACTCCTTGACCTCGCGCTCAAGTTCCTTGAGCCGAACGCGTTCGTCACCAGCTTGCCCCGCCGGTCCCGCTCGCCGCCTGGCAACGACCTTCCCCTGTCGCATGCCCTCATCCTGAAGGCCGCGCTGCTGACGATCGGCTATATTGAGGAAAACGGCCCGATCGGCCTCACTCCAACCAAGGCGCTCAAGCGCTATTTTGTCGCATGGGCCGCCGAGGCATTTGAATGGCCCGGCTATATGGTCGAAGACCTCTACGCCGTCAACAAAGTCCTCAATGAACACGATTTCCCGCCGCTGGTGATCCTGCATGAGGTTCTGCTCAGCGCGAAGCTCGCACGGCATTTCAAGGGCACCCTACGACTGACCGACCTGGCAAGAAAGCTCCAGTTGGAACCAGCCCGGCTCTGGATGCTGTTGACGACCCATCTCCTCTTTGTCGTTGACCACAGCCCTTAGCAGGCTGTCGGGTTGGGGTACCTGGCTCTGGCGATCTGCGGTAAGCTTTCAGGATGAGCAGCTTCATTCCGTTTGATCGATCGCAGCCGTATCTTCTGCCGCCGGATCTGAAGTCATGGCTGCCGTCGGACGATGTGGCGCATTTCATCGTGGCGGCGGTAGAGCGGGTGCCGTTGAGGGCATTTTCCGTTCCTGTGCGGACTGGCGGCAAGGCGCAGTATCATCCGCGCCTGATGCTGGCGCTGCTGATTTACGCCTATGCGAACGGCGTGTTCTCATCGCGTCGGATCGAACGGGCGACATATCGTGATATCGGTATGCGCTTTGTGGCGGCGAACCTGCATCCTGACCATGACACGATCGCGACGTTCCGGCGCGGCAACCGCACGGGGATCGAGGCAACGTTCATGCATGTACTCCTGCTGGCACGCAAAGACGGGACTGGTGCGGCTTGGCACGGGGTCATCGACGGCACGAAAATCCATGCCAATGCCTCCAAATACCGCCCTTTCTTTTGATCGCCCAAAAACCTGCCCAAGAAACTGCCCCCCGTTATCTTCAACCCTGATGGAACGGGCACAGGCGGCGGATACAACCGATGTGGATCATCAGGCGTTGCCGGAGGAACTGGCCCGGCGGGAGGCTCTGAAGGCAAAGCTGGATGAAGCCTGTGCGCGACTGGAGGCGGAAGCCCGCGAGCAGGCCAAGACCGCCCGACCAGAATATGAGCGCAAGAAGGCAGCTTTTGATGCGAAGCGGGGACGGCGCGGTCGGCCGCCGAAAGAACCGGACGATGAACCGCCACCAGACCGGCAGATCAACCTGACCGATCCGGACAGCAAGCTGATGCGCCGCTCCGACGCGCATGAATACCGGCAAGCCTACAATGCCCAGGCCGTGGTTTGTGCCGAGGGCAGCCAGTTGATCTTGGAAAATGGCGTCGTTGCGACGACGGCGGACGCGCCCAGCTTCGCCGCCACCATCCTGGGTATGGAGGAGAGGATCGGCCTGCCACGAACCGTCCTCGCCGACACGGGTTTCGCCAGCGGCAAAGCCGTCGAAACGTTGCAGGCCAGCGGCGTGGACCCGCTGGTCGCCATCGGACGCCCTGTGAATCGGCGCCCTTATGACTTCCGGCCAGAACCGCCACCCAGGGAGCCGCGCCGGATCACCGAGCCCTGGCGCCTGGAAATGAAGGCCAGGCTGCAACAGAACCCGGCAAAAGCCCTTTATACCAACTCCGGTCCGCCCTGACTCATATGTGATTGCCTGACGGTATCGTTCTGGAACGAGCTGTGATTCACAGGATGCCGAACCGGGCGGGAGGCATCCGAATGGGCGGGGCGTTAGCGTTGCGTGAGGATTATGATGCGGCGGGACTGCGTGCTCTGGCGCAGGACAACGAGGCATGCGGGCCAGGCGCGTCGGCTTCTGGCGCTGTCGGCAGATCTACGATGGTGCGTCACACGGAGACGCGCACGAACTGGACTGGGACGGATGAGCCTGTTTGGAAAGTCATGGATGAGCGTTTCTTCGGGTGAGATTGGCGCCCATGGCGACGAAGATCATGGCCTGTGAGACATCGATGCGACGCTCGTAATCGCGCACGAGGCGTCGCCATCGGGTCATCCATCCGAAGGTTCGCTCCACGACCCAGCGCCGGGGGAGAACCTCAAAGCCTTTCGCTCCGTCCCTGCGACGGATCACCTCGACGACGAAGTCCAGGTAGGCAGCCTTGTCCATCAACTGGAGCCGGTCATAGGCACCGTCCGCGAATAGATGCTTGACCCACGGCCAGCGCTTGCGGATCGCGTCCAGGATCATCTGCGCTCCGGCGCTGTCGGAGATGTCCGCCGGCGTCAGGTTGACCATCAGCAGGCGTCCGTCCGTATCCACGGCGATATGCCGCTTGCGCCCGACAATCTTCTTTCCAGCGTCGTAACCTCTTGTTTTCGCGTGCGGCGCCTTGATGCTCTGGCTGTCGATCACTCCGGCCGAAGGGCTGGCTTCACGGCCCGAGCGCTCCCGGTCAAGCATCAGTTCCACATCATGAATGGTCTGGAACAGGAACCGCCGGGCCAATTCCCTGAACCAACCATAGACCGTACGCCAATGCCCGAAATGGATCGGCAGCATTCGCCAGCCGCAGCCGGATCGAACCAGGTAACGAACCGCGTTGATCACCTCGCGGAATTCGATCTCGCGCGGACGCCCCGTGCGTCCCGGCTCGGGCATCAGTGGCGCGATGCGCGCCCATTCCTCCTCCGTCATATCAGACGGATAACGCTTCGTCTTGCGGGTAATCCTGGCCATGCGGCCTCTCTGCTCTGGCGTCCACATCCAGAGCTTGAATCACACTTCAGCGACTTTCCAAACAGGCTCTGAGCCGTGCCACCATCATTCTCGACGAGCAAAACACGCATATATGCCACCATGAGTTTTGTTAAACCAACATTGCTACCTATAGGTGTATAAATTGTATGACACAATCTTCCCGGGACAGGTTAGGCATTAATACAGCCGCGTTATCCATCTGATCACGCATATGTTATATCACTCCGCCGTTCAGCACGACGGGCAGCGGAAAGGCATGCGTTCCGTTTCCGAGTCGGGGCGTGTTTTTCCTTGAACCGGCCCCGAAACCGGCTATACCCACCGCAACCGATCGCCGCGCGGACCCTGGACGCGCGGCGACACCCCGAACAAGAAACGATCATGAAACCCCGATCTAGAATCGCCTGGCGGGGACGCCGTGACCGATCTCTTTCGGTCGCCGGGTCTGTCTGCGGGCATCGTCCCTATCCGGGTCTGACCGTTCTGCCTGTTTGCTGACCTGTCGCTGACCGCAACCGCCTCCCGGTTCGAGCACCTCATGAGCGGTCGACTGACCCGTTATAGACTCACTATAGGGCGAATTGGGTACGGGCCCCCCTCGAGGTCGACGGTATCGATAAGCTTGATCGCACCAACGATCCCTTCGGCCGGATCGGCAAGATGCAGGTGGCAGTCGAGATCGCCAGCGTCATCCGTGCCTCCGATGACAGTTTCCGGATGGAATGGGTCGAGCGCCGCTATGTCGACGGCGCGCTGGCCGCCACCGAGCGCTGGAGCGCGATCCTGACCATCGTCGTCACAACTCCCACCGATGCCGAGCGGCTGCGCAAGAACCCGCTTGGCATCTACATCCACGCCCTCAACTGGTCCGGGGAACTCGGCTGATGCGCACCCTCAACACCATCGCGCCGTTCATGATCCTGCTGGCGCCGCTTGCCGCCTGCTCCTCATGGAAGCCGCCTGCCATCAAATACGACGATACGCCCCGGCAGGCGGTCCTCACGCCCGAGCCCCCGAAGCCGGTGCAGGTGGTGGCATTGCCCGAGCCCTTGCCGCTGCCGGGGCAGCTCAAGCCGATCCCGTATCGGCATGCGGCCCCGGACCCGACGGATCCCCATCAGCGGGTCGAGCGCGCCAACAGTGCGGCGCGGATCCAGCCGACGCGGGCCGGCTATCTCAATGCGATCCAGGTCTATCCGTTCTCCGAGGGGGCGCTCTATCAGCTCTATGCGGCGCCGGGCGAAATCACGGATATCGCGCTGCAGCCGGGCGAGAAGCTGGTCGGTTTCGGTCCGGTCGCCGCTGGCGATACCGTGCGCTGGATTATCGGCGACACCGAGAGCGGGGCAGGGGTGTCGAAACGGATTCACATCCTGCTCAAGCCGACCCGTCCGGACCTGACGACCAACCTGGTCATCAATACCGACCGGCGCACCTATCATCTGGAACTACGTTCCGATGAGCGGACCTACATGGCGTCGGTGTCGTGGGATTATCCGCAGGACCAGATCGTTGCCCTGCGCGGCCAGGATCGTGAAGCGGACCTTGGCAATCCGATCGCGACCGGCGTCGATCTCGATGCGCTGAATTTCCGCTACCGGATCGAGGGCGCCGAGGCGCCGTGGCGGCCGTTGCGGGCTTTCGATGACGGGCGGCAGGTGTTCATCGAGTTTCCGACCGGGATCTCTCAAGGGGAAATGCCGCCGCTCTGGGTGATCGGCCCGCAGGGCGACGGGCAATTAGTGAATTACCGGGTGCGCGGCAACCGCATGATCGTCGATCGCCTGTTCGCCGCTGCCGAACTGCGGCTGGGAGCGAAGCACCAGCAGGTAGTGCGGATCGTCCGCACTGACGGGTCGCGGCGGTCATGAACGACAGCGCCGGAAGTGGCGGCACCGAAACGCCAGGGGCCGCTGTCAGGCCATCTGGAGAGATGCGGCTGCGGACGACGCGGCCGCCGGTCACGCGGCTGTCGCGCAAGGTGATCCTGTGCCTGTCGGTCATCGCCCTGGGCGGCGTCGGCGGCGCGCTCTATCTGGCGTTGAGGCCGGTGCCACCGAAGAGCAATGCCGAGCTTTATAATGTCGGCGGCCGCACCACGCCGGACGGGCTGGCGAACCTGCCGGGCGACTATAGCCATCCGCCGCGCCTCGGACAGCCGCTGCCTGGCGATCTCGGTCGGCCGTTGCTCAAGGCGGGCGTGGGTGCCCCCGGCATGGCGACACCGGCCGCACCCGCTGATCCGGAAAAGCAGCGCGTCGCTCAGGAGCAGGAAGCCGCGCGGGTCAGCCATCTGTTCACCCAGACGCAGATGGGACGGGATATCGCGACGCCGGCGACACCCGGTATGACTGCAGTCCAGTCCAGCGGCGCTCCTGCCGATCGCAAGCAGGCATTCCTCGACGGCCCGGTCGATCACCGCACCGTCAGCGCCGAGCGTCTGGTGCCTGCGCCCAGCCCTTACGTGCTCCAGGCGGGCTCGATCATACCCGGTGCGCTGATCACCGGTATCCGTTCGGACCTGCCGGGCGAGGTCACCGCCCAGGTGACGGAAAACGTCTATGACTCTCCGACCGGGAAAATCCTGCTGATTCCGCAGGGGGCGAAGCTGATCGGCCGCTATGATTCCCAGATCGGCTATGGCCAGACCCGCGTGCTGCTGGTCTGGACCCGGCTGATGCGCGGTGCCGGAGATTCGATCGTGCTGGAGAACGAACCGGCTGCGGATGCGGCCGGCTATGCCGGGTTGCAGGATCAGACCGATAATCATTGGGGCGAGGTCTTCAAGGCTGCCCTGGTCTCGACCATCCTCAGCGTCGGCTCCGAGGCCGATATCAGCGGCGGCAACGGCATTGCCCAGGCCCTGCGGACCGGCGGCTCGCAGGGCTTCAACCAGATCGGCGAACAGATCGTCGGGCGCTCGCTGAATATCCAGCCCACCAACATCATCCGGCCGGGCTTTCCGGTGCGGGTGATGGTGCATCGTGACCTGGTTCTCACCCCCTACGGACAGGAGGTTTCCCGATGACGAAACTCAGGCTCGGGCCGATCGCGAATGACAAGCCGGTGCGGCTCACCGTGGAACTGCCAGCGACCGTGCATCGCGATCTTGTCGCTTACGGGCGCCTGCTGGCGCAACAGAACGGTCAGGCTGAAATCGCACCGGCGAAGCTGATCCCGCCGATGCTCGCGCGTTTCATGGAGGGTGACAGAGCGTTTTCTAAGGCGCGGCGTCTTCGAATTAGCGCTGTCGAACAAAATCGCGGATAAAAGCAACGAAACGGCCCGTAACCGCGTCTTGGCGACCGGCATCCCAGCCGAGGCGAATGGGCAGGTGGGCATCACTTTCCCGTAGCGGCCGGAAAATGACGCCCGGAAAGCCTCGTTCCGCTTGACTCTGGACGGCAAGTGTCACGCCATATCCGGCACTTACCAGCGCGAAGACGGATTGTTTTCCCGCAGGATGCGTTTCAATCTTCACATCCTTGCCGAGAATCTCCATATAATGGTTCCTTACACTATGATCGCTCCCCCAGTCCTGGACCAAGAAAGTCTCATTTCGCAATTGTCCCCGCGTGATACTCGGATATTGATGCAGAGAGTGTTCGCTCGACAGCGCCACCATCAAGTTCTCGCTGCAAAACGGAAGTGATTCAATCGCTCCGGATTTGGCAAAAGGCGTGGAAAAAATCACATCTACACGACGACGAAACAAGGCGGATCGAAGGTCTCGTGTTCCCATCTCGTAAAAAATCACTCTTATGTCTGGATGTTTCGACTTCCAAACCGATAATGCAAGCCTGAATTGGACGCCGACCGGAGGGAGTAGGGTACCGATCCGAACGACCCCGCGGCGACCTGTTCCAAGCATTTGGCATAAGGCTTTGACTTCATCCAGATCATCAAGCAGCGTGACGATTCTCCGAAACAATAAGTCACCGGCTGCCGTAAGGCGGACCCCGGCATGGTTTCGCTCCAGTAAGGTAACACCAAACTCGTCTTCGAGCTTGTCGATTGCACGCGTGAACGTGGAAACTCTCACACCATGGAGGCCGGCTGCCCGCGTCAGGCTGCCGGCCTCCACAGCCAGTTTGAAATATTCAAGATTTGCGCTGCGCATGACGTGAACGGGGACGTGCGAATATCTCTGCCCCACGAACAAGCAGAGTAATAAGTATGCAGAAGAGAAACGAGCCAACCCTCTGCCATGCTCGGTTGATCAGCGCTCTCATGTGGGCCAGCCGCCCCCCAAGGCTCTGAAGGAGCTAACCGCCGCGCGCCCCGGGTTCGCCCGGTTAAGGGCCAGTTGGTCCTGCGAGTCGAGAAGCTGCCGTTCAGCGTCGAGCACATCAGTCAAGGGGATGACACCCGCCTGGAAGGATTGTTGGGAAAGATCGCGTGCACGGGTCAGCGAGGCGACTTCAGTCTGCAATTCGCCACTGCGTTGCTCCGTCTGTACCAGGGTCGTGAAAGAATTTTTTACATCTTCGGCCGCATGTAGGACCGTCAACCGGTAGCGCGCCAGGGCCTCGGTATTGGCGCCACGGGCTTGCTGTACCTCGGCGTCGATCTTGCCGAAATCGAAGATCCGCCAGCGAATGGCGCCTGATCCGACAGCCTGGAATCCCGGTGCCGTAAATAGATGCTGAGGATTGATGCTTTGAAAGCCGAGGATGCCCGAAAGAGAGAGCTTGGGGTAATAGTCGCCGAGTGCCGCGCCTATCCTCGCATTTGATGCCGCCAGTCTGCGTTCAGCAGCCAGAATGTCCGGTCGGCGGCGCAGCACGTCCGTGGGTTTGTTGGTACCGCCGATGGCAGGGATGGCCGGAATTTCAGACGGCGTTCCCAGTTCGGCGGCATAGGTACCGGGCTGCACGCCCATTAGTACGTCGAGCCGATTGAGCTGCGCTTCGAGTGCGATGCGGAGCAGCGGCACGGTCTGGCGCGCCGATTGCAGTAACGCCTCGGCCTGGGCCAGTTCCCGCTCATTCGAAACGCCGCTTGTTCGCCGTTGACGCACCAGTTCCAGTAGATGGGCGTCCACTGTGATCTGTTTTTCCGCGACGGCCAGGCGGGCTTGATCTCCGCGGATTTGGAAATAGGCGTCTGCCGCGTCGGCGGCGATCATGATACGCTCCCCCACACGCTCCATTTGTGCGGCTTCCGCTTCGTCACGTGCGGCTTCCTGCCCACGTCGTAGGCCGCCGAACAGGTCGATTTCCCAGCTCGCAGCGCCACTTACGTCATAAGTGCGATAATCGCGGTGAAAGCTCGGTATGGTGCGAACGACATGGCCGATCAGCCCCTCCTGCGACAGCCGGTTCGCGGAGGCCTGCGGGTTGAAATCCAGAGTGGGGAGCAGGCGCGCCGTGGCGGCCTCAGCGGCACCTCGAGATTGGCGGACGCGCGCTATGGCGGCCGCGAGATCAAGGTTCTGGGTCAGGACACGCTGTTCTATGCGGACTAGTTCGGGATCGTGAAATCCCTCCCACCAAGTATCTAACGGTGGAGTCGAGGTGACTTGTCGCATGTCGACAGCGGCAGCACTGTGGAAGGGCTGAAGATGCGTATCGGGTGCATGATAGTTGGGGCCGACCGCGCAGGCCGTTGTCATGAGCGTCATGGTCAAGGCTACTGCGGGAGCCACTCCCCTGTGCCTCGTGCGATTGGCGTTCAGTTTGGGTGCGGGAAGCGAAAGGTTCATGGTGGTCGACTTTCGATCAGCCCGGACACGCGACGTCCCGGCGTTGTCTAGTGACCGATATACACATACGTCACTCGTTGTCAATTTATAACCGACGTCCTATCTAGAAGGCGGATTTCAGTCAGGAGGAACAGGATGCGCGCGCCTCGCAGCGGACAACGCGGCCCGGTCGATCATGAACGTCGGGATCAGATCATGACGGCGGCCATCGAACATTTCGGGCATTACGGATACAAGAAGACCACGATGGCGGATCTGGCTGACGCCATCGGTCTGTCGAAAGCCTATATCTACAAATTCTTCGACTCGAAGAAGGCGATCGGCGAAGCGATCTGCGCGCTCCAGCACGGCAAGATGCACGCGGATCTCCAGGCAATCATTGAGGATAACAAGTCGGCATCCGACAGAATGCGCCGGGTTTTCCTTGCGTTGGCGCGCAATACCGTCGCGCTGTTTTCTCATGAGCGTAAGCTGCACGACATCGTCTATTCGGCAGTGGAGGAGGAGTGGACGTCTTCCAGGAGCTTTGTCGAGGCATTGCGTGGCATGGTGGAGCGTCTGATCCATGAAGGTCGCGAGGGCGGCGAGTTCGAGCGCAAGACGCCCGTTGACGAGACCTGTCACGCTATCATGCTGGTCCTGCAGTCGATCTATCACCCTCTCCTGCTCGAACAGCACATGGACACGCTGGACGATGATGCGGCGACGCTGGCCAGTCTCGTCTTGAGAAGCCTCGCGCCGTGAATTTAGCGCGTGGCTTTATGTGACCAATTGACAATACGGTCACTCGTGTACATTTGGGCTTCCAAACCCGTTGGGAGCCCGAACATGGCTGGAACACGCCTATCCCTTCTTGCAGCGGCCGGCATCTGCACCGCATTCGGGCTGTCGGCCTGCAAGCCCAAAGATGATCCTGATCCGCGCACGGCTGAACGTATCGTGGAGACGGTGCGGATCGAGTCCGCAACGACAGCCGAGCATGTCTACACAGGGGTCGTAGCGGCCCGAGTCCAAAGTGATCTAGGCTTTCGCGTTTCCGGCAAGATCGTCGAACGCCTGGTCGACACCGGGCAGACTGTGTCCAAAGGGCAAGTGCTGATGCGTTTGGACCCGACGGATTATCTCCATGCCGTGACGACCCAAATCGGCGGCGTCGCATCGTTGCATGCCCGCTGGGTCCAGGCGGCCGCCGATGAGCGCCGTTATCGCGGTCTAGTCGCGACCGGTGCTGTGGCAGCCTCGGCCTACGATCAGGTGAAAGCCGCAGCGGACAGCGCCCGCGCGCAACTGGATGCGGCGATCGCGCAGGAGAAGATCGCCCGCAACCAGGACGATTATTCCCTGCTGCGGGCGGATGAAGACGGTGTCGTCGTCCAGACCCTGGCGGAACCGGGGCATGTCGTCGCGGCCGGCCAGACCGTGATCGTGCTGGCACATGCCGGCCCGCGCGAGGCCGCAATCGACCTGCCGGAAGGGGTGCGTCCGATCCTGCATTCCGCGGCGGAAGCCGAACTGTATGACGAGGGTTCCCGTGTGTCCGCGCATCTGCGGCAATTGTCCGACGCCGTCGACCCGCGTACCCGCACGTTCGAGGCCGTTTACGTCATGGACGGGCCAGGCGCGGACGCGCCGCTGGGGGCGACGGTGCGTGTCCACCTGCCTGAAGCCAGCGACGATCCGACCGCGCTCGTCGTACCGTTGGGCGCCGTCGATGACGAGGGCAAGGGGCCCGGCGTCTGGAGCGTGGATGGCCGGGCATCGACGGTCAGCTTTCATCCGGTACAGATCGCACATATCGGCGAGGAGACGGCGACGGTCGTTCCCGGTGCGGATCTTCGCCCGGGCATGCTGATCGCGGCGGCCGGCGGTCACGAGTTGCATATCGGCGAGCGTGTCCAGATCGCCTCGACAAAGGTCGCGATGCAATGAGCGGATTCAACCTGTCCGCCCTCGCGGTGCGCGAGCGCGGGATCACATTGTTCCTGATCGTGGCACTGGCTTTGTCTGGCGCCTACGCGTTCTTCAGTCTCGGCCGTGCCGAGGATCCGCCTTTTACGGTCAAGACCCTGACGGCGACCGCTGTCTGGCCGGGTGCCACGGCGCAGGAAATGCAGGATCTGGTGGCCGATCCGCTGGAAAAGCGCGTGCAGGAACTGCAATGGTACGACCGGGTGGAAACATTGACCCGGCCGGGCCTGGCGCTGATGATGGTTACGCTCAGGGACAACACGCCGCCTGCCGCCGTTCCCGAGCAATTCTACCAGACGCGCAAGAAGCTGTACGACACCATGCCCCTTCTGCCGAAAGGCGTGCAGGGACCGTTCGTTAATGACGAATATTCCGATGTCGATTTTGCGGTCTATGCGCTGGACGGTCATGGATTGCCCGAACGCCTGCTGGTCCGTCAGGCGGAAACGGTGCGGCAGCGCCTGCTGCATGTGCCGGGCGTGCGCAAGGTCGATATTGTCGGAGAACGGCCGGAGCAGATCTTCGTCAATTTTTCCAATGCCAGACTGGTCACGCTCGGGATCAGCGCCCAGGACGTGTTCGCGGCACTTCAGCGTCAGAATGCGGTGACGGCCGCCGGCTCGATCGATACACATGGCCCGCAGGTCTTCGTGCGGCTGGACGGCGCGCTGGACGACCTGGAGAAAATTCGCGACATCCCCATCGCGGCGGGCGGCAGGGCTTTCAAGATCTCGGACATCGCGACGGTGGAGCGGGGGTATGAGGACCCGCCGACCTATCTCGTCCGTCATAGCGGGCAGCAGACGCTCATCCTGAACGTCGTGATGCAGGATCACTGGAATGGGCTGAAGCTCGGACAGTCCCTGGCCGCCGCAGAGAAGACGCTGGGAGCAGGGCTGCCCGTTGGGGTTACATTGACGAAAATTGTCGATCAGGCCGGCATCATTCATGCCGCCGTTGGCGAGTTCATGCTGAAATTCTTCGTGGCGCTCGCGGTGGTGATGGTTGTCAGCCTGGTCAGCCTGGGCTGGCGGGTCGGCATCGTCGTTGCGGCTGCTGTGCCGCTGACACTGTCGATCGTGATGGTCATCATGCTGGTGACCGGGCGGGCGCTGGATCGCATCACGCTGGGAGCGCTGATCATCTCGCTGGGTCTTCTGGTCGATGACGCGATCATCGCGATCGAAATGATGGTGGTGAAGCTGGAGGAAGGGTACGAACGCACGAAGGCCGCCGCCTATGCCTGGAGCCACACGGCGGCTCCGATGCTGGCCGGCACGCTGGTCACGATCATCGGTTTCACCCCGGTCGGCTTCGCGCGCTCGACCGCCGGCGAGTATGCCGGCAACATTTTCTGGATCGTCGGCTATGCACTGCTGACCTCCTGGTTCGTGGCCGTGGTGTTCACGCCCTATCTCGGCGTCAAGCTGTTGCCGGATATCAAGCGGGTCGATGGCGCCTACGAACATATCTACGCCACGCCCAATTACCGTCGCTTCCGGCGCCTGGTCGTGTGGGTCGTGCGCCGCAAGTTCATGGTCGGGGGAGCGGTGCTGGCGTTGTTCCTGCTTGCCTTCATCGGGATGGGCTCTGTTCGGCAGCAATTCTTCCCCAGTTCGGACCGCCCGGAACTGCTGGCCGAGGTGCAGATGCCGGAGGGCACCAGTATCGAAACCACCACGCGGGTCACGGCCCGTGTGGAGGCGTGGTTGAAGACACAGCCTGAGGCAAGGATCGTCACCAGTTATGTGGGTGCCGGCGCACCGCGTTTCTTCCTGGCGTACAACCCGGAACTGCCCGACCCTTCCTTTGCGAAGATCGTCGTCCTGACACCGAGTGCGCAGGATCGCGACCGCTTGCGCGATCGTATGCGGCAAGCCGTGGCCCAGGGGATGGCGCCTGAAGCCCGGATCCGCGTGACGCAGTTCGTCTTCGGCCCCTACACCCATTTCCCGGTCATGTTCCGTGTCATGGGACCCGATGTGGATCGGGTGCGCGATATCGCGGCCCAGCTCGGCACAATCATGCGGAATAATCCCCATACACGTGACGTCAATACCGATTGGGGTGAGCGCGTACCGACGGCGCATTTCGTGCTGGATCAGGACGATCACGGTACAGAGGATATCGACGAAAACCTGCAACCGCCGCAGGGTCACGCGGGAGGTCGATCAGGCTTTGGCGCCGGTCCGTGCGACGCTGCCCCCCCGGCTATCGTATTGAGGCCGGCGGCAACGCGGAAGAATCCCGGAAAGGCAAACAAGGCCCTGGTGCCGATCTTTCCGGTGATGGTCCTGCTGACCCTGATCGTCCTGGTGTTCGAGACCCGGTCCATCTCCGGCATGTTCATGGTGTTCCTGACGGCCCCGCTGGGGCTGATCGGGACCGTGCCGACCCTGCTGATCTTTCATCAGCCGTTCGGCTTCAACGCGATCCTGGGCCTGATCGGCCTGTCGGGCATCCTGATGCGCAACACGTTGATTCTGATCGGACAGATCAAGGTCAATCAGGCGGCGGGGCTCGATCCGTTCCATGCGGTGGTCGAGGCGACCGTGCAGCGTGCCCGCCCGGTCATCCTGACGGCGCTGGCGGCGGTGCTGGCCTTTATCCCGCTGACGGAATCGGTGTTCTGGGGATCGCTGGCCTATACGCTGATCGGCGGCACGGCGGCCGGCACGGGGCTGATCCTGATGTTCCTGCCGGCGCTCTATGCAATCTGGTATCGCATCCGGCCCGAAGATGAAGAAACCATGGTTGCGACTGGCCCCACATAGACGCGTCGCGGTCGGGCACCCGCTTACCGAATTCAGAAAGAATATCATGCGAATTGTTATAACTGGTATGGGTATCGTAATCATGCGAAGTGTTATAACTGGTATGGGTCTCGCGCCGCCGCTCGCCTGCGGCAGTCACGCGGCTCTGGCGCCGCCTTTGGCGCCGGTCAGTCGGGTATCCAGCGCGTTGCCGAGGATTTCGCGCGCGGCGTCGATTGCCAGATCGCCGGTTTCGTGCCGGGGCGCGCCGATGACGCGGGTTTCAACATTGAAGGAGACGATCCCGGTCAAGGACCGCAAGAAAATGGATCGCTTTATTCAGTTTGCTCTGGGCGCGGCGCAGGAAGCGCTGGGTCAGGCCGGCTGGAATCCGCGAACGGAGCAGGAAAAACTACGGACCGCGACCGTCATCGCGTCTGGAATCGGCGGCTTCGGCGCGATAGCCAATGCCGTGCGGACGGTCGAATTACGGGGAGCTGACAAGCTTTCTCCCTTCACGGTTCCATCCTTCTTGGTCAATCTTGCGGCGGGATGGGTGTCGATCCGGAATAGCTTCAAGGGACCGATCGGAGCCCCCGCGACTGCATGTGCAGCCGGTGTCCAGGCATTGGGTGACGCGGCGCGCCTGATTCGTGCGGGCGAGGCGGACATCGCCTTAGCCGGTGGATCGGAGGCGGCGATCGATCGGGTGAGCCTTGGAGGCTTTGCGGCGGCCCGTGCCTTGTCAACTGGCTACAATGACCGGCCTGAGCAGGCATCACGCCCTTTCGATCAGGGGCGGGACGGATTTGTGATGGGGGAAGGCGCAGGCATTCTTGTCGTTGAGCGGTTGGATCACGCGCTGGCGCGTGGCGCGCGACCGCTTGCTGAACTCGTCGGTTACGGAACGAGCGCGGATGCTTACCATCTGACGGCTGGACCAGAAGACGGCGCAGGTGCCGCGGAGGCAATGCGCGCGGCGCTTGATCAGGCGGCCGTCTCTCCGCGACTGATCGGGCATCTGAACGCCCATGCGACTTCGACGCCGGTCGGAGATCGTGGAGAACTGGCCGCGATCCGCGCTGTATTCGGGGAAGGTGGCGGCCCGGCTATCAGCGCCACGAAATCCGCGACTGGCCATTTGCTCGGAGCCGCCGGCGGGGTCGAGGCAATCTTCACTGTCATGGCGCTGGGCGATCAGCTCATGCCGCCGACGCTGAATCTGAGCCGCCCGGACCCGCTGGCGGAGGGACTCGATCTTGTAGGGCCTGAATCTCGGAAAAAGTGTTTTGATTATGCCATTTCGAATGGTTTCGGATTCGGCGGTGTGAACGCCTCCGTCGTGTTTCGGCGCTGGCGAGAATGAGGGCGGGGATTTATCGCTTCGAGAGGTCCGGCTCTTCGAGTCGTAATGCCATGTCCCTGGTGGGGCGGCCCGTTGCACGGTCTACGACGACAGGCTCAACGTGTGCGTCACTCTGTGTGTCCACCAGTCGGCTGAACCGACGATCAGCGAAATGCCGTTGGGTCCAGGCACCGAGCGCGTGCAAGATGGGCAGGTAATCTCGTCCCGCCTCAGTAAGCACAAACTCGTCTCCCGGGAGGCGATCCAATACTGCCCGACCCTCGAGAAGCCCCTGATTGACGAGCATTGCGAGACGGCTTGTGAGGATGTTGGGCGCGATACCAAGGCTTTTATGGAACTCGTCGAAGCGCGAAAAGCCCAGCCCCGCATCACGCAGAATCATCATGCTCCACGCATCCCCGACGCGGGCGACCCCATGGGCGATGGCGCATTTTCCGCCAGAGATTTTTTCGCAGTCCATTGCATATTGATAGCGAGGTGGCTATTGATGTGCAACGGTCACTATTCTGCAAGTGACTGGAGAACTCTCATGACCGAAACTTCACGCAAAACAGCCCTTGTCACCGGGGCATCCAGCGGGATCGGAGCGGCCTACGCCGATCGTCTCGCCCGTCGGGGCTATGACCTCGTTCTCGTCGCGCGCAACGTCGAGCGAATGGAGGAACTCGCGCGACGCCTGACCGCTGAGACGTCTCGTAAGGTGGACGTAGTCGGCGCGGACCTCACAAAAAGTCAGGATGTAGCGCGCGTCGAGGATCGCCTGCGCGGCGATTCCGCGGATCGACCTGCTCGTTACAACGCGGGTATGGCGCTCACGGGGAGCGTCATCACGGCTCCCGCAGCCGACTTGGAGCGCCTGATCGCGCTGAACGTGACTGCTCCGACGCGTCTTGCGACGCCGGCTGGCAATGCCTTTGCCGAACGGGGACAAGGCGCGATCGTGAATGTTGCCTCTGTTCTTGCGTTGGTCAGCGAATTGCTGGATGGCGCCTATAATGGCAGCAAGGCTTACCTACTGACGTTCAGTCGCTGGCTTGGTCTGCAACTCGGTCCGAAAGGCGTATACGTTCAGGCTTTGCTGCCCGCGGTTACTCGCACGGAAGTCTGGGAAAGGAGTGGGATGGATATCGGTATGTTCCCACCTCAAGTCGTAATGGACGTATATGACCTGGTGGACGCAGCGTTGGTCGGTTTTGACCGGCGCGAGGATGTGACGATCCCGCCGCTGGTCGATGAGGATCAATGGAAGGCCTATGACAAAGCACGACTGGCACTCCAGCCGGGATTTCAAAATGGTACACCGGCGCCCCGCTATCGCCTTAAAGTCTCACCATAACTCGCTCCGATCCAGGTGCGGGGGTTTGCAAGCGTCCAGTCGTAAGCAATGATGGGACGCTCGCCCCGTGCATAGCCTTCGTGGCTTACGCCATGAAGGCTTTTTATAGATCTGAGGTAAAGAGCGCCTGCTTTCCGCTGCTCCGGCCGCCTGGCCGCGGGATGCGAACGGGTGACTTCCATGCGCTCGCCTTTTCGGATCCCGGTCTGTCGGGTCATGCCTGATGAAGAAATGCCGTGCCTCAATCTGGGTGAAGCTGCGAAGCTACTCGGCATCGCCCCCAAAACGCTACGGCTTGCTGCCGAGGCCGGAAAGATCGCCGCAACGCACCCATTGCCTGACGGTCCCTGGATATTCGACCGACATATCCTCGATAGCGACAAAGCGAAGCTTATCGCCCGCCAGGCAAAAACACGGCGTAGTCAGCTTGTAGGACAAACACATGCACAAGAAAACTTATTCGAAACAGTCATATAGACAGATGGGTGTTGTGAAGCAGGATTGTAGTCCTGACGCCAAGCCTCCATTTTTGCCCGGGCGTCGTCAAGGCTCATGAACCAGTGCGTGTTCAGGCACTCGGCCCGGAATTTGCCGTTGAAGGACTCGATGAAGCTGTTGTCGGTCGGCTTGCCCGGGCGAGAAAAGTCGAGCACGACACCCTTCTGATACGCCCATAGATCCAGATCCCGGCTGACAAACTCCGAGCCCTGGTCGACCCGGATGCTCCTGGGATAACCCATCTGCCCGCAGATCCGCTCCAGGGTCTGGACGACATCCTCGCCGCGATAACTGAACCGGGGATCCGTGGCCGGCGAGAAGCGGGAGAAGGTGTCGATCACGGTCAGGATCCTGATCTTGCGGCCCGTCGCAAGCTGGTCGTGAACAAAATCCATTGCCCAGATATCATTGGTGTGCGTCGCCGGACGACGGTCCTCGCGCACTTTCGCCTTGACCCGCCGCCTGGGCACCTTGTTGCGCAGTTGCATGCCCAACTCGTTGTAAAGACGATAGATCCGCTTCGGGTTCACCGCCCAGCCATCCCGCTGCAGCAGGATATGAACGCGGCGATAGCCATAGCGCACACGGGTTGCGCAGATCTCCCGGATCCGCTGTGTCAGTTCGGCCTGCGTGCCGCGCTTCGACTTGTAGACATAGAGGGAACGATCGATCTGCAGCTCCGCACAGGCCCGCCGTGTCGAGATCTTCCACTCCCCCTGAAGCCTGTCCACGAGTTCGCGTTTGCGCGCAGCCCTCAGAGCTTTTTTGACAGCACGTCTTGCAGCATCGCCTTGTCGAGCGACAGGTCCGCCACGATCCGTTTCAGCTTCGCGTTCTCGTCTTCGAGCTGACGCAGCCGTTTCATTTCGGATGGCATCAGGCCCGCATATTTCTTCCGCCAGTTGTAGAACGTCGTATCCGAAATGCCTGCCTTCCGGCAGACCTCGCCGACAGGTGTGCCCCCTTCGGCCTGCTTCAAAACAAACGCGATCTGCGCCCCGGTGAACTTCGATGCCTTCATGAAACTCTCCTCATCCCGAGTACGGGATCATAAATGGAAAATTCCAACTCAGAATGGCTCGGTTTTCGGGGAGCACGTCAACAATCTTCGCATCCCGGAAATTATCTTTCGTAGACTTGCTTGGGGCGATCTGTCTGTTCGTAAATGCCTCCAAGGGTTTGTCATCTGTTCAGCTCTCGCGCGACCTCGACATCCAGCACAAGACGGCATTCGTGCTGATGCACAAGTTACGTGAGGCAATGGCCACGGAGACCCGGGAGGCACGACTGTTCGGGACGGTCGAGGTCGACGGTGCATTCTTCGGCGGCCATGTCCGCCCCGCCAACCTGCGTGAAGACCGCATCGATCGCCGGCGTCTCGACAATCGCAGCGACAAGCGCCGCGTGGTTGTCGTCTTGCGCGAACGACACGGCCGAACGCTCACACGGACGTTTCTGCGGGAATCCCAGGGCGTTGATTTCGCTCATGAGCGGATCGTTCCCGGTTCCATAGTCGCGACCGACGAGGCAGCACACTGGGATCTGCTCGAACAGGACTTTGACATGCGGCGGATCAACCACGCCCAAGCTTACAGTCGGGATGGAGTGCATACCAATTTTGCCGAAAGCTTTTTCTCTCGCCTCAGGCGCATGATCAGCGGCCAGCATCTGAAGGTCGATGGACGATATCTTGATGCCTACGCAACCCATGCGGCGTGGCTCGAGGATCACCGCAAAGAAAGCAACGGGTGCCTGGCTGATCGATTGACTGGCAGAGCGTTGGCAGTGCCCGTCAGTCGGGCATGGAAGGGCTATTGGCAACGACGCGCAGCGTGACGCCGTCCCCTGGCGCCCAGACGCACATGCCTTTACGCTTTGCGACCATCCGCACGAGCTTGCGGCGTCTGGCGTGGCGGAGGGCCTGGACGACCTTGAACACGACAGAGTTGCGTAACGCCGTATCCGAACTGTCGAGGTCGCGTTCGGCCATGACACGTTCGGCGAGTTGACGTGTATTCATCTCGCCATCCACCTCGAGATGGTTCGTGCAGATATCGGCGATCTCGCCTTTTTTGAAAAACCCGTGGCTGACCATGTAGCGGGTACGCTGTCGTCCGGGTGCAGCAAACAGCTCGATTGTCGCGTTTACATGCGCCAGATCGTGCTTCGCCTGTGCGATCTGAGCCTCATAGGCCCTGATACGTCCGAGGATTTCGGCACGCTTCTCGGTCAGGGTCTGCACAACCAATAATTCAGCCATACCGATATTGAACCCAATCGGGCACGTCTCATCCAGCCGTAAATTTGGTGCATCTGCTACCTAAGACCGAATGCCTCAACGAAACGCTGTTCACGTCTCTCAGCCATGCCCGACAGGCTCTGGCTGACTGGCGGGAAGACTACAATACGGTGCGCCCCCATTCCCAGCTGGGTGGCAGGACACCGGATCAGGTCGCCAGACAAGTGTCTCGGGGGCATGCCCCCGAGACACTTGTCATCCCATCAACCTCAAGCCATAAAAAACGGGAACTCTCCTTTTGAGTGGATACAAAAAGGGGGGCACGTCACATGGTGCGCGCTTTCTCCCCAATCCTCGGCTCAAATGGCGGCGGCGCGATTGTGAACATGCTCTCCGTGACGTCGTGGTTCAGTTATCCGGGCGCAGAGGCCTATTCGGCGGCGAAGGCTGCGGCATGGAGCCTAACCAATGGTATTCGGCTCGAGCTCGCAAAGCAGAAAACACTCGTCGTAGGCGTACAACTCGGCGCGACCGACACCGATATGATGAGAGGCATTGATATGCCCAAAAATGCGCCCGCTAGCGTCGCGAATGCGGCATTAGATGCGGTCGAAGTCGGAGACTGGGAGGTGGTGGCAGATGACATGACGCGTCAAGTCAAGGATGCGCTCTCGTCCGAGCCGAAGCAGCTTTATGCGGACCTAATGAAATAGCCGGATGCATCTGTACGATAGGCTCGTCGCTGCTGACTGTGGGGGTGTCTGCGTGTTGATAACGCCATGATCCGACGCATTTTGCCGTAATTGGATAAATTCCCCTGGCTTTCAAGAGCGTCGTCGGCTTTCTTCGGACGCTTCGCGATGTTCGCTGGCTTCGACATGCGCGCCTCCAGCGCACTGACGCTGCAGGCATTGGGATGGGCACCGACCGGCCAGGGGCTGATTACCGATCTGGAACAGCTTCAGGACGCCTGATCGAACGCCAGACGGGCCTCCCGGATGGCGGCATGGCTCTGATTGGCCCATCGGACAAGGGAGGTCAGCGGTTCGAAGATCGTAACACCAAGATGCGTCAGTCGGTATTCGACGCTTGGCGGCTTGGTGGGAAACACCGTGCGCGCGATCAGGCCGTCACGCTCCAGATCGCGGAGGGTCTGCGTCAGCATCCGCTTGGAAATGTCCGGGATCGCGCGCTGCACGGCGCTGAACCGGTGCGGGCCGGTGGCGAGGGTGCCCAGTATCAGCGTTGACCACTTGTCTCCGATGCGATCGAGCACGTCCCGCACCGGGCATTGTGGATCGACCGGCTGGCCGGGCTGCCGTTCGGCGAACAATTGGACGGTGGCATCGAATGCCGGGGCGGTTACTTTTGCCTCACCCTGTCCCAAAATCCTGCCTCCTTCACGCCGTCTATGGTCTCACTTAATTACCTTGTGTCGATTGCGAACCACAAGGAAGACCGACAATGCCCACCGCACCCACGCTCTTCGTCAGCGCTGCCACCGGCCATCTCGGCGGCCTGGTCATCGAAGCACTTCTTGAGACGGTGCCCGCCAGCGCCATCGTGGCGGGCGTACGCGATCCCGCGAAGGACGCGGCGGTCGCAATCCGCAACAAGGGCGTGGAGGTCCGCGTGGCCGACTATGCCCGACCGGAAACACTGGCCAGTGCGCTCGCGGGCATCGACCGGCTGCTCCTGATTTCCGGCAGCGAAATCGGCCAGCGCACGGCGCAGCATCGCAACGTCATCGCCGCGGCGAAGGACGCGGGCGTTGGCCTGATCGCCTATACCAGCATCCTTCGTGCGGATACGTCCCCGTTACTCCTCGCCTCCGAGCATCGCGAAACGGAAGCCGCACTGAAAGAGTCCGGTGTGCCGTTCGTGCTGCTGCGGAATGGCTGGTACACCGAGGTCTATACGTGGCGGATCGCACCTGCCCTGCAGCATGGCGTGTTCCTTGGCGCCTCCGGGGAGGGACGTATCTCGTCCGCGGCCCGTGCCGACTATGCCAGGGCCGCAGCGGTCGTGTTGGCCGGCGGCGATCATACTGGCCGCACCTACGAATTGGCCGGTGATACATCCTACACGCTGGCCGAGTTCGTTGCGGCGGTAGCCGATGCCTCGGGGAAGCCGCTCCCCTATCGGAACATGGACCCGGACGCGTATCGAACGGCGCTGCTCGGAGCCGGCGTGCCGGAGCTATTCGCCACGGTCCTGTCGGACACCGACGCGGGCGTGGCAAAGGGGGCACTGTTTGAAGACGGCGGCGAACTCGCCCGGCTGACTGGCCGGCCAACCACGCCCTTCGGCGTCACCGTAGCAGAGTTCTTTTAGAGCACCTTCAGGTTCCGTGAGGAGAGGCGGTTCGACGCCATTTCCGGGACGGTCGGCGCGATATGAAAGCTCTGCTCCATTTGAAGACGGGAACGGGCGTAACGCTGTGGCGGAGAGCTTCTTCTCATCGCTCAAGCGCGAGCGCATTCGGCGCCAAACCTACAAAACACGTCAGGGAGCCCGGGAGGACGTGTTTGATTACGTCGAAATGTTCTACAATCTGGTGCGTAAGCACGTCAGGAACGGGACGCTGTCACCTGCGGAGTTCGAACGGCAGCAGATATTGAATGCTCAAGGCGTCTAGAAAACTAGGGGCTATTCAATCAGCCCAGATGGATCGAAGGCGTCGGAGAGGCATGTGGTCTCAGTCATGACACATTGCTTCATATATTAATCACGATATGGGATCATGTATGAGGCGGATTGCCTATAATAAGGATTCCAATTGGATACGCCCGTGCGCTTTGTGGTATAGCGACTCTGTCACGCGGCGAGACGGGGTATCCCGCGGTCCACCAATCGCAAGTATCGTTGGTTGTCTTCCCCCGCAACCAACGACGCTTGCGAATGACCATTCGCCACATTTCGCCGGGATCGTAGTGTGCGGTTCCCCGCAATCAACGATACTTGCGATACGAACGCATCAAGAACGCCACTGTCCGGATGGACCGTGGCGTTTTTCTTATGCGCCGCGAACTGCAGGATCGCCGCCAGGTCGCCGCGCAGGATGATCGCCAGTTCGCCGTCGGTCGGCTGGAGCGTGATCTGAGAGACGAGCGTGCGCAGGCGCTCGGCCGCCTCGCTCTTTGTCTCTTCGGCCTGAGGGCTCTCATAAAGAGACGCGATCCGTTGCTGATAAATCTCCGCCATGTTCGGATGTAGCAGGGGGAGGCGGCTCCTCCGCGTTGGCCAGACGTTCTGTGAGTTCGATCTTGCGAGCTTCGAGCGCGCCGATCTTATCCTTGAGCTTCGCACCTGGAACGCCGTCGAGGATGGCCTGGATTGCCTTGTCCAGTTCGCGATCAATGCGAGGCAACTCATTCCGCATTGCTGCGAGATCGGCCCCAAGTTCCATGCGCAGTCGGTTCACCTCGCGGGTGAACTCATTGCAAAACTCCTTGAACAGGTCCGGTTCCATCAGGTGCGTCCGCAGCCCGCTCAGCACTGATGCTTCGAGGGCATCGCGACGAATGTTCAGACGGTTGTCACAGGTGCCCTTGTTGCGGGCCGTCGAGCAGCCGAGCAGATATTTTGAGATCATGCTGTAACCACCGCCACAGCAAGCGCAGCGGATCAGCCCGGCAAAGAGGTGGCGAGGACGCCGCCGTCTTCAAACAGTGCCCCCTTTGCCACGCCCGCGTCGGAAGGTCGTCTCGGCCTGTCGGGCCTTTACGGTATCCCATAGATCCTGCTCGTCGATCCGCAGCTCCGGCACCTCCTGGATGACCCATTCGGATTCAGGATTGAGACGGGAGACGCGCTTGCCGCTATCGGGATCTTTCAGATAGCGCAGCCGGTTCCAGACCAGACGCCCGACATACATTTCATTATTCAGGATGCCGGTACCACGTTCCCGATTGCCGTGAATGGTGGACGGTCCCCATTCACGTCACTGCACGACCCGGAACACCGTCGCGGTTCAGTTCCATGCTGATGGTGCGCGACGACATCGCCCCGCGTGTAATCGGTGAAGATCCGTACTGACCGTGCGGCGTCGTCGTCGTTATTGAACCGTCGCACGGACAAGGCTAGTTATCATTACGCCGGACGGCGAGTATATGCCTACAATGTGAAGTTTGTCAGCCAGTTCGAGCGGGCCGAAAACCAGCCGAATGGTAGTTAGCCATGTGCGCTGCTTCATTCAGAAGTTATACCAAAGGCCGTAGCCACTGACTCGTGTGTGAAGTGACGAACGGCGCCGGCTCTGATTCTCTTGATTTTGGGAGGATCTGGCAGATGACGAGAGCGGTGAAGCTACGGGATGACTATTCGGCCTCTGATCTGAGGCGACTTGCGGCGCGCAGCCGGCAGGCGAACGCTGCGCGCCGGCTTCTGGCCCTGGCGGCGATCCGTGACGGGGCCAGCCGCACCGATGCGGCCCGCGTAGGCGGCATGGTACCGCCAGACGCTGCGGGACTGGGTTCACCGCTTCAATGCTGAAGGGCCGGATGGCCTGCGCGATCATCTGCACGCAGGGCCGGCCTGCCGCCTGAGCGGGGCACAGCAGGCCGAATTGAAGGCCCTGGTCGAGGCGGGGCCGGATCGGCAGCGTGATGGCGTGGTGCGCTGGCGCCGGGTCGATCTGCAACGCGTGATCGAAGAGCGCTTCGGCGTCGTCTATCATGAGCGTCATGTGTCCACTCTACTGAAACGGCTTGGTTTTTCCTATGTCAGCGCCCGGCCACGTCACCCGGGTCAGGACGCTGGCGTCATGGAGGCATTCAAAAAAACTTCCCCCGCATCCTGAATGCCCATACCGGCCATCTGCCCAAGGGCAAGCCGATCGAGATCTGGTTCCAGATGCTATGAGGGCAGACACCGCCGGCAAGAAAGGCTCAATCTCAAGCGTGTCAGCACCAATGACGAGGGAGTTCCTGCCATGTCATCCGAGAACGCCATTCACATTGCCATCGAACTCAGCGTTTCCTCCTGGCTTGTCGCGGTAAAGACTATCTCGGGAGCCACGAAATCCCGATTGCATCGCCTCGAAGGTGGAGACGCCTCAGGGCTGCTGAAATTGATCGCGGAGCTTCAAACGCGCGCGTCGACCCAGCCGGGTGATGTCGCGGAGGTGTCATGCTGTTTCGAGGCCGGCCGCGATGGCTTCTGGCTGTATCGTTTGCTGACAGCGCACGGCATCGCCGCGTATGTGCTTGAGCCCACGAGCATTCTGGTCAATCGTCGCGCACGTCGGGCCAAGACGGACCGTCTCGACGCGGAAGGCATGCTGCGTGTTCTTGCGGCATGGCTCAATGGTGATCGCCAGATATGCAGCATGGTGCGTGTGCCGACGCCCG
The DNA here is from genome assembly GCF_000067045.1 of Gluconacetobacter diazotrophicus PA1 5. Lineage (NCBI taxonomy): Bacteria > Pseudomonadati > Pseudomonadota > Alphaproteobacteria > Acetobacterales > Acetobacteraceae > Gluconacetobacter > Gluconacetobacter diazotrophicus. Next base: position 1,116,440 of record NC_010125.1, read on the forward strand.
ACGAGGAGGATGCCAAACGTACACACCGCGAACGCGAACACCTTGTTCAGGAAAGGCTGCGTATCGAAAACAGAATAGAGGCGCTGCTGTTTACCCAGGGCATCCGGGGTAGACCGTCGTTACGGTCCTGGGAACGCGACGTCGCCGCGTTGCGCACGGGCGTATTGCGGGAACTGCCGCCGTTCCTTCGTGCTGAACTCGACCGCCTGCGTCGTCGGCTTCTCCTGGCGTTGGAACTGATCCGAGAACTGGAAACTGAACGGGCCAAGACACTGGACGCCGCAGCGATGGATGACCGTGTGACTCAAAAGATCGTCTCGCTGAAACAGATCCGCGGCATCGGCGAGAATTTCGCTGCCGTTCTCGTTCGGGAGGTGTTCTATCGCCGCTTCGACAACCGTCGCCAACTGGCCAGTTACGTCGGCATTACGCCTATGCCTTATCAAAGTGGCAGCATGGATCGTGATCGAAGCATCAGCCGGGCCGGAAACCCGCGAGCGCGGACGGCGATGATCCAACTCGCCTGGCTTTGGCTACGCTATCAGCCCGCAAGCGGGCTCGCCTCATGGTTTCGTGAGCGCGTCGGCACCTTGAAAGGGCGGACACGCCGCATTGCGATCGTGGCCATGGCGAGAAAGCTTCTGATTGCGCTTTGGCGCTATGTGGAGACAGGATCGATACCGGACGGTCTCGCATTCGGCACCGGAACGACCGCAGAATAGATAGACAGAAGTGCCGCGGGCCGATCAGTCGTCGGCGGCGATACGGGGAACGCGACCGTCTTCTTCTTTGGTAGCGCCACGCTACCGCGTTTCAGGTGGGTCGCGCGTCGTCGGGGCAGAGCCTCGTGCAAGAGGCATTATGGTGCGGGTCGCTCGCGCGATCCGACCGCATGTAAGGTGATGCAGCCGCTGCTGCGATACGGAAGGGCCCCGAGCCCATAAAAGCACCTGACTTAAGACCATAGGGACAGGAGACACGCCATCGCGAAAATACGTTGACACCTGAACCCTCATGTAAGGACGAGGCCCGGATCGGCCAGAAGAACGGCATCGTCCGACAATGGGCCCGGCGTGGCACGCGGCCACGCCAGCCGGCTGATCAGCGCTACGAGAATGCCTGGCTGTTCGGCGCGATCTGTCCGGCGCGTGGCAAAGCCGCCGGCCTGGCGCTCCCGTTCATCGGCACCGCCAGCATGCAACTGCACATCGAGGAAATCTCGCGCTGCGTCGTCCGCGGTGCCCACGCCGTCGTGCTGCTCGATCGCGCAGGATGGCATACCACCGACAAGCTGAAGCTGCCCCGCAATATCAGCCTGATCTTCCTGCCGTCCCGCGCGCCCGAACTGAACCCGGTCGAAAATGTCTGGCAGTTCCTGCGCGCCAACTGGCTGTCCAACACCGTCTTCGACGGCATCGATCATATCATCGACGCCGCCTGTTCCGCCTGGAACAAGCTTGCCGCCCTGCCTGACACCATCCGATCCATCGGGCTCAGAAAGTGGGCTCACACAGGTCTGTGTCTATAACCGTTGGTATTATGCGCGAGCGTCATACAAAGTCTCTTAACGAATCAAAGTCTTTTTGCTTCTTTTTCTTCAGAAAAAGAAGTCCTTCGCCACAGACGCACCGAACGCCCTACGCCGTCGGCCGATCCAGCGACGTAGCGCGGCCAATATGCGACCGCCAGCGGGACGAGGCGGTCCGGACCACCCACGAGCGGATGCGTTCCAGCAGCAGGTAAACGACCGGCGTGGTGTAGAGCGTCAGCAACTGGCTCATGGCCAGGCCGCCGACCACGGCGATGCCCAGCGGGCGGCGCAGTTCGATCCCGTAGCCGCCGCTGAGGATCAGCGGCACCGCCCCGAAGGCGGCGGCGAGCGTCGTCATCAGGATCGGGCGGAAGCGTTTGGCGCAGGCTTCGCGGATCGCCTCCTCGGGCGACATGGCGCCGTCGCGTTCGGCGTGCAGCGCGAAGTCCACCATCAGGATCGCGTTCTTCTTCACGATGCCGACCAGCAGGATCACGCCGATCATCGCGATCAGCGAGAATTCCTGCCCGGTCAGCCACAGCGCCAGCACCGCCCCCACCGCCGCCGACGGCAGGGTCGAGAGGATGGTCAGCGGATGCACGTAGCTTTCGTACAGAATGCCCAGCGTGACGTACATCGTCGCCAGGGCGGCGATGAAGACCAGCAGTTCGTTGATCATCGCCGTCTGGAACTGCGCGGCCTCGCCGGTGAAGCCGCCCTGGACCGATTCGGGCACATGCAGGCGCACCATCGTGGCGCGGATTTCCGCCGCGGCTTCGTCCAGCGACCGGTTCTTGGCCAGGTTGAAGGACACCGCGCCCGAGACGAACCCGTCGCGATGGCTGACCGAGATCGACGTCGGGCGCTGTTCGATCCGCGATACCACCGGCAGCGGCACCATCGTCTCGATACTGGACGACACGGCCGAGCCGCTGGACGCGCCGGCGCCCCCGGCCAGCCGGTTGGCCACGGCATTACGGAAGGATTGCTGGCTGAGCGACGAGGCCTGCGAAGTCGCGGCCGGGTCGGACAGCGCCACGCGCACGGTATTGGACACGGTCCCCCCGCCCGCCGACCCGCCGGAGGTCGAAACCCGGAAGGCCTGCATCACGTCGGGCGACTGGCGATAGGGCGGCGCGACCTCCATCACCACGTGATAGGTCGCGATCGGCGTCGAGATGTTCGAGGCGCTGCGCTGGCCGTAGGCGTCGAACAGCGCATTGCTGATCAGTTGCGGCGTGACCAGATAGCGCGCGGCGGTATCGCGGGCGATGTCGACATACGATGCCGCCGCGCGGTTGGTCAGGTTGGTGGTGATGTCGGTCATCACCTTGCTGCCCTGCAGGGCCTGCACCAGCCGGGGCGTCCAGGTATAGATGTCCTCGGCATTGTCGCTGCGCAGGACGTAGCGATAGGCACCCTGCTGCTGGCGGCCGCCGCCGCCGTTCACGTCTGCCGCGCCGAAAACATGCGACAGGCGCACGCCGGTCAGCCCTTCCAGGCGCTTGTGGATACGGGCGATCATCTCGTCCGGGCCGTCGCTGCGATCGTGCTTGTCGGTCATCTGGGCGAAGGCCTGTCCCTCGACCCGCGTGTCGCCGGAAAACGCCGCGACGGATTCGGTGTCGGGATCGGCCATCATGGCGGCGCTGACGGCGCGGATCTTGCCGTCCATCTTCTGGAACGATCCGGTTTCGTCCCCCCGGAAATAGCCGACGATCAGCGCCACGTCCTGCTTGGGGATGATGTTCTTGGGCATCAGCACGATGATGCCCGCCGTCGCCACCAGGCTGAGCGGCAGGGTGGACAGCACCCACCAGCGATGGCGCAGCGCCCAGTCCAGCGAACGGACATAGGTGTGCAGGATGGCCTCGAACGTCGCCTCGATCCCGTCCGACAGGCGGCGCAGGGCCCGGCGGGTGCGCGATGCCCCGGCCGGCAGGGGCGCGCCATGGGCCACGTCCAGCAGCAGGCTGCACATCATCGGCGTCAGGCTGATCGACAGGAACAGCGAAATCCCGACCGTCACCGCCAGCGTCATGGCGAATTCGTAGAAGATCTTGCCCGGCGTGCCCGGCATCAGCAGCAGCGGCAGGAACACCGCGACCAGCGCGATGGTGATCGACAGCACGGTAAACGCGATTTCGCCCGCGCCCAGCATCGAGGCCGCGCGCCGGTCCATCCCGGCTTCCATGTGGCGGGCAATGTTTTCCACCACCACGATCGCGTCATCGACCACGAAGCCGGTGGCGATGGTCAGCGCCATCAGCGACAGCGTGTCCAGAGAGAAGCCCAGCAGGTACATCGCCGCCAGCGTGCCGGCCAGCGAGATCGGCACCGTCACCGCCGGGATCAGGGTCGAGCGCGGGGCGCGCAGGAACACCAGCACCACCCCCACCACCAGCAGCACCGAGATCAGCAGGGTCAGCTGCGTGTCGGCCAGCGAGGCGCGGATGGTGATCGACCGGTCCATGGCGGGCGTCAGCGTCATCCCGCGCGGCAGGGCGCCGATGATGGCCGGGGTGCGGGCCTTGATTTCGTCCATCACGCGGATGACGTTGGCGCCGGGCTGCGGCCGGACGATGGCCATGACGGCGCGATGCCCGTTGAAATAGCCGGTCTGGCGTTCGTCCTCGACCCCGTCCACCACGCTTGCGACATCCGTCAGCCGCACCGGGCGGCTGCCGCGATAGCCCACCACCAGGTCGCGATAATCCGCCGCGTGCCGCGCCTGGTCGTTGGTCGAGATACTGTAGCGCTGCGGCCCGACATCGACGAAGCCCTTGGGCGTGTTGGCGTTGGCCGAGGCAAGGGCCGAACGGATGTCCTCGAACCCGATGCCGTATTTGAACAGCGGATACGGGTTCATCTCGACCCGCACGGCGGGGGCCGAACTGCCGGTGATCTCGATCCAGCCCACGCCCTTGATCTGCGACAGCATGGGCTGCAGGTGTGTCTTCATGACGTCGTACAGGTCGGCCATCGGCCGCGTGTCCGACGTCAGCGCCATGATCATGATCGGATTGTCGGCCGGATTCGCCTTCCAGTATTGCGGCACCATCTGCAACGTCGCCGGCATGTCCTGCGTCGCGGCCCGCAGCGCCGCCTGCACGTCGTTGGCGGCGCCGTCGATATTCCGGCTGTCGTCGAAGGTCAGCAGGATGAAGGCAGTGCTGTCGGTGGAATCGGATTCGATGGCGCTGATGCCGGAAATCTGCCCCAGCCGGCGTTCCAGCGGCGTGGTCACCGACGTTGCCATCTGCTGGGGCGAGGACCCGGGCTGGGTCGCGACCACGTAGATGATCGGCACCGAAATGTTCGGCAGGTCGCCCACCGGCAGCGCGCGATAGGCGAACAGCCCCGCGATCACCAGCGCCAGCGAGATCAGGGTCGTGGCAACCGGCCGCAGGATGAAGGGACGACAGGGATTCATGCGGCGCCCGGCGGATGACCGTCGTGCGTCACGCCCGCACCACCGGCCGGCGGCCCCGCGCCGCGCCATGGCCGTACCACAGGGCGGCGACGAAGAAGCCGACATAATAGCCGATATCGGCCCCGCCCAGCCAGCGGGCGACAGGACCGGTATAGAGCTGGCTGGTCGAGAAGAGCAGGATGGTCACCACCGTGGTCATGATGAAGATGGTCGCCCCGCGCGTCCAGCCCGGGGGCACGGGATGGGCGGTCCGGTCGCCCAGATACCAGTCCGCCAGCACGATGCCAATCCACGGTGCGATCCAGTACATCGTCACCACCAGATAGTCGGTATAAAGCGCGGCGTAGCGCCCCGCCCCAGCCACCGCCAGGCCATAGCCCAGCAGGGCGGTGATGATGGCCGCCAGAACGCGCGGGATGTGAATGCCCGCCGAAATCAGGCTGTAGCTGGCGGTATTGTCGTTGAAGGAATTGCCTGTGACCGAGGACAGCGCGATGGCCGCCAGCACCACCGGCCCCAACGGCCCCGCCGCGTGCTGCAGGCTGGCGATCACGGCGGTGGGTGACGGTTCGGCGATGCTGGCCGCCGTCAGCAGGCCCAGCGTCTGGAACGGCACCGCCGAGCCCAGCAGGCCGGCCAGCGCCAGCCCGACCACCCGTTTCGGGTCGCTGTCGGCGGGCAGATAGCGCGTATAGTCCGACGAATAGGACGCCCAGGACAGGTTGAAGCTGGCCAGGATCGCGATCGCCAGCAGCATGGTCGCAAGCGTGGGGGGATGGGCGGCGCGCGGCAGCGCGCCCCCCAGCGACACGCATTGCACGCCGATCACCAGGAAGGCCAGAAGCAGCACGGCGCCCAGATATTTCTGCAACGCCTGGACCATGTCATGGCCGTAGATGCTGGCCGCCATCTGTACCAGGGCCAGCACGCCCAGCGCCAGCCAGAAGGGCGGGCTGGCCCCTGCCACGATCGACAGGAACGCCATCAGCGCCGTGGCGGCGGGCACGTTGTTCACCGCGTCCCAGCCCACGCAATAGATCCAGTTGAGGAAGGCCGGCGGCCGCACCCCCAGCCGCCCCAGCGCCCGGCGCGAGGCCTCCATCTGCGTCAGCCCCGTGGGCGGGCCGATCGCGGCGGCCAGCGCCACCGGCAGCGCGCCCACCACGTTGCCGACCAGGATCGCCAGCAGCCCGGCCCGGAAATCCAGCCCCAGCGCGACCAGCAGCACGCCCGTCACCCAGCCGCCGGGCCCCAGGTTGGGGGAAAAATGGCTCCAGAACACGCGATCGATCGGCATCGTCTTGCGCGCGGCCGGCACCGGCCGGGACACGGCGGCGGCACCGAACTCCTCCATGACGGGCGGACGCAAAAACGACATCGGCAACGGATGCGGCTCCTCGAGAGCGTATCACCGCGATCGTCGCGTAATCGGACCGGTTATGGCAAGTCGCCCGTGAAGGAAGCCATGCCCCCGGTTTCCGGCATCGACCCGGCCTGGCCCGCCGGCTGGCGGGCGTAATAGGCCTCGGCCCAGCGCAGGGGCAGCCGGTCCATCAGGCGCGACCCGGCCGCCAGCCACCAGGGAAAGGCGATGCGCCGCCGCCCCGCCGCCACCCCGCGCAGGATCGCCGCCGCCGCGTCGCCGGCTTCGACCAGCCCGGGCATGGGAAAGCGGTTGGCCGCCACCATCGGCGTGCGGACGAAGCCGCAGCAGACGCTGGACAGCAGGATGCCGTCGCGGGCCGTGTTGCCGCCGGTCGCGACCATGAACCGGTCCACCGCCGCCTTGGACGCGCAATAGGACGGCGTGCCGGGAAACGAGACATACCCCGCGACCGAGGCAATGGCGCAGATGCGCCCCCGCACGCCCAGCGGGTCGCGCGCCTGCCGGCCCATCGTTGCCAGGGCCGGCAGCACGGTGTTCACCACGCCCCCCACATTGACATCCATGATGCGCCGGACCTGCCCGTCCGGTTCGCGCGGGGCGCCCCCGCCGGCGGGCCGCGCGGTGGAGGCGGTGATGCCCGCGCAGGCGAAGACCAGGTCCAGCGGCCCGGCATCGCCGATCCAGCGCGCCATGCCATCCTGGTCGCGGACATCCTGCCGCCGGGTCTGCGCCCGCGCCCCGCGGTCCGCGCAGGCCCGCGCGACCGCATCCAGCCGCCCGGCATCGCGCCCGCCCAGATGAAGCACCACGCCCGGAGCCGCCAGCGCCAGCGCGATGGCCCGACCGATACCCGACGAAGCACCGGTGATAAGAATCGTATCCTGTTTCATATTCGCCAGAATAGAGACCTCCTGATAAAAGACCGCAAATCCGCGCGGCCGGCGCGGACCGGTTCAGGACCCAAGGACACGCCGCCGATGACGCACAGCCGCGAACGACAGCCGGGCGAACGCCCCCCCGCCCATCACCAGGGTCCGGCGGGCGGCCCGGTCGTGGCGCGGCGCGGGGTGTGCCTGGTGATCTCGGCCCCGTCGGGGGCCGGAAAATCGACCATTGCCAATGCGTTGCGCGCGGCCGAGCCCCGGCTGCTGCATTCGGTTTCCGTCACCACCCGCCAGCCCCGGCCCGGCGAGACCGACGGCGTCCACTATCATTTCCGCAGCATGGAACAGTTCCAGCAGATGGCCGAGGCCGGCGAATTGCTGGAATGGGCGACGGTGTTCGGCCGGGGCTACGGCACGCCGCGCGGCCCGGTCGAATCGGCCCTGGCCGAGGGGCGGGACATGGTGTTCGACATCGACTGGCAGGGCCACCGGCAGATCCGCGCCGCCCTGCCCGACGACGTCATCAGCCTGTTCGTGCTGCCGCCGTCACTGGCGGAACTGGAGCGCCGGCTGTGCAATCGCGCGTCCGACCACCCCGAGGAGATCGAGCGGCGGATGAAGGCGGCGCGCGACGAAATCGCGCACTGGCAGGAATTTGATCACGTCATCATCAATGCCGACCTGGACCGGGCGATCGGCGAGGCCCGGTCGGTCCTGACGGCAGCGCGGCTGCAGACCCGGCGGCAGGCAGGGCTGGCGGCCTTCGTCGCCGGATTCGGCGCGTAGCCGGCCATGGATTTTTCATCGATCACGGTGCTGTGCATCGGGGACATCATGCTGGACCGTTTCGTCTATGGCGAAATGGAGCGCATTTCCCCCGAGGCCCCGGTGCCCGTCCTGCGGCTGGGCCGCACGCGCGAAATGCCCGGCGGCGTGGGCAACGTGGCCAACAACATCCTGTCGCTGGGCGGCCGGGCGATCCTGGTCGGCCTGGTGGGACGGGACACGCCGGGGCAGGCCCTGCGCGGCCTGCTGGGCCAGCGCCCGGGCCTGACCGACGCACTGGTCGAAACCGGCGCGCGGCCGACGATCTGCAAGACGCGCTTCATCGCCGCCAACCAGCAGGTCGTCCGCGCGGACGAGGAAAGCCGCCTGGCGCTGCAACCCGACGAGGCCACGTCCCTGATCGCCGCCATTGACGCCCATATCGGCGCGGCGGACATCGTCGTGCTGTCGGACTATGCCAAGGGAACCTGCGCCGACCCGGTGATCGCCCATGCCATCGCCACGGCGCGGGCGCGGGGGATCGCGGTGTTCGTCGATCCGAAATCGCGCGATTTCGCACGCTATCGCGGGGCGAGCTGCATCACGCCCAACGCCCGTGAACTGGCCCAGGCCACGGGCCTGCCCATCGATACCGACGCCGAGATCGAGCAGGCGGCCCGCGCGGCGATGGCCCGGGCCGACGCCGTCGCCATCCTGGCCACGCGGTCCGAGAAGGGCATGGCGCTGGTCGAGCGCGAGGGCGGGGTCCAGATCGTCCCGGCCCGCGCGCGCGAGGTCTTCGACGTGTCGGGCGCGGGCGACACCGTGATCGCCGCCCTGGCGCTGGCCGCGGGATCGGGCATGACGCTGGCCCAGGCGATGCACGTGGCCAATGCCGCCGCCGGGGTCGTGGTCGGCAAGCTGGGCACCGCGACGGCCGACATCGCCGAGGTCCTGGCCGAACTGAACGCCCAGGACGCCGATGCCATGGGCGGCACGCCGTCCCTGCTGTCGCGCGCGCAGGCGGCCGAGCAGGTCGCGCGCTGGAAGGCGCAGGGCCTGCGGGTCGGCTTCACCAACGGCTGTTTCGACATCATCCATCCCGGCCATGTCGCGCTGCTGGCGGCGGCCCGGAGGGCATGCGACCGGCTGATCGTGGCGCTGAACGACGATGCCAGCGTGGCGCGGCTGAAGGGCCCCGAACGCCCGGTCAACCCGCTGGAAGACCGGGCCCGGGTCATGGCGGCGATCCGCCACGTCGATGCCGTCGTCGCCTTCGGCGAGGACACGCCGCTGGAGTTGATCCGGCTGCTGTTGCCCGACGTGCTGGTCAAGGGCGCGGACTATCGCCCCGACCAGGTCGTGGGCGCGGACGTGGTGCGGCAGGCCGGCGGGCGCGTGGTGCTGGCCGACCTGGAAGACGGCAAATCGACCACCCGCACGATCGGCCGCATCCGTGCCGCCGGGGCGGCCGACCGATGACCGCCGACGGAATGGCCCCCGTCACCCCCCCCGCCGTGGCGGACGACAAAATCCGCCAGGCCCATGCCGCGTTCCGGTCGTGGCTGTTCGAGACCGCCCTGCCGGCATGGGGCGATGCCGGGTGCGACGGCACGGCGGACGACCCCGCCCGCTGGGGCGCGCAGGAACATCTGGCCCTGGACGGCCGGCCCGCCCGCCCGGGCTTCAAGCGCATGCGGGTGCAGGCGCGGCAGTTATATGCCTTCACCCGCGCCGCCCTGTACGGCTGGCCGGGCGGGGCGGAGCGGGCGCGCGGGATCTATCGCTTCATGCTGTCCGGGCTGCGGGCGGACGGCGGATGGGTGTCCCGCCTGACGCCGGAAGGCGCGGTGCTGGACCGCACGGCGGATCTGTACGACCTGGCCTTCATCCTCTTCGCCCTGTCGTGGTACGCGCGGCTGGATCGGTCCGGCGAGCCGGTGCGCCTGGCCCGCCGCACGGTCGCATGGCTGCGCGCCACGATGGCCACCGGTAATGGCGGGTTCCTGAACACCCTGCCGCGCACCGACGGCCCCCGTCAGCAGAACCCGCACATGCACCTGCTGGAAGCCGCGCTGGCGCTGTTCGAGACGACGGGCGACGACGCCGACGCCGCGCTGGCGCACGATCTGGTGGAACTGTTCCGCACCTGCCTGTTCGACGAGCGCGCCGGGACGCTGGGCGAATTCTTCACCGAATCCTGGCAGCCCGTTTCCGGCCTGGACGGCACGCTGGTCGAACCGGGCCATCAGTACGAATGGGTCTGGCTGCTGCATGAATATGGCCGCCTGACCGGCCGGACGCTGCCGGGCCACGCGCGCAGCCTGTTCGCCTTCGGCCGGCGGCACGGCGTGGACCCGGATACGGGGCTGGTCCGCGACGTGCTGACCCGCGACGGCGCCATCGTGCGCGGCGGCGCGCGCCTGTGGGCACAGACCGAGGCCCTGCGCGCGGAAATCGTCACGCACGGCCCGCAGGCGGACAACGGCGCCCAGATCGTGCGGATCGTGGACAACCTGCTGGGCCCCTATTTCACCGGCTGCCCGGCCGGAACATGGAACGACCAGCTGGATGCGGCAGGGCACCCGGTGGGCGACAAGATCCCGGCCAGTTCCTTCTACCATATCGTCGCGGGCTATGCGGAACTGGACCGGCTGGTGAACGAGGCCCGTCCGGGCGCGTGACGCTGCCGGGGAAGTTATCCCCGGCTTCCTCGGTTATCCACAACCGAAGGACCGCCCGGATCTGGTATGAGGGCGACGTGAACCAGATCAATTCCCCCCAAGACGAGTCCCAGTCCCGGGACGGTACCCTGCTGGGCCTGACGCAGCGGCAGCCCCCCGCCAACATCCAGGCGGAACAGGCGCTGCTGGGCGCGCTGCTGACCAACAACCGGGCGTACGACCGGGTATCGGACTTCCTGACCGGCGAGCATTTCGCCGATACCGTGAACGGGCGGATCTACGATTCCATCGCCCGCCGGATCGAGGCCGGGCAACTGGCCGACCCGGTGACCCTGCGCGGGGAATTCGAACATTCCGGCGTGCTGGACGGCGTGGGCGGCACGGCGTACCTGGCCCGCCTGCTGACGGCGATGGTCGGCATCATCAATGCCGGCGATTACGGCCGCGCCATCCATGACGCCTGGGTCCGCCGCCAGTTGATCGATATCGGCGAGACGGTAGTCAACAACGCCTTCGGCGCCCGGCCGGACCTGGACGGCGTGGACCAGATCGCCGCCAGCGAGGAAGCGCTGTTCCGCCTGGCCACCGACAAGGGGCAGGAGGGCGGCTTCACCAGCTTCGACCGCGCGCTGGCCGACGCGCTGGACGTGGCCGAGAAGGCATTCCACCGCACCGGCGATGTCGTGGGCCTGACCACCGGCCTGCGCGACCTGGACAAGAAGACGGGCGGCCTGCATCCGTCGGACCTGCTGATCCTGGCCGGCCGGCCGGCGATGGGCAAGACGGCGCTGGCGACCAAGATCGCCTTCAGCGCCGCGCGGGCCCTGCTGCGCGAGGCGCAGGAGGCCGCGCCGGGCACGCAGACCAAGGGATCGGTCGCGATCTTCTCGCTGGAAATGTCGGCCGAGCAGCTGGCCACCCGTATCCTGTCCGAACAGGCCAGCGTGTCGGGCGAGCGCATCCGGCGCGGCGAGATCGGGCAGAAGGAATTCGACCGCTTCGTCCACGTCACCCGCGAACTGGCGCAATTGCCGCTGCATATCGACGACACGCCGGCCATTTCGCTGTCGGCGATGCGCACCCGCTGCCGCCGCCTGGCCCGTACCAAGGGGCTGAGCCTGGTGGTGGTGGATTACCTGCAGCTGATGCGCCCATCGGTGGGCACGCGACCGGAAAGCCGCGTTCTGGAAATCTCGATGATCACTCAGGGGCTGAAGGCCATCGCCAAGGAACTGAGCGTGCCGGTGATCGCGCTGTCACAGCTCTCCCGCCAGGTCGAAAGCCGCGAGGACAAGCGCCCGATGCTGTCGGACCTGCGCGAATCCGGGTCGATCGAACAGGACGCCGACGCCGTCATGTTCGTCTATCGCGACCAGTATTACCTGCAGCAGCGCCAGCCCAAGGAAACGGCGTACGACTCGACGGACAAATACCAGACCGCGCTGGAGGACTGGCAGCGCAAGATGGACCTGGCCCATAACCGCGCCGAACTGATCCTGGAAAAACAGCGCCACGGGCCCACCGGCACCGTGCATCTGTTCTTCGAGGGCGAGTTCACCCGGTTCGGGGACCTGGACCTGGTCCATGAGTAACGGGGCACGTTCCTGGTCTAGTCCAGCACCCTGGGCACCGACTGCCCCCGCGTCAGATCGCCGATCCGCGCCACCGCCTCGTCCATCCGCGCCTCGGGCACCGCGACCACCAGATCCGCCCCCGTCGCGTCGAACGCTTCCTCTTCCACCACCGCGTCCAGCGCCCCCAGCCGGGCGCGCAGCAGGGCCAGGTCGGCGAAGCCGCAATGGAATGCCAGCCGGACCAGGGTCACGATCGGGGTCCGGGGCGCCAGGCGCAGGCATTCCGCCGCCGTGCCGCCATAGGCGCGGACCAGCCCCCCCGCCCCCAGCTTGATGCCGCCGAACCAGCGCGTCACCACCACCACGGTCCGGTCGAACCCCTGCCCGTCGATCACCTGCAGGATCGGCCGGCCCGCCGTGCCCCCGGGTTCGCCGGCATCGTCGCTGCGGTAATCCTGCCCGATGCGATAGGCCCAGCAGTTATGCGTGGCATCCGCGACGGACACCGCACGGACGAAATCCAGCGCCTCGGCCGGCGTCGCGACGGGCGCCGCCTGGGCCAGGAACACGCTCTTGCGGACCTCCTTCTCCAGCCGGGCGGGGGCTTCCAGCATCACGCGGCCCCCCGCCTGGCTGTCGGCCCGGCTGCCGCTCATGACCCGTCGTCGGCCGCGTCCCCGCCGCCGAACAGGGCCACCAGATCCCCCAGATGGCCGATTTCATTCAGGTGCAGCCCATCCGGCGCGACCAGGCGGGTATGGCCGCGCGCGATGCGCCGGGGCAGGAAGGCGGCGTCGAAGCCCAGCTTCTGCGCCTCCTTCAGCCGGGCATCGACCTGGGCGACCTGCCGGACCTCGCCGGACAGCCCGACCTCGCCGAAATAGACGGCGCCGGCATGGGTGGGCCGGCCGGTGGCGGCCGAGACCAGCGCCGCCGCCACCGCCAGGTCGGCCCCCGGTTCCAGCACCCGCAGCCCGCCCGCGATGTTCAGATGCACGTCCATGCCATGCAGCTTCATGCCGCACCGGGCCTCCAGCACCGCCAGCAGCATGTTCAGGCGCGAGGAATCCCAGCCCACCACCGCGCGGCGCGGCGCGGAATCGCCGGATTTGGGCGACAGCAGGGCCTGGACTTCCAGCAGCACCGGCCGCGTGCCCTCGATCCCCGCGAAGACCGCCGATCCCGCGATATGCCCGCGCCGTTCGGCCAGGAACAGGGCGGAGGGATTCGGCACCTCGACCAGCCCCTGGTCGGTCATGGCGAAGACGCCGATTTCATCCGTGGCGCCGAACCGGTTCTTGGCGGCACGCAGGATGCGGAACTGGTGGCCGCGATCGCCTTCGAAATACATCACGGCATCGACCATGTGTTCCAGCACGCGGGGACCAGCCAGCGCGCCCTCCTTGGTCACATGGCCGACCAGGATCAGGCTGAAGCCGCGCTGCTTGGCCAGGCGGATCAGTTCGAACGCCGTGGCGCGCACCTGGCTGACCGTGCCGGGGGCGCTTTCCACCGTTTCCAGCCACATGGTCTGGATCGAATCGATGATGACCAGCGCCACGTCGCGCTCGGCCTCCAGCGTGCCGGCGATGTCGGTCACGTTGATCGCCGCCGCCACATGCAGCCCCGGCGCGTCCAGCCCCAGCCGGCGCGCCCGCAGGCGGATCTGGTCCACCGCTTCCTCGCCCGAGATATACATCACCCGCCGGCCGCCATTGGCCAGGGCGCACGCCGCCTGCAGCAGCAGCGTCGATTTGCCGATGCCCGGATCGCCCCCCACCAGCACCACCGACGCCGGCACCAGCCCGCCGCCCAGCACGCGGTCCAGTTCGGCAATGCGGGTGCCGACACGCGGCGGCGGCTCGGCCACGCCGTCCAGGCTGACGAAGTCGATCGCGGCCCCCCGGGCGCGCCGGGGCGCCGTCCCGCCGGTCGCCGAGGGCGCCGCCGCTTCCTCGACGATGCTGTTCCACGCCCCGCAGGCCTCGCACCGTCCGGCCCATTTGGGAAAGACCGCGCCGCAGGACTGGCAGACGTAATGATGCGAGGGACGGCGGGCCACGTAGGGTACTCCGGTTTTCGTGCCGTTCAGGACCTGTTGCCGGGCGCGTACGGCCTAGCGGCGCAGTTCCATGCTGATCGGGCCTTCGCGGCGGCCGTGGGTGAACTGGTCCACCACCGGGTTGCCGCTGTCCAGCAGCGATGATGCCGCGCCCTGCCAGATCAGCTTGCCCTGGTAGAGCATGGCCGCCTGGTCGCCGATGCGCTGGGCGGACGCCATGTCATGGGTGATGGCGATGGCGGTGGAGCCCAGGCGGCGCACGCAATCGACGATCAGCCCGTCGATCACCGCCCCCATGATCGGGTCCAGCCCGGTCGTCGGCTCGTCGAAGAACAGGATGTCGGGCTGCCCGGCGACGGCCCGCGCCAGGCCCACGCGCTTCTGCATGCCGCCCGACAGTTCCGAAGGGTAGAGCGCACCCACCGACGGGTCCAGTCCCACCTGTTCCAGCATGCGCCCGGCATGGGCGCGCGCCTCGGCCCGGCTGAGCCGCTTGCCGTGCCGCCGCCCGGTGGCCAGCAAGCCGAAGGCGACATTTTCCCACACGCTGAGACTGTCGAACAGCGCCGCGTTCTGGAAGAGCATGCCGATCGTCTCGATCACCGCCTCGCGCCGGCGCGAGGACAGGGCCACCACATCGACGCCGTCGATTTCGATCGACCCGGCATCGGGGGCGATCAGGCCCAGAATGCAGCGCAGCAGCACGGACTTGCCGCTGCCCGATCCGCCGATGATGACCATCGACGTGCCCTGCATGACATCCAGGTCGATCCCGTCCAGGACGATTTTCGACCCGAACGCCTTGCGCAGGCCGCGAATGCGGATCTTGGGTGCGGCGTCGGTCATTGCGAGAAGAACACGTCGGTCAGGAGGTAGTCGGAGGCCAGCAGCAGGATCGACGCCGCGACCACCGCCGCCGTGGTGGCGGCCCCCACGCCCTCGGCGCCGCCCCGGCTGTTATAGCCGTGATAGCAGCCCATCAGCGCGATCAGGAAGCCGAAGACCCCCGCCTTCACCAGCCCGACCGTGACGTCGATCGGCTTCACCGCCGCGAAGGTCGCGGCGATATAGACCGGGGCCGAGAAATCGAGCTTGGCCACCGACACCGTAAAGCCGCCCAGCACGCCCAGGATATCGGCCACCAGCACCAGGCACGGCAGCGCCAGGGTGCCGGCCAGCAGGCGGGGCGTCACCAGGTACTTCATCGGGTTGGTCGACAGCGTGGTCAGCGCGTCGATCTGGTCGGTCACGCGCATCGTGCCGATTTCGGCCGCCATCGCGGCCCCGACGCGCCCCGCCACCATCAACCCGGCCAGCACCGGGCCCAGTTCGCGCGTGACGGCCAGCACGACGATGCCGGCAATGGCGCTTTGCACATGGTACTGGGCGAAGCCGGTATAGGATTGCAGGGCGATCACCCCGCCCGAGAACAGCGCCGTCAGCGCGACCACGGGCAGGGAAAAGAAACCGATTTCAACCAGCGCGCCGAAGAAGATGCGCCAGTAGAACGGGGGACGCACCAGATGCGACAGGGCCTGCGCCCCGAACAGGGTCAGGGCCCCGGCGGTCCGGACCAGATTCAGCGCGGCACGCCCCAGCGCCGCTATGAAGTCGAGAACGGCGTTCACGCGGGATATCGCGGGCAGCCCGCGCGAAAAAATCTGGCAAGTCGATCGGACATGGTTCCTGCCGTAGCGCGGGAAGACCGGCACGTCAAAGGACGGGTCCGCCAAACAGGCGGCTGTCACAAAAAGAAACGCGCAGCACAAAAAAAACGGCGTCACGCAGAACGCCGCCGTAGTCTAGGGAGGAAACATCCATGAAGCGCGCACAACGCCACTTCATGGTCTTCATGACCACTGGCGCGGCCATAAGTCAAGAATATTGTGCAGTGCAATATGCACGCTCCCACGGGGTCGTCATGGGGCCACCCGGCGTCTCGCTGGCCAAATCGCGGGGCACGCGCCATAGTCGCGCCGAATCCTAACGCCCCATGACAAATACAGGAGAATGGCGGTGCGCATCGCGATGATCGGCGGCGGGTATGTCGGCCTTGTCTCGGCGGCCTGCTTCGCCAAATTCGGCAACGACGTCGCCGTGGTGGAAATCGACCCCGACCGCCTGGCAGCCCTGCGCGAAGGGCGCATTCCCATCTACGAACCCGGGCTGGACGGGCTGGTCGCCGATACCATGCGGGCGGGTCGCCTGTCCTTCGGCGCCGATATCTCGGCGGCGGTCCAGGGGGCGGAGGCGATCTTCATCGCCGTGGGAACGCCGCCGCGCAACGGCGACGGCCATGCCGACCTGACCTATGTCCACGAGGCCGCACGGCAGATCGCCCGGGCGATGACGGATTACGCCGTCATCGTCACCAAATCGACGGTTCCCGTCGGCACCAGCCGCCGCATTGCCGAGATCGTGCGCGACACCCGGCCGGACCTGGATTTCGATGTCGCGTCCAATCCCGAATTCCTGCGCGAAGGCAATGCGATCGGCGATTTCATGAAGCCCGACCGCGTCATCGTGGGCCTGGACGAGGACGCGCCCGACGGCGGCGCGCGGGCGCGCGCGGTGCTGGGCGCGGTGTACCGGCCGCTCTACCTGATCGAGGCGCCGGTCCTGTTCATGAAGCTGGAAACGGCGGAACTGACCAAATACGCCTCGAACTCGTTCCTGGCGATGAAGATTTCCTTCATCAACGAAATGGCCGACCTGTGCGAACGGGTGGGGGCCAACGTCCACGACCTGGCGCGCGGCATGGGGCTGGACGGGCGGATCGGCCGGAAATTCCTGCATCCCGGCCCGGGCTATGGCGGATCGTGCTTCCCCAAGGACACGCTGGCCCTGACCCGCATCGCCCAGGAAGCCGGCGCGCCGACCCGCCTGATCGAGGCGACGGTGGGCGTGAACGACGCCCGCAAGGTCGCGATGGCGGGACGGATCGTCGCCGCCAGCGGCGGGTCGGTGCGCGGCAGGCGGATCGCGGTGCTGGGCCTGACCTTCAAGCCCGAGACCGACGACATGCGCGAGGCCGCGTCCATTCCCATCCTGGTCCGCCTGGCGGAACAGGGTGCGGAGATCCGCGCCTTCGACCCGGTGGGCATGCCGGCCGCCCGGCCGCACCTGCCGCAGGCCGTCACCTATTGCGACAGCGCCCTGGACGCGGCGACGGACGCCGACACGCTGGTGGTGCTGACGGAATGGACCGAATTCCGTGCCCTGGCGCCGGGCCGGCTTGCCGCGGCGATGCGGGGCCGCGTGGTCGTCGACCTGCGCAATATCTTCGACCCCGTGGCGATGCAGGAAGCAGGGTTCGCCTATCATTCCGTAGGACGGCCCTGACCTTCAGCCCGCCGAATGCCGCCGGTGCCACACGGTGCAGAACAGCATGCCGACGATGCCCGCCGCCATGGTACCGGCGATCGGCACCGTCGTATCCAGCGGCAGGTAGCCCAGCAGCACGCCGCTGAGCGAGCCGATGGTGAATTGCAGCGTGCCCAGCAGGGCCGAGGCGCTGCCGGCATGATGGCCGTGCCGGGTGAAGGCCAGCACCGTGGCATTGGGGTTGACGAACCCCAGCGAGCCCGTGATCAGCCCGATCAGGCAGCACACCAGCGCCGGATGGCGCGGCCCCGCAATTCCGGCCAGGGACAGGGCCAGGAACAGAACGGCCGCCATCGTCACCACCGTCACGCCGCGCAGCATCAGCACATCCAGCGCCACCCGGTGGACCAGCCGCCCGTTGACCTGCGCCCCGGTGATGAACAGCGCGGCATTCACGCCGAAGAACAGGCCGAACTGCCCCGGGGTGAAGGACAGGATGTGTTCGAACAGCGTCGGCGCGCTGGCCAGGTAGCCGAACATCACGAAGGCCGAGAAGCCCAGCAGCAGCGCCGCCGACAGGAACATCGGCTCGCGCGCGATGGTGACATAGCGCCAGAGCACGGTCGGGATCGACAGCGCGATGCGCCGGTCGCGCGGCATGGTGTCGGGCAGCGTCCAGGCGATGGCAACGACACCCAGCGCGCCATAGACGACCGCGAACCAGAAGATCCAGCGCCAGTGGCCGACCGACAGCACCAGGCTGCCCAGGCTGGGGGCCAGGATCGGCATCAGGCCGAAGACCAGGGTCAGTTGCGCCATGATCCGCGCGCCCTGCATGCCGGTCGCGACGTCCCGCACGATGGCGCGCGGCACCACCACGCCGGCCGAGCCGCCAAGGGCGGCCAGGAAGCGCCAGACGCAGAACATGTGATAGCTGTACGACAGCGCACACCCCGCCGAGGCGATGCTGAACAGCGTCAGGCCGCCCAGCAGCGGCACCCGCCGCCCCAGCCGGTCCGACAGGGGGCCCTGGCTGAACTGGCCGATCGCCAGCCCCGCGAACCACGATGCCAGCGTGATCTGCGCCGAGCCCGGACCGCCGCCCAGGTCGCGATCGACCGCCGGAAAGGCCGGCAGGTACATGTCGGTGGCCAGCGGCCCGATCGCCGTGACCAGGCCCAGCAGAATCACCAGCCACGCCGGCAGCGCGCCGACGGGAATACGATGGCGATAGGCAAGCGAGGATGTGGAGGAAGACATGGGCAAGGTCGTGAACCCGATGAACAAGGGGCACCGTATGTCACGGTTTCCGCGACACTTGTCCATTGCTATCCCTCACGGCGCGCCCCGCCGGAAACATGGCAGACGCGCGCGGGCAGTGCTCTTCATTCTTTTTTGAAACAGAAGCAAAAAACCGGGATCATCCTCACGCGGGCGGCATCGGGCGTCCCGCCCGGGCCGCCATCCGCCGGCCGGTCCGGATGCTCCATTGCATCAGCGCGATCGGAAGCACGATCCACAGCACGTGCATCGCCCCCAGCAGGACGGGATCGGGCCACCACATCACGACCGCGACCCGCAGCGCGGCCTCGCCCAGCAGCAGCACCGCCCACGCCAGGGTCAGCGCCCGCATGAACCAGCGAAACGACGGATAGACCCACCGGTCCGCGAACGCCGCCATCCGGTCGGGCGTGCCCATCATGGCGCGGGCGAGGAAATAGACCAGCGGGCGCGGCAGCAGCAGCGACACCAGGAAGACCAGCCCGATCACCCCGGTCACCAGCGAGGACTGCACCAGCACCAGGCGCGGCGAGGAAAACCACAGCGCGCAGGCCACCCCGGCCAGCGTCGCCGCCAGGGCCAGGATGGTCATGGCGTCCAGGCTGCGACGGCGGACCAGGCCCGCCAGCATGACCGCCAGCATCGCCGCCGACGCCGCCAGGCTGGCGGCCAGGCCGCCATATCCCAGCCGCCCGGCCCCGAACATGATTCCCCAGGGCAGCACGACGTTCAGCCCCACCTCGCGCAGCAATCCCGGGACCGTCAGGCCCATGCCCGGCCCCGCGGCAGGCGCGGCGGCCGGCGCGAAGGCTGGGGGCGGATCTTGCAGGGTCATCGACGTGTTTCCTTCATGACGGAACGATTCCGCCCCGACCCTACCGGATCGGACCGCCCCGATTCCACACGAATCTTTCCATTGTAAAGATAAGGCGTGCCGCCCTATCGTGCGGCCATGGACCCGTCCCCCCGCCCCTACCATCACGGCAACCTGCGCGCCGCCCTGCTGAAGACCGCCGAACGCCTGCTGGAACGCGACGGACCGGCGGCCCTGACCATGCGGGCCATCGCGCGAGAGGCCGGGGTGTCCCATACCGCGCCCGCCCATCATTTCGGCGACCTGCCGGGATTGCTGGCCGACCTGGCCGCGACCGGCTTCACCCGCCTGGCCGAGACCATGCGCCGCGCCGCGACCGACCCCGCGCCGCGCGCGCCGCTGCATGCCTATGTCCGCTTCGCGCAGGACCATCCGGGACTGTACACGCTGATGTTCCGCTCCGACCGGCTCGATTACGGACGGGAGTCGCTGGCCGCCGCATCGCGCGAGGCCTGGAGCATCCTGTTCCGGTCGGTCGGTTCGGACACCGACAGCGCGGCGCAGGCCGACCTGGCGACGACCGACCTGACGACAACCGACCTGACGACCCTGGGCCACGTCACCTATCGCTGGTCGCTCCTGCACGGATTCTGCACCCTGCTGCTGGACCGGCGGCTCGATCCCCTGCTGGCCGCCCCGTCCTGCGGGGGCGATCCGCACGTGCTGCTGGATGCGATGGTCCCCCCGCCGGCAGCGACGGCGACGGTCAGGCCGCCACCACCCGCACCGGAATCGACTTCGCCGCCGGGGTGCCGCTGATCTCGTCGAAATGGTCCAGCGGCAGCAGGGGGTTGAGTTCGGGGTAATAGCCCGCCACCGCACCGCGCGGCAGGGAATAGGGCAGCGCGCGCAGGTCGCCCACCCGCCGCACGATGCCGTCATCCGACAGGGTTTCCAGCACCACGGGGGATTCGGGGGCAATGGCGCGGTCGCGCATGTCGTCCGCGTTCATCAGCACCACCATGCGGGTATCGTACACCCCGCGATAGCGGTCGGTATTGCTGTAGATGGTGGTGTTGTACTGGTCGTGCGAGCGCACCGTCGCCAGCCGCAGCATGGCGGCGTCGTCCACCGGCGGGTCCATCGCCAGCCCAGCGAACGGCAGGAAGTTGGCCTTGCCCGTCGCCGTCCGCCATTCCCGATGGCGCGGCGGATTGTACAGGTGGAACCCCTTGGGTTCGTGGATGCGGACGTTGAAGTCCGCGAAATCGGGATAGACCTCGGCGATCTTGTCGCGGATCAGGTTGTAATCGTCGATATAGGTGCCCCACGGCACGACGCTGTGCGGCAGAGTCGCCTTGGCCATCCGGCAGACGATCTCGATTTCCGACAGCAGATGCGGGCTGGCGGGCTCCAGCACACCGCGTGACGCGCCGACATTGGACATCGCGTCCTCCAGCGTCACGAATTGCGGGCCGCTGGCCTGGATGTCGATCTCCGACCGCGCGATGACGGGCAGGATCAGCGCCTGCCGCCCGTGGACCAGATGGCCGCGATTGAGCTTGGTCGCGATGCCCACCGTCAGGTCCAGTGTCGCCATCGCCCGGTACGCGATGGGCGTGTCGGGGATGGCGTGGATGAAATTGCCGCCCATGCCGATGAAGACGCGCGCACGCCCGTCGATCATCGCCTTCACCGATTCGACGACATGGTGTCCATGCTCGCTCGGCGGGGTGAAGCCGAAGGCGGCCTGCAGCCGGGCCAGGTAGGCGGGGGTCGGCTTTTCGTCGATGCCCACGGTGCGGTCGCCCTGGACGTTGGAATGGCCGCGCACCGGGCAGATCCCGCCCCCGGCCCTGCCGAAATTCCCCTTCATCATCAGGAGATTGGCGATCTGCTGGATCGCCCGCGCGCCCTGTTGGTGCTGGGTGATGCCCATGCCGTAGCAGACGATGCTGGCGCCCGCATGGGCATAGATCGCACCGATGCGGCGGATCTGCGCTTCCTCCAGCCCCGACACCGCGACGATGTCGGCCCAGCTTGTGGCCCGCGCATCCTGCGCCACCGCGTCGAAGCCATCCGTGTGGGCGGCGATGAAATCGACGTCCAGCAGGCGCGGCGTGCCGGCCGCCCGGGCCGCGTCATCCAGTTCCAGCAGCGTCTTCATCATGCCCTTGATCACGGCGATGTCGCCGCCGATCCGGACCTGGCAGAATTCGCTGGCAATCTCGGTCGAGCCGAACGTCGCCATCTTCACCGGGTCCTGCGGTTCGGTGAAGCGCATCAGCGCGCGTTCGGGCATCGGGTTGATGACGACGATCGGCACGCCGCGCTTCCGCGCATGGACCAGCTCGGTCATCATGCGCGGGCTGTTGGTGCCGGTATTCTGGCCGATGATGAAGATCGCCTCGGTATGGGCGAAATCGTTGATGATCACCGTGCCCTTGCCGATGCCGATCGATGCCGGCAGGCCCCGGCTGGTCGGCTCGTGGCACATGTTGGAGCAGTCGGGGAAATTGTTGGTCCCGAATTCCCGCACGAATACGGAATACAGGAACGCGGCCTCGTTCGAAGTGCGGCCCGACGTATAGAATTCCGCCTGGTCCGGATGGTCCAGCGCCCGCAGCGCGTCGCCGATCATCGCGAACGCGGCGTCCCAGTCGCAGGGCACGTAGCGGTCGGTCGCCGCGTCGTAGCGCATCGGCTCGGTCAGCCGTCCCTGCTGCTCCAGCCAGTAATCGCTGCGTTCCATCAGTTCGGTGACGGTATGGGCGGCGAAGAAATCACGCCCGATCCGCCGCTTCGTCGCCTCGACGGCCAGGGCCTTGGCGCCGTTTTCGCAGAATTCCAGCGTCTTTTCCCGGTCGGGATTGGGCCAGGCGCAACTGGGACATTTGAACCCGTGGGGATGGTTCATCGACAGCAGCGCGCGCGACCCGGTGGTGACCACGCTCTGTTCCAGCAGGACCCGCGCCGTAGCCTTCGCCGCCCCCCAGCCGCCGGCCGGATGGGTGTAGGGACGGAATTTCACCTCGTCGGACATGGATGCCCCCCGCTTGCGTGATCAGGCGGCCGTGTCGATCCGGCCTTGATGCGTGAAGATAATCTGCGCGTCGTGCCGCGCCAGCGCAACCAGGGTCAGCCCCGCGGCATGCGCCATGTCCACCGCCCGGGCGGTGGGGGCGGAAATCGCCACCAGCACCGTCAGGCCCGCCATCGCGGCCTTCTGCACCATTTCATACGAGCAGCGGCTGGTGATCAGGCCGAACCCGGCATCGAACGCGATCCCGTCCCGCAGGCCCGCGCCCACCAGCTTGTCCAACGCGTTGTGACGGCCCACGTCCTCGCGCACCAGGCGCAGGGCACCGTCGGGGCCGGCCCAGGCCGCGCCATGCACCATATGGACCCGCGCGTTCAGGACCTGCCGCGCCGCCAGACCGTCCAGCGCCGCACGCACCGCCGACAGCGCCACGCGGCCGCCCACCGGCACCGGGGGCGGCGCGGGGTCGAACGCCGCCAGGTCCTCGACCCCGCAGACGCCGCAGCCGGTGCGCCCGGTCAGGTGCCGCCGCCGGGCCAGCAGGCGCGCGAAGGCATCGCCGGGGATGCGCATGTCCACCGTGATGCCCCCCGACGCATGGGTCACGCGCAGGTCGCGGATCGCCGCCGCCGAGGGCACGATCGCCTCGGTCACCGAAAAGCCGGTGGCGAAATCCTCCAGGTCGGCCGGTGTCGCCATCATCACGGCATGCGCCAGGCCGTTATAGGTCAGGCCGACCGGAACCTCCTCGGCCAGGGGCCGCACGATGCCGGCCGCGCCGTCCGCCCCCAGGCGCTGCCCGGGGCATTCGCGCCAGGCGGCCGGGCGGTTGGATTGGTGGCCGGGACCCGCTATGTCAGCACCCGCTATCTCAGCATCCATGATCGTCACCAGCAGAGGTCAACCCGATGAGTGATACTCCCCCGGACCGCCTGTCCGCCAACCCCGAAAGCCCCTTTCACGATGCCGCCCTGCTGGAACGCGGCGTGGGCGTGCGCTTCAAGGGCGTCGAGAAGACCAATGTCGAGGAATATTGCGTCAGCGAGGGCTGGGTGCGGCTGGCGGTCGGCAAGACCATGGACCGCCGCGGAAACCCGATGACCATGAAGCTGCAGGGCCCGGTCGAGGTCTGGTTCAAGGGCTGACCCGCGTCCGGCGCGCGCCGCCGCCCCCTCGCCCTTCCGGGAAAAGGTGATAGGGTCAATACTTGGTGTGTCTGTCCGGAAACGCGGTCCGGCAAGCAACCATGCGCCGGATCGCCACCAGACCGCGTTTGCGGACAGACACGGACATCGTCAGCAAGGAGTGTGTCCCATGGTCCCAACACAGCCGGATATCCCGGATAGCGACCGCTTCACGGTCGTGATCGTCGGCGGGGGGGCGGCCGGACTGACCGTGGCCGCGCAGTTGCGGCGCAAGCGGCCCAACCTGTCGATCGCGGTCATCGATCCGGCCACCACCCATGCCTACCAGCCCGGATGGACGCTGGTCGGCGCGGGCGTCATGGCGCTGAAGGACACGCTGCGCCAGGAAGGCGGCCTGATCCCCAAGGGCGTGCGCTGGCTGCGCGCGACCGTCGCCTCGTTCACGCCCGAGGAGAATATCGTCACCCTGGCCGACGGGCGGCGCATCGCCTATCGCCGCCTAGTCGTCTGCCCGGGCCTGCAACTGGACTGGGGCAAGATCGAAGGACTGCAGGACACGCTGGGCCGCAACGGCGTGTGCAGCAACTATTCGGCCGAAACGGTCGAATATACCTGGGCCTGCATCCAGTCGCTGAAGGGCGGGACGGCACTGTTCACCCAGCCGCCGATGCCCATCAAATGCGCGGGCGCGCCGCAGAAGATCGTGTACCTGGCGTCCGACCACTGGCGCCGCGAAGGCGTGCTGAACCGCATGAAGGTAGATTTCTGCCTGGCCGGCGACGCGCTGTTCGGCGTGAAATATTTCATTCCGTCGCTGCAGGACGCGATCGATTATTACGGCGTGAACCTGCAGTTCAAGCATAACCTGGTGGCGGTCGACGGGCCGAAGCGCACCGCGACCTTCGCCGTCACGGGCCCGGACGGCAGCAGCACGACCGTGACCCGCACGTTCGACATGCTGCACGTCACCCCCCCGCAGAGCGCGCCGGACTTCGTCAAGACCAGCCCGCTGGCCAATGGCGGCGGGTGGCTGGACGTCGATGCCGCGACCCTGCGCCATGCCCGCTTCGACAGCGTGTTCGGCCTGGGCGACGTCATCGGCACCAGCAACGCCAAGACCGCCGCCGCCGCGCGGGCGCAGGCGCCGGTGGTGGTGGCGAACCTGCTGGCCTCGCTGGACGGACGGCCGCTGGACGGGAAATATGACGGCTACGGCGCCTGCCCGCTGACGGTGTCGTACGGGCGCGTGGTGCTGGCCGAATTCCTGTATGGCGGCGTGCCGGCCCCCAGCTTCCATTACGACCAGCGCAAGCCCAGCCGCTTCGCCTGGTTCCTCAAGACCCAGGTGTTCCCCAAACTGTACTGGCACATGATGCTGACCGGCCGCGACGTCGCCGTGCCGCACAAGCCGGTCGAGACCGCCTGACGCCATCCGGGGCCGGGCCTGCGCGCCCGGCCCCCGCCCTGCCCCCTATGTGCGCGGCGGGGATACCTGCAGGTTCGGGCCGGTATAGGGGCCCCGGTCGGGACGATTGACGTGCGGGGCCGCCAAGGCCTCCGGCCAGGCATCGTTGCCCGCCCCGTCGCCGACCAGCGCCGTCCGGCCGCGGGGGATGCATTCGGGGATTTCCTCGCGGATGCGCTTGAGAATGCGCTCGCGCACGTCGCAGCACAGGTTCCACATCTGTCCCGCACCCGCCGCGCCCGCGATGATGCGGATGGAAATGACCTGCGCGTTGCTGTCGGCCACCTGGCAGGCCAGATTGGCGCGGTCCTTGTCCCAATCGGGGCAATGGACGATCTCTTCCTCCAGGAACTGGCGGATACGGTCCATGGGCGTGCGGTAGTCGAGCCAGAGAAAGACCGAACCGACCAGCGCGGGCGCGCTGTGCGTCCAGTTCTGGAACGGATTTTCAAGGAAATAGGCGATCGGCACGATATAGCGGCGCTTGTCCCACGTCCGCAGCACGACATAGGTGGCGTTGATTTCCTCCACCCAGGCCCAGTCGCCGTTGAGGATCAGCATGTCCTCCATGCGGATCGGCTGCGTGATCGCGATCTGGACGCCGGCGATCAGGTTGCTGAGCGCCGGACGGGCGGACAGGCCGACGACCAGCGAGGCCGCGCCGGCCGAAGCGAAGAGCGACAGGCCGAAACGCTGCACGGTATCGAACACCATCAGCGCCGACGCCACCGTAATGACCCCGAGCGTGATTTCGACCAGCCGGCGCAGGACCCGGATCTGCGTCTGGTGGGAACGGACCGTGATGTCGTCACCCGGGTCCCGCTGGCCCATGCGCGTCAGGTAGCTGTCCGTGGCGATCCGCAGCGCGCGGATGATTCCGAAGCCCAGGATCAGGATGAACAGGAACGCGAACACCTTGCCGAGCATGTAGAGCGTCTCGCTCGACAATCCGACCGAAGCGGCGGGAAGGGCGGCACTGGCGGCGAGCAGCATCAGCAGCATGCGGATGGACGGCCGCAGCCGGACCATCAGCAGCGGAATGATCGGGAAACGCCTGAGGCCCGGCAGGCGCGGAATGGCATCCGTAATGAGACGGCTGAACAGACGCGCGATAAAAGCGGCGATGACCAGCAGCAGGATCGAGGCGACGGGGGCGGGAAGCCAGTCGAACCAGTGGCGGACGCCGGACATCGAGGCGACGTAATCATGTCTCATCGGTGCGAATATCTCCCTCTCGCGGACGCCGCGTCCGGCGTCGCGCCAGTATGTCAAAATGTGGCTGGAGTATTTCTAGCGCACGAATGACACGCAGGGTTGCAAGGATCAACAGATCGGGATGCGAAATCTCCTGCCCGGCCGGGTCCGGGCAGGACCCGGCCTTTTTTACTACCGCTCGTCGATCGCACGCTTGGGCAGCAGCGCCGGCACGAAGATCAGCGTCGCCAGCAGGGTGCAGGCCAGCGACAGCAGCAGCAGCCGCCCCATGCTGGCCGTGCCCGGATGGTGCGATGCCGCCAGCGAGCCGAATGCGGTCCCGGTCGTCAGGGCCGAGAACAGGACGGCCCGCGCCGTGGGGCTGGACAGCGGGGCCTGGACGCCGGACCGCCAGTTCATGACGAAATAGATGTTGAAGGACACACCGACGCCCAGCAGCAGCGGCAGCGCGATGATGTTCGCGAAATTGAGCTGTTCCGGCACCACGACGATCAGGATGACCGTCATCAGCGCCGACAGCAGCAGCGGCGCCAGCACCAGCGCCATGTCCAGCAGGCGGCGCAGCGCCACCAGCAGGATCACCGCGATCATGACGATGGCGGACATCGCCGCGAAGACGAAGGCCCGGACCATGGTGGACGCACTTTCGACCACGTCGATCGCATCGCCGCCCGCGTCGGGCGCCACGCTGCGGATCTGCGCGACATAGCGGTGCAGTTCGGTGCTGCTGTCCATCGAGGCCTTGGGATGGATCGCCACCACCGCGCGCCCGTCGGGCAGCAGGTAATCCTGTCGGATGGATTGCGGGACGTCGTCCAGGGTCACGGCCTGCGCCGAAAGCATCTGCCGCAACTGGTCGAGCTGCCCGGGCAGGAAGCGCACCAGCGCGCTGTTCGCCGCCATCACCTGTGCGTCCGGCGCGTGCGACAGCCGCGCCAGTGCAGCCTGGATGCGGCGCAGCGGATCGCCGGGGGCCAGCTTGTCCAGCACGCCGCCCAGGTCCCGGGCGGCCCTTGGCCGCCGAGGCACGCAGGGCATCGGCGTCCGGCGCGGGACGTGGATTGGGCACGACCAGGGTGGGCAGCAGAATCGAGGCCGCGTCCTGGATCATCGCCAGCTTGGGCGGCTGATCGGCCGGGACCAGCGAGCCCAGCCACATCGCGTCATCGACCAGCGGCAGTTGCGACAGCCGGTCCGCCAGGGCATGGGCCTGCTGCAGGTTCGGGACCAGCACCTGCGCCCCGTAGGGCGAGGTCTGCGGATCGGTCATCAGCAGCTTCAGCGTCCGCATGCCGTCCGAATTCGGGTCCTTGGTATGCAGCGGATCGGCATCGAAGGTCAGCACCGGAATCAGCACCGCGCCCAGCACCGCCAGGAAGGTGAAGACGCTCAGGATCGGGGTGCGATGCAGCCGCACCGCGCGATCCGCGGGGCGGGCGAAGGCGAAGCCGGTCGCCGGATGGTCCAGCGACGGGCGGAACAGCCGCAGCAGCGCCGGCAGCAGCGTGACGGTGCAGATGAAGGCGATCATCATGCCGAACCCGGCGATCAGGCCAAGCTGCGCCACGCCGACGAAGGCGGTGGGCGTGAAGGCCAGGAATCCCGCCATCGTCGCCATGGCGGCCACCAGGATCTGGTGCCCCGTTTCCTCGCCGGTATGCTCCAGCGCCGCCTGGACCGTGGGCATGGCGCCGGAGGGCAGGCGCTGGGCGCGGAAGCGGACCGAGAACTGGATCGCGAAATCGACCGCGATACCCACGAACAGCACGGCGAAGGCCACGGAAATCAGGTTCAGCGTGCCGACCGCCAGCGCCGCGAAGCCCGTCGTCAGCAACAGGCCCGCCACCAGGGTGATGACGATGGGCGCGATGATCCGCCAGGTCCGCACGGCCAGGAACAGCCACAGCGTGACCAGCACCAGCGACCCGATCAGCCCCGCGACCATGCCCTGGGCGACGGTGGCGAATTCCTCGTCACTGATCTGGACGTCGCCGGTCAGATGCACCTTGGCGTGGCCCGACCGGACGAATTCCAGTTGGCCGATGGCCTGGCGCATCGCGTCGCTGGCCGCGCCGCCGGGCTGGAACGAGCCATAATCCATGCGCGGCCGGGTCACGACGAAGACGAACTTCCCGCCCATGTCCGCCAGGCTGCCGGCCAGCATCCGCTCCCACGACAGGGGCTGGGCGTGGCCGTCGGCCGCCTGTTCCAGCGTGGTGGCGAAAGCATCCAGCGCGGGCTGGAAGCCTTTCAGGTTCGCCTGGCCCTGCGACACGCCCAGCGCGATCAGCGACAGGGAATCGAACAGGCCGCGCCCCGACGGGTCGGCCGCCAGGCCGCCCAGGAAGGGCTGCGCCGTCACGACGGTGTCCAGCACCCCGCCCAGGTTCTTCTGATCCAGGAACATCAGCCCGTTGCGGACCAGATAGGGATTATCCTGCGGAAGGGTGACCGACAGGAAATGCGCGCTGTCGCCCCGCAGCCGGTCGGCCAGCGCGCGGGCCGTCGCCTGCGCTTCCTCGGGCAGGTCGGCCTCGACCACCGCCACCAGCAGGTCCTGCTGCTGCGGCAGCAGGCGCGCCAGTTCGTCCGAGCGCTGCTTCCACGGCAGGGTGCGCGAGAACATGGTGCCGGTATCCGTCGTGACCCCCAGCCGGTGCATGCTGCAGTCGACCGCACCCCCGACCAGCGCCGCGAACAGCAGCAATACGAGCACGGCGCGACGGGAACAGAACGCCACGAGGCGACCGATCGGAAGGGACAGCATGATTCGTAATTCAGCCCTTGAGAAACTGGCGGCGCGACCGCGGCGCCCAGAACGCCGCGCAATGGGGGATCGTTTGACCCGGGATGGCGGAAGGATGCAAGACGCATGTTCGGCGGACAGCCCTGCCCGCCGGCGTCACCCCGCCCGCGCCGGACGCGCCAATCATCGGCATGCGAGGAAAAACATTATAAAGGATAAATACTTAGGTACATGCCCCCCCGCCCCTAATGGCCGGGCAGGCCGATACCGTGATCCAGCTTGCTGGGGCCCCGCCAGTGGGTTTCCATCCACTGCCAGCCGGCCAGCGCGGGCAGGCCCCAGGCGATCTCGCGCAGCCGCTTGATCAGCGACAGGCCGATCGAGACCGCCGGCGGCAGGCCGAACAGGCTGCCGATCAGGATGAACCCGCCCTCGGACACGCCCAGCGCGCCGGGCACGGCAAAGCCCACCGACTTGGCGGCCTGGCCCACGCTTTCGATCACGAAACCGCTGGTCAGCGACCGGTCATGGCCCATGAAATGCAGGATCAGGCAGACTTCGACCGCACCCAGCGACCATGCGACCAGTTGATAGACCCCTGCCCGAAACGCGCGGCCCGGGGCGGTGTACAGGCCCATGATCTCGCCATGCAGTCCACGAATGCCCTCGACGCCCGTCCATCCCAGGTGGGCAGCGATGCGCACCAGCAGCCGTTCGATGAGCGACACCGCCCCCAGGCACTGGCTGCCCAGGCAGACCGCCCCCAGCACCAGCGCGACCCCCGCGCTTTCGACCAGTTCATCCGTAACCGTGGAGCGTTTGACGAGGCAGAGCAGCAGGCCCAGCCCCAGCAGGGTGAAGACGACCTGGCTGAGCAGCTCGATCGTCAGGTCGCAGATCGTCGCGGCGGCGGCCCGGCGCAGCCCGACCCCACGCCGGGCCAGCAGGCGGGCCGATATGACCTCGCCCCCCACCTGGGCGACGGGAAGCAGGTTGTTCACACCCTCGCGCACGCAGCGCAGGGCGACGTAATCGCGCAGCGGCAGGCCGGCCCGGTCCTGGCCCGCGATCGCCCGCCACGACCCGGCGGACAGCAGGACCTGCACGGTATGGAACAGGATGGCGGCCAGGATGCCCCAGCCCCCCTGGGCCACCAGATGCGCGATTGCGTGGACGCCGAAGCGGGATAGGAGCCAGACCGTCAGCGCGACCCCGAACAGTCCGGCCGTCAACGTCACCAGCTTCATTCCGCGCCCCCGCCGCCCGGCCCCCCGGGACCATGGGCCGGCGGTGGCGCCGACCCGTGTCAGGCCAGCGTATCAGCCCTTGATTTTGCGTATCAAGGCCAGACTTTCGACGCAGGCGGCCGCGGCCTCGCGCCCCTTGTTATGTTCGTCGGTGCGCGAGCGCAGCACGGCCTGTTCGTCGGTGTAGGTGGTCAGCACCCCGAACGCGACCGGGATCTCGGTCGCCAGCGAGGCCTGCATCAGGCCGATCGCGGCGCCCAGGCTGATGAATTCGAAATGCGCCGTGTCGCCCTTGATCACGCAGCCCAGGCAGATCACCCCTTCATAGCGGCCGGTACGGGCCAGCGTCTGGGCCAGAAGCGGCAGTTCGTAGGCGCCCGGGGCATACAGTACGTCGTCGTCCGCGACGGTGATGCCGTGCTCGCCCAGCCATTCCAGCGCCCCGTCGCGCAGGCCGTGGGTGACGGTTTCGTTGAAGCGGCTGACCACGATCGCCAGGCGCGGCGGCCGCGCGAAGGTCAGGTCGGGTGAGGAAGACGGCGTATTGGTGCTCATGTCGATTCTATCCGGTCGGTGGTCTGCGGCGCCTCACTCGGCCGCCGCGCTGACGGTGGAGCAGAGATGGTGTCCCATCCGGGTACGCTTGGCGTCCAGATAGGCGCGGTTGAAGGGATTGGGCGGGATCTCGACCGCGACGCGCTCGCGCACGGTAAAGCCGTGCCGCTCCACCGCCACGACCTTGGCCGGGTTGTTGGTCATCAGGTCCAGCGTCCGCACGCCAAGCGTGCGCAGGATGGCGCCGGCGGCGCTCCAGTCCCGCGCATCGGTCTCGAAGCCCAGGCGGTGATTGGCGTCCACCGTGTCCAGCCCGCGATCCTGCAGCGCATAGGCACGGATCTTGTTCGCCAGGCCGATACCGCGCCCCTCATGCCCGCGCAGATACAGCAGGACCCCGCTTTCCGCCGCGCCGATACGCGCCAGCGCGGTCTGGAGCTGCGCCCCGCAATCGCAGCGCAGCGAGCCCAGCGCGTCGCCCGTGACGCATTCCGAATGCAGCCGCACCAGCGGCACCGCGCCGGCGGCGGGATCGCCCTTGACCAGCGCCACGTGCTCGGTCCCATCGGCGGCGCGGAAGGCGTGGATCATCAGGTCCTCGCCGCCATAGCAGCTCGGCAGCGCGGCCTCGGCGACCTTCTCGATCCGTTCCCCGGAATCGCCAGCGGCCTGCCCGGATGCCTGTCCGGCCTGGGCCTTCATCCACGACACCAGTTCCGCGATCGACAGGATCGGCAGTCCGTGCCGCTCGGCATAGGGGCGCAGGTCGGACATCCGCGCCATGGACCCGTCCTCGTTCATGATCTCGCAGATCACGGCGGACGGCGCGCGGCCCGCCATGCGCGCCAGTTCGATCGAGGCCTCGGTATGACCGTTGCGGGCCAGCACCCCGCCCGGCACCGCGCGCAGCGGAAAGATATGCCCGGGCGACACCAGGTCGGCAGGTCCCGCGCCGTCCGCCACCGCGACCTGGATGGTCCGGGCGCGGTCGGCGGCGGAAATGCCGGTCTCCACACCCTCGCGCGCCTCGATCGACACCGTGAAGGCGGTCTCGCGCGGGCAGGTATTCACCTGCGTCATCATCGACAGGCCAAGCTGCTCGACCCGTTCGGCCTCCAGCGGCAGGCAGACCAGGCCGCGCCCGTGCGTGACCATGAAATTGATCGCCTGCGGCGTGACCATGTCGGCGGCCATCACCAGGTCGCCCTCGTTCTCGCGATCCTCGTCATCGACCAGGATCACCATGCCGCCCGCCCGGATCGCCGCCACCGCGGTCCGCAGGCCGGGACTCATCACCGGTACTGGCATAGGGTCTCCACATATTTCGCGATGACATCGACCTCGACATTCACGCCATCGCCGGGCGACAGGGTGCCCAGCGTGGTATGGGTCCAGGTATGGGGAATGATCATCAGCGCGACGGGGAATTCCTCCGCGCCGCCCGCACCCGTTCCGACCTCGCCGATCTCGTTCAGCGTCAGGCTGATGCCGTCCAGGGTGATCGAACCCTTCTCGACCAGATAGCGGCGCAGCGCGGCCGGGATGCCGAAGACGATGCGCCGGGATTCGCCCGCATCCTCGACCGACAGCAGGCGCGCCGTGCCGTCCACATGGCCCTGCACGATATGGCCCGACAGGCGCGTGGCCGGCGTGACGGCGCGTTCCAGGTTCACGCGGCTGCCTTCGGCCAGGCGGCCCAGGCTGGTGCGCTCCAGGGTCTCCGAACTGATGAAGAAGGAGGCATTGCCCGCCGCGTCATAGGCGGTCACCGTCAGGCACACGCCGTTGACGGCGATGCTCTCGCCCATCGACAGGTCGCCGATGCCCGTGGCCACCGCGACATGCAGCGACCGGTCGCCGCGCCGCGCCGCCGTGACGGTGCCCAGATGCTCTATGATGCCGGAAAACATGCTTCCTCCCCATGTGCCGTCCCTGGATGTGCCGTCCCCGGCGCCGCCAGTTCCGCGAACAGGCGCAGCGGCGTATCCGTGCCGCAGCGGACGGCGACATCCATCCGTTCCGTCCCGTCCGGGCCGACCCCGATGGTCAGCCAGTCATCCCACAGCCCCGCCGCGCGCAGCGCATCCAGCAGGGCCGGCCCGGCCTCGACCAGCGCCCACAGCACGCCGTCGGCCCCCAGCATCGCGGGCAGCCGGGTGATATCGTCGCAGGTCCGCACGTCGAACCCGCGCCCCCTGGCGGCGGCGCGCCAGTCCTCCGGCACCCGCCCCCGCCGGTCGCAGACGACCAGCGGCCGCGCGGCCCGGTCCGCATGGTCGGCCACGCGCCGCACATCCAGGCCCGGCCGGTCGGCCAGCACGGTGCCGCTGCCGGTCACGACGGCATCGGTCGCCCGGCGCAACCGGTGCGCCAGCGTCAGCGCGGCGTCGGAGGTAAAGGTCGTCCGCCCGGCCGGCGGGATCATCGATCCGTCCGCATCGACCGCCTGCTTGACCGTCAGCCACGCGCGACCGGTCCGCGACCAGTGCACGAAGGGGGCGATCAGCGCCCGGCACGCAGCGGCCAGTTCGGGGAACGGATCGGGGAGCAGCTCGCCCCCCGCTTCCCCCAGCACATACACGGCGCAGCCCGCCGCGCGCAGCCGGGCGGCCCCGCCCCCGGCCACGCGGGGATTGGGATCGGCGGCGCCCACCCAGACCGTGCGAATGGGCGAGGCCAGGATCGCCTCGGAACACGGGCCGGTGCGGCCGGTATGGTTGCAGGGTTCGAGGGTCACGACGGCCACCGACGCGCGATCCATCAGCCCCTGTTCCGCGCACTGGCGCAGGGCCAGGGCCTCGGCATGCGGGGCGCCGGCCCGGTGATGGCCGGCGACGGTCAGGATCTCGCCACGCGCGTCCAGGATGGCGCAGCCGACGGGGGGTTTGGGGGCGGTGGCACCCATATACCGCGCGGCCTCGGCCAGCGCGGCACGGAAGGCCCGCGCGATGCGGGCCGGATCGACAGGGGGGGCGAGGGCGGCAGCGGACACGGAACGGCCGGCCGCGTCATGCGCGGCCTCCACGGTCCCCGAATCTCGCAAGTGCGCAGCCAACACGAACGGTCCCATCCATCCGGACGGACCCAGGGCGTACGGACCCGCCGACGCACCACGACACAGCGCGGCACGCCCGGGCGGGCATCGTTCTCTATCATCCGGACTGTAACCGTCGGCTCCGGAATCACACCGGATCTGCTGTCCCCGCCATGCCCAAAGGCCTGGCGGGCGCTCGCGGGCTGATGCACCCCGGCCTGATGACCGGGCGCAAATACCGCCGGTGGGGACTTTCACCCCGCCCCGAGAACGTCAATTCGACCGGCCGCAAGGACCGGAACGTTTTTATTATTGGGAAAGGACCGGTGGAAATGCAAGGCCCATCTGCGGGCCTGCCACGCGGGCAATGCCGGACGGAATGCGGAACGGGACGCGCGCGCGTCCCGTTCCGGCCGCCGTTCAGGGCATGAATTACCGGGGCGACGCCCCCGTCGACTTGGTGATCGCGTTCTGCGAGGCGTTCGCCCCACGCGACACATCATGGCCGACCGAGCTGACATCCTGGCCCGCCCCGCGGACCGTGTTGCACGCGGTCAATCCCCCCGCCAGGCCGAGCATCGCCACCACCAGCAACGCAGCACGGGACAGGCTGGATGCCGGAAAACGGTCGTGATGCATGAAAACCTCCTCTATAGGTTGATATCCTCGCAAACCCCGGCGAAGGGCCAAAGTTCCCGACCCGCCCCCCTCGGCCCCTTCCCCTGCCCTGCCCCCCGCCACGGGAGTACCACCGCGCCGCCATGCCCCACGCCGAACCCGTCATCATCGGCCTGTACCTGCTGGTCCTGGCCGCCGTGTCGCTGGGCCTGTCGCGCGGCCGCCATGTCGCGGCCGACTATCTGGCCGGCCGCCACGACATGCCGACCTGGGCGATCTGCCTGTCGATCGTCGCGACCGAGACATCGACCCTGACCATCGTCAGCGTCCCCGGCGTGGCCTATGGCGGCGGGATGGTCTTCGTCGGGCTGGGGCTGGGCTATCTGGTCGGGCGGATCGCGGTGGCGCGCATCCTGCTGCCGCTCTACATGCGGGGCGGCCCCGGGGGCAGCCTGGCCAGCGCGTATCAATATCTGGGCCACCGGTTCGGACGGGACATGCAGCGCCTGGCGGCCGGCGCGTTCCTCCTGACCCGGCTGCTGGCCGAGGGCGTGCGGCTGTTCGCCTCCACCCTGCCGATCTGCGCGCTGCTGGCGGCGGCGCACCTGCCGGCGGGGCGCATGCCGGTGCTGATCGGGCTGACGGCGCTGACCGCGCTCTATACCGCCATCGGCGGGTTGCGGGCCGTCGTGTGGTCCGACAGCATCCAGTTCGGCGTGTATGCCGCAGGGGCCGCGTTCTGCGTCGCCCTGCTGCTGCCCCGGGATGCCGCCGGATCGCTCGACATGACATCGCTGCACGCGGCCTGGCTGGCGGGGCGGTTCGCGCTGTTCCAGCGGGGGGGCGCGATCCTGACCTCGCCCTACGCCCCGGTCACGGCGATCGTCGGCGGGGCCATCATGTCCATGGCGTCGCACGGCACGGACCAGTTGATGGTCCAGCGGGTGCTGGCGGCCCGGTCGCTGCGCGCGGCCCAGGCCGCGATGATCGGCAGCGCCATCGTCGTCACGCTGCTGTTCGGCCTGCTGTCGGCGGTGGGGGTGCTGCTATGGCTCCGCCATGGCGGGGCATCGCCGGCGGCGCTGGGCCTGCCCTCGCCCGACGCGCTGTTTCCCGCCTTCATCGCCCGCGACCTACCGCCGGCCCTGGCGGGGCTGCTGATCGCGGGGATCGTCAGCGCGACGATGGGATCGCTGGCCTCGGCGCTGAACGCCATGACGGCATCGACCCTGTCGGACCTGCTGCCCACCCGCCTGACGCGGCGATCCGGCGCGGTGGCGCTGTCGCGGGCCATTACCGCCGCGTGGGCGGTGATGCTGGTCGTCACGGCGTCGTGCTTCTCGGCCACCGGCCAGTCGGTGGTGATCTTCGGCCTGTCGATCGCGGGCTATTCCTACGGGGCGCTGCTGGGCGCGTTCCTGCTGGGCCTGCTGGTCCGCGGCGCGCGGCAGCGCGATGCGGTCGCGGCCTTCCTGGGCACGCTGGCGATCATGACGGCGCTGATCCTGGGCGTGCATCCCGGGGGACACGCCATCGCCTTTCCCTGGCTGGTCCCGATCGGCGTGGCGGCCAGCCTGGCGATCGGCGGCGCCTGCCGCCTGCGCCCGGACCCCATCCCCACCGACCAGCCGACGGAGCGGCCGACACCATGACAGACGCCATGACGGATCTTGGCCGCCGGACGATCCTGCGGGCGATGGTCGCGGCCGGAGGCGCGGGACTGGCCGCCGGATGCGCCGCCGCCCCCGCCCGCCCGTTCGCCCCGGTCGACCGGCTGGTGGACCGTGCGATCGCGGACAGGCAGATTCCCGGCGCGGTCGTCGTCATCGCGCATGGCGGGGCGATCGTCCATCACCAAGCCTATGGTAGGCGTGCCCTGCTGCCCACGGCAGAGCCGCTGGACGAGGGCACGCTGTACGACATGGCGTCGCTGACCAAGCCGGTGGCGACCACGGTCGCGGCCATGCAGTTCTTCGAGGCCGGGGCCTTCCGGCTGGACGACCCGGTCTGCCGGTACCTGCCGGATTTCGCACGCAACGGCAAAGCGGACATCACGATCCGCCACCTGCTGACCCATTATTCGGGCCTGCCGCCCGACCTGGACCTGTCCACATCCTGGACCGGCAAGGACGAAGCCGTGCGCCGCGTGATGGACACGCGCCCCGACCACCCGGCGGGCGAGCGGTTCGTCTACAGCGACATCAATTTCATCACGGTGGGGCTTCTGGTCGAACATCTGTCGCACCAGCCCCTGGACCGCACCGTGCAGGAACGCGTGCTGGACCCGCTGGGCATGACCCATTCGCGCTTCCTGCCCCCCGCCGCATGGCGCCCCGCCATTGCGCCGACCCAGTTCGATGCGGACGGGGTCATGCTGCGCGGAATCGTCCACGACCCGACGGCGCGGCGGATGGGCGGCGTGGCGGGCCATGCCGGCCTGTTCTCCAACGCCGCCGACATGAGCATCTACGCCCAGGCGCTGCTGGACCGGCGGGCCGGACGGCCCAGCGCCTATCCGCTGAAGCCCGAAACCCTGGTATTGATGACCACGCCCCAGCAGCCCGCCGGCAAGCCGGACCTGCGCGGCATCGGGTGGGACATCCGCACCCATTATTCCACGCCGCGCGGCGATATCTTCCCCGTGGGCTCGTTCGGCCATACCGGATTCACCGGCACGTCGCTGTGGATGGACCCGGCCAGCGACAGTTTCGTGCTGATCCTGACCAACCGGGTGCACCCCAGCGGCGGCGGCGGCCGCGGCATCGTGCGCCTGCGCCACGATGTCGCCACCGAAGCCGCGCGAATCCTGCTGGCGACGTAACGGGCCCCGGTCACGCAGTGTTTTGCGCCCGCCCGGCATCCCGCGACGACGCTGGCGCGTAACACCGCCATACCCGCCACGACGGAGATCCGGCATGGCCCCAGACACGGACACAGACACGGGCAAGGACGCACTGCCGCCCCCGCCCGGCTTCATACCCATGCCTGAACCCTTTCCCGGCGGGTTCAACACCGCAAGCGGCGGCTTCCTGGTGGGGTTGGAAGCCGGTGAACTGATCGGGGGGTTTCGGGTCACGACCGCATTCTGCAACCGGGGCGGGATCTGCCACGGGGGCAAGCTGGCCACCGTCTGCGACGTCTATCTGGCACTGGCCGCCCTGTTCCGCGAGGATCTGCGGACCGATTTCCTGCCTACCGTGTCGCTAGGGCTGGATTTCCTGACGCCGGTCGCGCACGGCGCCTGGGTCGAGCTGCGGTCGGAAACATTGCGCATCACACGCAGCCTGGTCTTCGTCCAGGGCCTGGCAACCGTCGAGGGCACACCGGCCGTGCGCGCCAACGCAACCTACCACCGCACGCCGCAGCGCCCCGATGCCGTCCCCGATACCGGGGCGATGCTGCGCGCCCTGCTGGAGCATGCCATACCCACCCGGGGCGGGGTTACGCCGTAGGGCCCGAGACCCGCAGCGCCGGCGCCCCTTCGACCGGCGCCCCCCCGGCCGGAACGACCGGAGCAGGACGCGTTTCCCGATTCATGAAGGGCCGTTCGACAAGGATATAATACGCCAGACCGGCGACCCATACCGAAGGAAACAGGATCATCGCATCCACGGCCCACCAGGGCACGACCGATGCCAGCGGCAGATGACGCAGAACCAGCCGCTCGATAGCCTCCATCAGCGGCACATGCACCAGATAGATCGAATAACACATCGTCCCGGTCAGGCAGATCCAGGAATTGGCGAAGATCCTCCGGCATCGTCCGCCATACATGGCACCCAGCATCACCAGGGCGCAGGCGACGATCGCAGCGGCCTCCAGCCCGCTATAGGGCACGGCCTGCCGCGCTTCGGCATTGACCCGGGTAAATGCCAGCCCGACCAGCAGGAACAGGACGATGCCCACGGCAAAAACCAGGTCGAACCGGCGCGGGCTGGTCCGCATGGCGTGACCATAGGTCTGGACAAGGTCGGCGACAACGATTCCCATGACGAAATAAGGAAGATGTGCGAGGACGCCATAGCGGAACCGCCCGTCGAACGGGAACACGCTATGGACGTATCCCAAAGCCGCGACATACAGCACCATGGCCGCCATCGTCGCCGCGATCCGCGACGGCCCCATGGCCCGGTAGATCCACATCATAAGGGGAAACAGCAGGTAAAACTGCACCTCGACCTCCAGCGACCACAGCGGAGGAATGAACATCGAGGACGCATTCCAGACGATTCCGTGAACATAGAACAGGCTGGCCAGGAAACTCTCGGTCGGAGAAATCACCCATGCATGGTTGGCGTGAACGAAATCCAGGAACACGGGAATGCTGAACAGGACAAGCGCGATGATGTAGGGCGGATAGATCCTGTGAATACGGCGGTAGTAGAATTTGCCCAGTATGATCCGGCGATCGGGCTGGCTCAGGAACGGTTTTGCGATGATCAGGCCGCTGATCATGAAGAACAGGACGACCCCGATCTCGCCATGTGGCAGGAACCGGTACAGCGATCCCGTGTTCCGCCCGGTGGGATCGATCCAGTCGCCATGGCGCACCATCCGCAATCCCCCATGCCACAGCAGGACCGAAGCGACGGCCAGGCAGCGCAGCCCGTCGATCTGGGGGTTGTATTTCGTGTCGTCCTTCGGACGCCTGTACAGCGCCGGTATCGTGCCGATCAGCCGACCCAGGTTTGAAACGACTCTTTCGAACATCTTCTGCGTCCTTGAAACAAGACGGACCTGAAAACCTGGGTCGTCCTAATGCGCCTGTCCCACCAGGCAACGGGCGAACGCGGCGGGATCGGCGGCCGGATAGACGCGGGCGTAATCCACCTTCATGATGGCCGGATTCAGGGTCTTGTCGATCGGCCAGCCCGAACCGAGCGCCAGGTTGATCAGGAACATGAACGGCGACCGGTGTTCCGGCGGGGTCGGACTGCGCCAGATTTCCTTGCGATCGAGGTAGAAGGTGATCCATCGCGGCGTGACCAGCGTGCCGTAGGTATGGAAATCATCGACCAGGGAATGGGCCGGCACCTTGATGATCGTCCCGGCACCCCCGTCCGGCTGTGACGACCGCCCGTGCCAGACATGGACCGTGGTGTGAAACCCGTCGGTGAACTGGCCATAATATTCGATCGTGTCGATTTCGACGGTCGGCAGCATCCAGTCCTTCGGAGCCGATTCGTTCAGCCATGTCCCGACCCATGTGCCGGGGCCGGGCGGCAGTTTCATGCGGGTTTCGAAATATCCGTACATCGCCGTGAAGCCGTTGCCGGCCCCGTCCGCCGACGCCAGCAGGCCGGCCGTCCAGCGCCCGGCGGCATCCTTGCGCGCCGCGATCGACAGGATACCGTCATGGACGGAAAAGGCGGAGCCCGGGCCGGGATCGGTAAACCGCGCATCCCCGAAATCCCCTCCCCACGGGGTATGGGTGATCCAGCGCGCCCCCCCCAATTGCCAGGCCGAGAGCCGGAGGTCATCGAACTCGTCATGAAAGACCGGCATCTCGCCGCAAAGCCGCAGACCGCCGGCCGAAGCGGCCCGGGCCGCCCCCCCGGCCATGACCAGGCAGACCAGACAGGCGATCACGAGAACATGAGATGGACGGAACCCGGTCATGACGCCCCTTTCGCTGCCCGCTTCAAGACACGCGCCGACGACGACCCGAACGCGCCGCGCGGATGCTCCACGGGCCTAACCCTCCGAACCCCGCCCGGTTCCACCCCCACCCCGCCCCACCGAAACCCACACGAAAAAAAATGAACCGGAGGGGGTTGCCGTTTCCCCAGCACTCGGTTAAACAGCGCCCCAAGCGGCACCCGTAGCTCAATTGGATAGAGCACCAGACTACGAATCTGGGGGTTAGAGGTTCGAGTCCTTTCGGGTGCGCCATTCTCCTTTTAAAGTTTTCCAAAATTAGCGGTTTCGGCCGGTAAGCGACTGTGTGCTTGCGGACTCGTATAGTCGCATGCCGCCCAGCCGGAATTACCGGACACACACGCCATCCTCGCGCTATCAGGGCCTGAAGATGGGCGGGGCATCCCACCCCGTTCTCTACCCCCGGAACCGGCGTTGCAACTGGAAGAGGTGGACCGCCGGCCAGAAGCTGAGGATGGCGGCCACCAGCAGCGACATGCGCAGGGCGTTGATGCCGAAATGCGGCGTCAGCATATCGCTGATCCAGCCGAAGAGCGGGGGGCCGAGCCCGATACCGATTGCGTTGGCGAGCAGCGCATACAGCCCCACCGCCGCCGCGCGGCGATGTGCCGGCACGATGCTCGGGATTGCTCCGTAGATCGGGCCGGTGCAAAAAGCCGAGATCGTCGCACTCAGCACCAGCATCGTCAGCGAGAGATCGAGCGAGTGCGTCAGCACCTGGACGATCTGGAAGGGCTGGGAGACGAGGTAGGCCCAGAAGACGAAGCGCATCGCGCCGCCGAAACCGGTGCGTCTTGCCACCCGGTCGGCGATCGGTCCGCCGATGAAGGTCCCGACGACGCTCGCGATTCCGATCCCGAGGCCGAACCACGTACCGGCCTGCCCCGCCGTCAGGCCGAAGGACCGCATATAGAAGGAAACGCCCCACAAGGTGACGCCGTAGCTCACGACCTGGCTGGTGACACCGTAGAGGAGCAGGTCGCGCAACGGCCGGTTGGCGAACAACGCGAGCCACGATTCCCCGTCCTGGGCCGCCCGCGGTATCCGCGGCTCGCGGACGAACAGCAGCATCAGGATCGCGACC
Organism: Gluconacetobacter diazotrophicus PA1 5; assembly: GCF_000067045.1. Classification (NCBI taxonomy): domain Bacteria; kingdom Pseudomonadati; phylum Pseudomonadota; class Alphaproteobacteria; order Acetobacterales; family Acetobacteraceae; genus Gluconacetobacter; species Gluconacetobacter diazotrophicus. Next base: position 1,157,986 of record NC_010125.1, read on the forward strand.
GGAACCCCTGCAAGCCCGACGGCCGCGAAGGTCGCGCGCCAGCCGATATGCTCGACCAGATAGCCACCACCCGCCAGCCCGATGATATAGCCAAGATAGGACACGCCGTAGGAGATCGCGAACGACGTGCTGCGCTTCGCGGGGGTCGAATACGCCGCATTCAGGGCTGCGGAGGAGGGCGAGAACGCCGCCTGCCCCAGTCCCACGCAGACGCGGGTGGTCGCCATGGCGGCGATTCCATGCGTGCGTCCCATCAGGGCGGTGGCGACACTCCATAGTGCAATGCCGATCGACGCCATGCGCGCGGCGAAGCCGCGATCGGAGATCAGGGCGAAGGGCAGGATCATCACGCCGTAGAGCAGCGCGAAGGCGGTCCCGCCCAGCAGGCCGACCGTCGCGTCCGAGAGATGAAGGTCGTGCTTGATCGCGTCGTTGGCGGTCGAGAAGACGAACCGGTCGATGAAGTCGAGCATGCCTGCCACGCCGAGCAGCAGGGTGACGGTGAGCGACCAGCCCCGCGCGGGAGGAACGTCGGAATGCGCCTCGGGGCCGGTTGCATTCATACCCTGCGGCCCATCGCCCACATGCTCCGAGCCTGAGGGAACGGGTCTCAGGTCCATCGTTCGGACGGCCTGCGGTTATTCGATGTCATGATCGCCTCCATCTTGGTGCATGGCTGGAATCAGTAGATTCGCACAAGATGCCACTCACCTGCTACGGGCGACCGGAGCCCGCCTGGCGTCCCGGACATTCAGCCATGACGGGCCTTCGTTCATGCCGACGTAGGTCAGCAGAACATCCGGCCTGTCCGGCCGTCGGTGGGACGCCGACGGGATGGGGACAACCGGCAACCGTAAAAATCGGTCACCGGACCGGCAGATCAGAAATCCACGCTCGCCGTGCCGCCGACGAAGAACGGCGCTGCGACGTCGAAGGACGTACTGGCCCCGGCAATCTTCGTTCCATAGACACCCGTGGTCGGCAGGGCGTTGGCAGACGTACCATGGACGAAGCCCAGATAATGATTGTTCGTGATGTTCTGCAGGTTGAGCCGCAAGGTCGGCGCCTTGAGCGGACCGACATCCTTGAAGCGGTAGCCCGCATTCACATCCATCGTCAGGTAGTCCGGAATGGACTGGTCGTTATTGAAGGTGGAATACTGCCTGGCGACGTATTTCAAGCCGAAACCGCCGAACAGGTGACCGTCATCATAATCCAGGTGGAAAGCGAGCTGATATTTCGGTGTCTGGGGCGCGAACTTGCCCTTGCTGAACACATAGTCGCCATTTCCGGCACCCACGTTGCTGTCCGTCCGCGCATTGACATATTCAGCCGAGAAATAGGGACGGAGATGATAGAGGATCGGCCGCGTCCCGACTTCAAAATCGACGCCGTCGGCATGGGAGCCGCCACCGTTGATGCTGCGCGTATAAATGGCGCCGCTCGGGTCGATGAGCGTCTGCGTATACAGCCGATTGGTGAAGTTATAATGGAAATAACTGAGCGTGCTGTTGAGGAGCGGCCCCTGATAGCGCCAGCCGAATTCCTCCGAGATCGAAATTTCCGGCTTGGTGTCGGCATTGGCCTTCGCGGTGTAACCGACGCCCTGCTTGTAGGTTCCGGAATCGTACAGCGACGTGTTCATCGGAATACGGAAATTGGTTGTTGAGGACGCGAAGAGCTGGTTTTCGTCGTTGATCTTGTAGCGGATGGATACGGCCGGCAGCGGCTCCTGCCACGACCCATGGATATAAGGACCGGTCGACGTGTCCGGCAGGAAATTATGCCCGTCACGGTCGACGACGGCATATTTGAGCCCGCCTTCGATCGTCAGCCGGCCGTGCAGCAGCGACAGGCTGTCATCGATGAACATCGTATGGATGCGGGTCTGCGTCAGCGTGTCGCGGTACTCGGCCGTCATCCCGTTCGAGAGAACCATGTTGGGCCCGCCGCCATATTCGTCGTAGGGCTGGCCGGTCGCCATGTTGACCAGACTGTAGGGGCCGGTCTGCAACTGCTTCGAATATTCGAACCAGTACCCCACCGTCAGGCGGTTGATCCCGGTATGCAGGCTGAGCTTGGTAACGGCGCCCGGACGATAGGTCTGGGTATTGGAAGGGTTATAGAGCAGCATCGATTTGGTATTGGACGCATTATAAGGCCCGATGGAGCCCGTCAGGCTCTGCGCGCCCCACTGCTGGCTCGTAAGGCTCTCGTTGTACGCACCGCCGCCGTTCCCGTTGCCGTACCAGAAATACGGCGTTTCGGTCAGCGTCAGGTTGTCCGTCAGCGTGAAGGTCGAAGGCGCGCTGGCATAGATATTGGTGAACGGATTGCGATGCAGTTGGTAGTAGTTCGCATCCGGCGCCTTCGGATTCCATTTCGCGTCATAGGTGTAGTAGGCGCCGTATTTCTTCCAGTTTGCCAGTGACATCGACGGGAACAGGGTGCTCTCGCTCTGGTTCCCGATCAGCGAGAAGGAAATCACGTTTCCATTGCCCCAGGCATTCACCCATTTGGTTTCGCCATGGAGCTTGGACTGATCGCCCGGGCCACGCCAGGAATGTTCGTCGGCGGCGGAGAAGGACACGAAGCCCTTGAGATTGGTGTTGCCGATGAACCCGGTATTGACGCGGCCGAAAATCCGCCTGGAATTGTAATTGCCGTAGGTTCCATCCACGGTGCCGCCGAAATGGTCGGTGGGGTCGATAAGATACATATCGACCGCGCCGCCGGTGGCGCTGATGTGCGGACTGTCGAGGTCGGCCGAACCCTGTTCGACATTGATCATGCGCAGGTTTTCGGAATCCACGATTTCCTGCGGATAGACGGCATAGTTGCCGATATCGTTGATCGGAAAGCCTTCCAGCGTGAAACCGATCTGGCTCTGGTTGAGCCCGCGCATCGTCATTTCGCCGCCATTGATGCCCAGCGGATCGACCGACGTCGTATTCACGCCCGGCAGATACTGGATGAGCTGCATCGGGTTCAGGCCCGGCGTCTGCTTCGCGATGAACTCGGCCGTGACCGTGGAACGGGACTTCGCCGCATCCTCGTGGGTCATCATGCCGCCGCCCACGGCGGTATGGCGCGAACCATGCACCTCCACGACTTCGCCCCGGGCGTCCGTCGGCGCCGTCGCCCCCATCATCGAAGGCGCGTCATTATTGTCCGATGGAGCCTTCCCGGGATGGGACGGGGACTTGGACTGAGCGCCAGCGGTGGGCGCAACACTCGACACCACGGCCGGTGCCCCCGTTTGCGCCAGGGCATGGGAAGTCAGGATAGTCGAACAACAAAAGAAAGCCCAGAGCGAGCGACAACGCATGGAATATCCCCTATTCCGTGTGGCCTTATTTCAAAACATTTCTGTAAGACGACCCCCCGAGGCCGGTCTGCGTGACCATCTATTAAAAATTGTTTCGATTTGCACCATTCCGAATCGCAGTTTCATTTAATCTTCACAAAACCGCGATTCAGCGCCCACCGGCGCGGGCAAGGCCCCCGGCCTTTTGCGAATTTGCGACCGTCCCGGAAAAAAGGAGTGGCCTCGGCACGGCCCGGCCTCTAACTAGAGCCTGCTTGAGAGTGCGGCACTCCAGGCCATCAATGGGAAAATCGAAGGAAAAATCGGCATGTCACACGATTCGCGCTTCCGGCGCGGCATGACGCGTCTGCTCGCCGTGGGTCTGCTGGCGCTGGCCGGTACGCTGCCGGACCATGCCGCCCGCGCCTGGGGGCGGGAAGGCCACGCGATCGTCGCCGATCTGGCCTGGGATTATCTGTCGCCGGATACCCGGCAGAAGGTCACGGCCATCCTGGCACAGGACCATGACACATTGACGGCGCCCGACCTGGCGGCCCGTGCGAGCTGGGCCGATGCGTGGCGCGCCGCCGGTCACAAGGAAACCGGTTCCTGGCATTTCGTCGACCTGGAAATCGACCGGCCCGATCTGGCGCAGGCGTGCTACGGATTTCCTTCCGCCCAGCCGGCCAGCACCGGACCGGCCCAGGATTGCGTCGTCAACAAGCTTCAAGAGTTCACCCGCGAACTGGCCGATCCCGCCACAACCCCGGCTGAACGGGTGCTGGCGTTGAAATATGTGGTGCATTTCGTTGGCGACATTCATCAGCCGCTGCATGCGGCCGACCGGCACGACAAGGGCGGCAACTGCGTGCGCCTGGCGATGGGCGGCCCGCGCACCGTCAATCTGCACAGCTACTGGGATTCGGTGACCGTCAGCGAAATCGACCCGGACGCACGCCATTTCGCCGACACGCTGTTTTCGCGAATCACGGTCGCGCAGAAGAACGAATGGTCGCAGGGTGACGCGCGGCAATGGGCCGAGGAGAGCTTCAGCCTGGCACGAGACGTCGCCTATCACCTGGACGCACCGAGCGGATGCGATCCCGACGCGGCGCCGGTATCGCTGCCGCCGGGCTATGACGCCGCCGCGCGCGACACCGCGACGCTGCAACTGGAAAAGGCCGGGGTGCGCCTGGCCTGGGTCCTGAACCGATCGCTGGCGGATCTGAAACTGCCGTCTCCGACAATGTGAAACATTTATGAAACCGTTGAATCTTTACAAAAATATCCGCAGTTTTCTTTCTGGCCGGTGATCCATGCCTGATACGGGGTACGCTGTTCATGCTTCACGTTAACCGACGTTCCTTTCTCACGCTGGGTGCAGGCCTGGCGCTGACGGGCACGGGTGGCGCGTTCGCGTCGGTGCCCAGCCGCCCGCCGCTGCGCGCGCATGAACCGTTCACCTTCCTGTTCATCACCGACACGCACCTCCAGCCGGAATTGAACGCGAACAGCGGGTGCCACATGGCGTTTGCCAAGGCCCGGTCGGTGCCGGCGGATTTCGCGATCCAGGGCGGCGATCACGTCTTCGACGCGCTGGGCGTCAATGCCGGGCGCGCCACGATGCTGATGGATCTCTACAAGCGCACGGCGGACGACCTGACGCTGCCGGTCCATCACACGATCGGCAATCACGACTGCTTCGGGGTCTATACCCAGAGCGGCGCGCGGCCGACCGATCCGCTATATGGCAAGAAATATTTCGAGGACAGTTTCGGCCGCCTCTATTATGCGTTCGACCACAAGGGTGTCCACGTGGTGGTCCTGGATTCGATCGGAATCACGGCCGATCGCGCCTACGAGGGACGGATCGACGCGGTCCAGCTTGCATGGCTGGCAAAGGATCTGGCCGCGCAGCCCGAGGGTACGCCCATCATCGTGGTCACACATATCCCCCTCGTCACCGCTGTCGAGGACTACGCGGCCCCGCCGGCCAGACCGGCCGCCCATAACGGCCTGAGCGTCGTCAACGCCTACGAGGTTCTGCCGCTGTTCGATCGGTACAACGTCATCGGCGTGTTCCAGGGCCATACGCATATCCTGGAGCGGATCGACTGGCATGGTGTGCCCTACATCACCGGCGGGGCCGTCAGCGGCAATTGGTGGCACGGAACGCGCTACGGCACCCCGGAAGGGTTCATGGTGGTGGACGTCGCGAACGGAACCGTGAAAACCCGCTATGAGACATATGGTTTCCAGACCATATCCCCCCAGAATACCTGACGGAGACCAGTTCCGCGTGCCGGCGGGAACCCAGGACGCATAAAATCCCCGCCCTGTCCCCCTTGGCCGCGTGGACACATCCGGGTACTGATCGACCGGATCATCCTTGGCGGCCTGAATGCGTATTCTGGTTATCTACAATCCCACGGCGGGACGGCGACGCCTGGGCCGGCTGCGACAGTTTGTCCGATGCCTGGAGGCAGCGGGCGCGGCGGTAACGGTGGCGGCGACGGCCCATGCCGGGCATGGCCGTATCCTGTCGCGCGCCGCATGGCAGGCAGGGACCGTTACCCATATCGTGGCGGCAGGCGGCGACGGTACGATTTCCGAGGTCGCCGACGGCCTGTCGGGGTCCGACCTGACCATGGGCGTATTGCCCCTGGGCACGGCCAACGTCCTGGCCCATGAACTCGGGATTCCGTTCGCGCCGGCCGACAACGCCCGGGCGCTGCTGTCGGGCGCATCTCGCACGATATGGCCGGGCCAGCTTCAGACCGGCACACAGACGTGCCTGTTCATGCAGATGGCCAGCGCGGGCTTCGATGCGCAGGTCGTGCATCACGTGTCATTGCGCGGCAAGCGCCTGCTGGGCCGCACCGCCTATGCCGTGCAGGCCATCCGCGAAGCCGGCCGCTACGATTTCCCCCCGCTGCATGTCACGATCGACGGCGAGGCATGCAGGACGTTCGGAGTCGTCGTCTCCAAGGGACGGTTCTATGGGGGGCGCCACGTCCTGGCGCCCGAAGCCACGCCCCTGCGGCGCGGATTTTCCGTGACGTTGCTGGATGCGCCGGGGACGGGCCAGATGGCCAGGGCGGGGCTCGGCCTGCTGCGCGACCGCCCCGATCAGGTGCCGGGCATGCGGCGCGTCCGGGCGTCGCATATCCGCCTGATCGCGCCCGCCTGCGCCCCGGTCCAGCATGACGGCGACGCATCGGGCCACCTGCCGCTTGTGATAAGCGATGCCCCGTTTCCGCTGCGCATCGCCGTATGATATCGGCCTGCCTTGCGACTGGTCATAACCGCACAGCGCGTGGCAGGCGCAGCAGGCCGGGCCGGGCGAAGGTCACGAGATTGCCCAGCAGGACCAGGATGATCCCCAGCGTCATGCCCGACGTCCAGCGCGTTCCCTCGAACAGGATCGATATCGCCAGCGCCACGACAGGCGACAGGATGGTGGTATAGGCCGCCCGGTCGGCACCGATCCGGTGGACCAGATGCAGATACGCCAGGAACGCCACCACCGATCCGGGCAGCGCCAGATAGAGCAATGCCCCGATCCATGCCGGGTCGGTCGAACCCGCCAGGGATTCGCCACCGGCAACAAGGCGCACGGCAAGGAACACACAGCCCCAGGCCATGCCGCGAAAGATCGCGTTGGGCAGGTCCACGCCAGCCATCACCACGCGACGCGACACCATGTTGCCGCAGGAAAACAGGGCCGTTCCCGCCAATGCCAGAAGCGCCCCGGTCCGCGAGATCCCGCCTGCCCCGGCCATGCCGGTCATGAACACGATGCCCAGAATCGCGATGCAGCCGCCGGCAATACCGCGCAGGCTGGGACGATGGCGAAAGAACAGCCACTGGTTCAGGGTATTGAACAATGTCGCGAGGCTAAAAATGACCGACACCGTGCCGCTGGCCAGGTAGGTCTCCGACCCGTAGATCGCCAGGAAATTGCCCGAGAACATGCACGCGCCCATCAGGGCCAGCCAGGCATGCAGCCGCAGGGGCACCCGACGCAGACGCCCGGCCAGGCCCAGCCAGCCCCCCAGTGTCAGCGATGCGATCAGGAAGCGCCAGAAGATCGCGGTTTCCGGCGGCGTGCTGCCCACCTGCACGTGGATGGCGAACCATGTCGTGCCCCAGATCAGCACGACGGCGAAAAACAGCACACCCAGCATGTGACGCCTTATCCTTGGAACAAGATCATGACCGGGCCGGCGGCCCTGCCTCGCGCACTCTAGCGAAGCGCGCCGGTCCCGGAGTGGCCGCGCCTGTCAGAATCCTGCGCTTTGTTGCGATCCGGTTCGCGCGGCCACCTGTCCTGTCCGTGAGGACCCGCTCTATGATACCCTATCCAGTCCCCACCCCCATGGCCGCTCGCGATGACACAACTGGCCGACCTGACGATCTTTCGCACCCTGCACGATACCGACGCGACGCTGCGCGCGTCGGCCCATGTCGGCGAAGGGCTGGCCGTTGCCATATGGGACCGCGACGAGGTCGCCCTGACGCGGTACGACACCCCCAACCATCATACGTTGAGCCTGTACCTGGAACACGGCGAAGGATTCCGGAAAAGGCTTGATCAAGGCTGGAAATGCAGCAATGGCGCGGGAGATTTGTGCCTGATGCCCGCACGTGCCACCAGCGACTGGGACGTCAGCGGGCCGATCCGGATGTTCCATCTCTATATCGCGCCGCACGCTTTCGACCGTGCGACATCCGAAATGTTCGACCTGGACCCCGCCCGCATAAGCCTGCGCGAGGATGCCTATTTCCGCCATGCCGGGATCGAGGCGAAAATCCGTTCGGCCATTCTGCCGCGACACTGGGCCCAGCCGGCGGACCGTGTCGCGGTGACACAGGCGGGAATGGACCTGCTGTCCTATCTTCTGGCACACATGACCGACCGGCGGCTGGACCTGCCACGACGGGGCGGGCTATCGGTCGCGGCCTTCCGCCGGGTCCGCGCCCTGATCGACGCCGAGATGGACCGGGCCCTGTCCATCGACGATCTGGCCATGGCCGCGGGGCTGAGCAGCTTTCATTTCGCACGGGCCTTCCGCCAGTCGCATGGCGAGACCCCGCACCAGTTCCTGACGCGCCTGCGCATCGAACGCGCCCGGCATCTGCTACGCCTGGGCGAATCCCCGAAGCGGATCGCAGGCCTGTGCGGCTTCAGCAGCCATAGCCACCTGACGGCACGCTTCCGGGCGCTGACCGGCCTGACGCCCAGCGACTATGCCCGCCATTGCGGCCACCGGACGGATCCGGGACCCGGCGACGATCAGTTGATCTGATCCAGCAGCGGCTGGATTTCGGAGGCCGGACGGGGCCGGCAGATGAAAAAGCCCTGGATTTCGGAACAATTGATCTGCTTGAGGTAATCGAACTGTTCCTGCGTTTCCACGCCCTCGGCGGTGGCGACCACGTTCAGGCTGCCGCACAGGCTGGTAATCGCCCCCACGATCGCCGCCCCGTCGCCGACACCCTGGCCCAGTTCGCGGACGAAGCTGCGATCGATCTTGATCCGGGTAAAGGGCAGGCTCTGCAGGAAACTGAGCGAGGAATACCCCGTTCCGAAATCGTCCAGCGCGATCTTCACGCCCATCTCGCGCAACTGCCGCAGCACCCGTGCCGCGCGCGGCACGTCGTCGATCATCGCGGTTTCGGTAATTTCCAGTTCCAGGCGCCCGGCATCCAGCCCCGACCCCAGAAGCGCCTGGGCCACGGTTTCGACCAGTCCGTCATGCCGGAACTGCGCCGCCGACACATTGACCGAAACGACGATATCCTCCGGCCAGGCAGACGCCTGACGGCATGCGGTGTTCAGCGTCCAGACGCCGATATCGTACATCAGGCCCATGCCCTCGGCCACCGGGATGAAGTCGCCTGGCGGGATCAGGCCACGGACGGGATGCATCCAGCGGATCAGCGCCTCGACACCCACGATGCGATGGGTCCCGATATTCAGAAAAGGCTGGTAGAACAGGACGAATTCATCCTGCGCCAGCGCACGCTGCAGGTCGCGTTCCAGGTCCATGCGTTTCTGGCGCATGCGGTCCATGACCGGATTGTAGAACCGGATTCCCTCGCCCTTGCCGTCCTTGGCGTACTGAAGCGCGATATCGGCGTTCCACATCAGGGTATCGCGATCGCTGCCGTCGGCGGGAAAGCGCACCACGCCGATCCCGACCCCGACCGTGACGTCGTGGCCCAGGACCGACATCGGGCGCGACAGGACGCTGCGCAGATGCTGCGCGTGCGCCCAGATCATGTCGCTATCCTGTTCCGCCCGCATGACCAGCGCGAATTTATTGCCCCGGATGTGGGCGGCGACGTCGTCCGGCTCCATCAACCGGCGCACCCGGTCGGCGACGAGGCGCAGCAATTCGTCCCCTGCCGCGTGGCCCATGGTGTTGTTGATGCGCTTGAAGCCGAACAGGTCGAAATACAGGACCGTAAAGCGTTCCGACGGCCGTTCGCACAACATCTGGAGATGCGTCTGCAATCCCGGGAGGTTGGCAAGACCCGTGACATCGTCATGCTGTTCCAGAAAGCGCGCGCGGCTTTCCGACCGGCGCAGGTCCGTCAGGTCCCGGCACAGCCGCAGCCGGCGCCCATCCGGCAGCCCGGTCCAGGACAGGCGCAGCGACCGCCCCTGCCGCAGGATTTCGGTCGTCCAGTCGCACGCACCGTCCGCCGTCCGCGCGGTATCGCCGGACTGCACCGCCATGATCGCCCGGGCCTGGGTACCGGGCCACAGCAGGTCATCCGGCAGGGCAAGCGTGCTCCCGAACAGGTCATTGCGATAGAGCAGGCCGCAATCCGCCCCGAACAGGGCGATGCCGTCGGGAATCCGGTCCAGGACCGGACGCAGCGCCGGATCGGCACCTTGCGCCGGCCCACCCGCCGCCGACACATCCTGCACCACGACGACGGCCGCCGGCATGTCCGCCAGGATCGCGCCGATATGGCGGGAATGGTCCAGGGCATGACATTCGATGCGGGCGTGGAACCGGGTGCCGTCCCTGCGGGCGATCAGTTCGACCCGCTCGGCCTGTCCCTGGACCGGAAGGGCGGCCCCTGTTTCCCCGGCGCCCCGGCACGGCGAAAACAGCGCGGCCAGAGGACGGCCCAGCATGTCGTCGGCCGTATAGCCCGTCAGGTTGCGGGCGTCCGCGCCCCAGGCCGCGACACGGCCCGATGGGTCGAGAAGACAGACGAACCGATCAGACATGATCGGGACCACGGCGAAAGTGCCCGGCATGACACCGGAGAATTGCGAGGAATCCGTCAGAAGCGCCATGTCTCGCCATTCAATTCAGACTCCGCCGAACCGCTGAAGAAATATCCACCTGTCATGAAGGGTCCGGCGACCGGTACTGGTCCGAAAGATGGGAAGGAAACGAAGCAGGAAAAACGTTCCGCAGCCGGCCGCCGGCACACGGACCGCGATGCCGTCCACTGGCCCGTCCGGGCAACGATTCATCACCCAGGACAATATCATGACGAAACGTTACGGAGAATATGCCAGATCAGTCAATACGATAAAGCAACCTCCTCCGCGTCAATCACCGAACACGACCGTCTTGTTGCCGTTCAGGATCACACGATCATCCAGGTGATAGCGTACGGCGCGGGCCAGGACGCGACGTTCGATGTCACGCCCCTTGCGCACCAAGTCGGCGGGCGTATCGAAATGGCTGACGCGTTCCACATCCTGTTCGATGATGGGGCCTTCATCCAGGTCGGCTGTCACGTAATGCGCCGTCGCCCCGATCAGCTTCACCCCCCGCGCATGCGCCTGGTGATAGGGCCGCGCGCCCTTGAAGCCCGGCAGGAAGGAATGGTGGATGTTGATGCACCGCCCCGACAGCCGCGCGGTCAGGGAATCCGACAGGACCTGCATATAGCGGGCCAGCACCACCAGTTCGGAATTGGTCTGCCGCACCAGGGTCCACAGGCGCTCTTCCTGCTCGGCCTTGTTGTCGCGCGTGACCGGCAGGTGGTGGAACGGGATATCGGCCATGTCGATATGGCCATAGGCCGCGCGCGGATGATTGGCGACGATGGCCGTCGGCGTCATCGGCAGCTCGCCGATCCGCCAGCGGTACAGCAGGTCGGCCAGGCAGTGGTCGAATTTCGAGACCATCAGCAGGACGCGGCGGCGCACCGCGCGGTCATGCAGGGTCCAGTTCATGTGAAAGCGTTCGGCCACGGCACCCAGCCGCGCCCGCAGCCAGTCCAGGCGCTCGCCGTCCGTACGAATACTGAAGACGACGCGCATGAAGAACAATCCGGTTTCGACGTCGTCGAACTGCTGCGCCTCGGTAATATTGCCGTCGGCTTCGTACAGCGTGGTGGCGATCGCCGCCACGATGCCCGGCCGGTTGGGACAGGACAGCGTCACTGTAAAGCTTGCCGGAACCTGATGATGGGTCATGTCGGACAATCCACGGGCACGCGCCAGCCTGGTCCGTCCAGCCTGGTCCGTCACAATAGGCGCCGGCCGCCGGAACTCAAGCCCGCCCCTACGGACCTGCGCCGCGCACCGCCCTCCATGCGGCCTCCAGCGCGTCGGGCATGGTATCGCAGAACGCGCTCCAGTCCGGCGCGTCGCCGGGGGCGGCGTCGGCCCCCCCGATCGCGGCGCGCCAGCGCAGGGCCCCATGCGGATCGGCCGTCTTCTCGATCCGCACGATCCTGTCGTCGGGGATGCGCGACAGCAGCCGGGCCAGCCGGCGTTCGGGCGTCATCGGCGTCGCATAATTATGGGACATCGGGGGCCTCCTGCATTCCAGAGTGGCCCGCGCACGGCGGACGGCGCAAGACGAACAGCCATTCCCCGGTTGCATTCCGCAGGCCGAACGGCTTCAACACCAACATACCTCAATCCACCAGCAGGCCCGCCCCCAGGTCAAGGAAGCCCCGTGTCCCCCTTTCCCGGATTACTGCCCGACGAGCCGGTCGACACCGTCGCCCACCTGATCCAGACCGCCCTGACCCCCATCTTCATGCTGTCGGGGATCGGGACGCTGCTGAACCTGTTCAATACCCGCCTGGCGCGCGTGTCCGACCATATCGAGAAGGCGAACGAGACGCTGGAGCAGACCAAGACGCCGTCCGAACGCCGGCACCTGCACCGGCACCTGGGCCATCTGCACCGGCGCACGCTGCTGCTGGATGCCGCCATCCTGCTGGGCGCGGTCGGCGGCGCGTCGGCCTGCGGCGCGGCCTTCGTGCTGTTCCTGGGCAGCCTGCGGGATTCCTCGGTGGCATCGTGGCTGGTCGTGATGTTCGGCGTGGCGCTGTGCTGTACCGTGGGGGCGCTGGCCATGTTCCTGTGCGACAGCCTGCTGGCGTGGCATGGGTTGCGGATGACCACATCCTGGGCACGATCGATCAAGCCGAAGATCTAGACGACCGCGTCGAAGCACGAATTTTTCATTACAAACGCATAAGATCAATAAATGTGCACAATGCCCATTTATTGATCATTTCTTCCGTCGAACCCTGATGATCTCCCCACGATCGCATAGAAACGCGTCACGATTCAGCACGGCGTGTTTTTCGACTCCAATCAATAAACATTCTCATGTTCAAAGAATGAACAGAATATTCGTTTATTGTTTACTATGCATTTTCCAGTCACCTGCCTCCCTCTTCTTTCCTGTTGCGTGGGGCAGGAATTCGGTGTTGGTTCCGCCCGAAACCAACCCATAGGATTTTGGATAATGCTTATTCAGGAAATCGGTAATCTGGTCGCCCACTCGATGGACGTCGCGTCGGTCCTGCCGATGGTCGCCTTCCTGCCGCTGGTTGCCGCCCTGATGGTCGCCACCGCCGTCGCCGACCGGATTGCCTGACGCCGAGCTTTCCGCCTACGGCGTGCCGTCAGCCGGATCGACGGCGTAGTCGGACAGGTTCATGTCCCGATGCACCACGCCGCGGGCACGCAGGAATGCCATGAACGCCCGATAGCGCCGCGCATTCAGGACCGAGGGCTGCTTGCAGACGCGCGACAGGGTCGCCGTCCAGGCGGCACGGTTCAGCTTCGTATCCAGTTCGGGATGCTCCCGGACGGCCTGGGCCAGGATATCGTCCGGATGGTTCAGCAGGACGTTCGTCCCCTCCTCCAGCGCGTCCATGAAGCGGACGATCCTGGGGTCATGGGCATGGTCGCGCGCGGCCAGGAAGATCAGTTCGTCATTCAGCGGCACGCCATGTTCCTCGGGATAGACCGCGCCGGGGGCGAATCCCTTCTGCCGCAGGTCGATCAGTTCATAGGTGCGCGTCGCCCCGATCACGGCATCGACCGCGTGTGACATCAGGGCCTGTTCCAACTGGAAATTGACGTTGACCTGATGCACGTCGGACAGGGACAGCCCGACCGACCCCAGCATGGCCGCCAGCACCGCGTCGTCGACCCCCGCCATGGAAATCCCGATCGTCCTGCCCTTCAGGTCCTTCAGGGAATGAATGTCCGGCCCGGTGATCAGCGTATCCAGCGGCGTGTCGATCAGCGTGCCCACCCGCACCAGCGGAATCCCCTGCTCGGCCAGCATGCCCAGCTGCGTTTCGTAGGACACCGCCAGATCCGCCTGCCCCGCCGCCACCAGCCGCGCGGGGGACCCGGGATCGGACGGGGCGATCAGGTGCACCTGCAATCCATGCCGGCGGAACGCGCCGCTATAGTCGGCCGCCAGAAGCGCCGCGTGATCGGCATTCAGGAACCAGTCGAGAATGACCGTCACCGTGTCCGGCACCTGGGCACGGGCTGGAGACAGGACGGACAGGGACAGGACCGCCAGACCTGTCAACACGCGCAGCAATCCGGTCACGGCGTGGGTCCTTATCCTCGGGGTGCAGGGCATCATGCCCTGCCGGGTCCGGGCACAGCCCGGCTTTTTTATGGGGGTGTCGGTCCAAACAGCCCGATATCGAGATGCTTGCCCGTCGAATAATTCAGCCCCGCGACGCGGCCGAATTCGATCACGTTCAGGCCGTCCCGCCGCAGGCGCGCGCGAAAGGCCGGTTCGTCGCGGCGGTCCACCAGCGCCAGGCCGCAGGCCCGGTTGTCGCGCAGCAGGTCGGCCGCGGCAACGGGATCGACCAGCGCCGTATTCTGCCCCACCAGGAACACCAGGCTGGGTTCCGAGAACGAGGGCGAGGCCACGATCGTATCCGGGCACGGCCGGTAATCGTCCACCAGCGCGGCCAGGCGCGGACTGAGCCAGATCGCCTGCAGGTTCGGGATCACGGTCACGAACAGGCCGACATGGATGATTACCGCCGCCGCGACCGCCGCCATGGCGGCCCGCAGGGGCTGGCGCCCCACCAGCAGCCAGGCGGACACCAGCACCAGCGGCAACGCGCCCAGCGGCACGATCAGCGCCGCGGGCTCCACCCGATGCTCCAGCCGCCACAGCAGCACAGGCCCCGCCACGGACAGCGCGACCCCCAGCACCAGCCACAGCACGCCGTACACCGCCAGCACCACCCGGCCCCACAGCGCGGCCGGCCATGACCAGCGGTCGGGCATGGTCATGATCGCCGCCGCGGTCAGCATCGCGATCGCCGGATAGGTGGGCAGCACGTAATGCGGCAGCTTGGTCGCGATGGCTTCGAACACCAGCCAGTGCGGCACGATCCAGCACAGCAGGAAACGCACCGGCGGCGCATGCCGCCGGGCCCAGACGAAGGGCAGCGCCATCGCCGCGAAGATCGAGCCGGGCCAGAAGGCGATGGCGAACGCCAGCAGGTGATACCCGGGCGGCAGGCCGTGCGCCTGCTGGCCATGGGCCACCTTGCCGAGGAAATTGGTTCCCACCGCGCGCGAGAAGAAATCGCCATGGCTGACGACCCCGATCGCGACGCACCAGGGCAGGACGATCGCCAGCATCACCGCCCAGCCCCACGCGGGCCGCAGCCGGTGCCACCAGTCGATGCGCCGTTCCACCAGCGCCAGCGCCAGCGGCGTGCCGAAGCCCGGGATCAGCACCACCGGCCCCTTGAGCATCAGCCCCACCCCCAGCGCCGTCCAGTACAGCAGCGCGGCCGAAAGCGGCGTCGGCCGGTCGCGTTCACGGTCCAGATAGGCGCGCAGGAGCCCCGTCTGCGCCAGCAGCACCGCCAGCAGCAGGGTGGTGTCGATGGTGGCCATCCGGCCCTCGGCCGTCGTCAGCACCGACACGGCGAGCAGTCCCGCCGCCAGCAGACCGCTGGCCGGACCGAACAGGGTGGCGCCGATCCAGGCCGTCAGCACCACCACGGCCGTCACCGCCAGCAGCGACGGAATGCGATAGGCCCACACCGCATGCTGGCGCAGGGTGCCGGTGGCGGCGACCGAGGCGGCCTCCAGCCAGTAGATGCCGGCGGGCTGCAGATAGCGCGGCTGGTCCTGGAACCGGACATCGATGAAATTGCCGCTGCGCAGCATCTGCGCGCTGGCTTCCATATAGCGCGGCTCGTCCCGGTCCAGGGGCGGCAGGCTGGCCCGCCCGGGCAGGAAGATCATGAACGTACACAACGCCAGCATGACGTAATGCCGCAAGGTCAGCCGCGTCATCCGCCGCGCCCTAGCGTTCGGTGATATGATGGGGAAGCCGTGTGCGGTTGTTCAGCCACATCACGCCCAGAAGGTCGCGGATACCGACCAGCGCGCGGTTCAGGTTGGTGTATTTGGAATGCCCGTGCAGACGGTTGCGGTGCCGCACCGGCCGGCACAGCAGGGGCACGCCCTGCCGCCCCAGCAGCGCGGGCAGGAAGCGATGCAGCCCCTCGAACTGCGGCAGGCGCAGGAAATCCGCGCGCAGGAATACCTTCAGCGGTGCGCCGGTATCGGGGCAGCCGTCGCGCAGCAGCCGGCCGCGCAGGCCGTTGGCAAAGCGCGTCGCAAACCGGCGCGACAGCGTATCGCGGCGCCGCAGCCGGACACCCACGACCAGCGGCGCGCGGCCCGGCGCATTCCGCGCCAGGTCCAGCATATCGGCGATTTCCGAAGGATCGTCCTGCCCGTCGCCGTCGATCGTCGCGATCCAGCGCCCGTGCGCGGCCTCGATCCCCGTACGCAGGGCGGCGGATTTTCCAAGCCGGCGATCGTGGCAGAGGACCCGCAGGCCGGGCAGCACACCCTCGGCCCGGGCAGCCAGCAGGGCGTCCACGGTGCCGTCGGTGCTGCCGTCATCGACGAAGACGACTTCGCACGGCGGCAGGGAGCGGAGCGATTCGGCCAGTTCGGCACAGACGGGCCGAATGTTCTCCGCCTCGTTCAGGACGGCCGCCACGATCGAAAGGACGGGCTCCGAACGATCAGGGGATGAGGACACGGTCAGAAGGGCGACCCCGGTCAGGCGGCGCGGTGGGACAGGGCCGACGGCAGGTCGGCGATCGCCCGATCGACGATCGCATGGTCCGCGCCGGCCGGAAGCGCCGTGGCCAGCACATCGCGCGTGGCCTGGATCGCCACGTCGATCGCGACCTGCCGGACCTCGCGCACCGCGCTGCGTTCCGAGGCCGCGATGCGGTCACGGGCCATCTGTTCGCGGCGGGTGGCAACGGCTTCGGCCTCGCGACGGGCCTCGTCGGCAATGCGCGCGGCCTCGATCAGCGAATGCTCGACCAGGGCGCGGGCCTCGACCATCGCGGTTTCACGCTCGCGGGTCGCGTCTTCCAGCATCTGCTCGGCCTCGCGACGCAGGCGCGCGGCCTCGTCCAGGTCGGCGCGGATGCGGTCGGCGCGGCTGTCCAGGGCGGCGGCCAGCGGCGTCCAGAGCTTCTTGCCGAACAGGACGAAGAAGAGGACGAAGGCGACGGCCGACCAGAAACGGGGTTCATGCAGCATGGTCTTGGACCTGTTCCTTTGCGTCCGCGATCAGAAACCGTGCGCCGTCGCGGCGTCGTCGACCCGGCGGGCCAGTTGGTCGGCCGGAACCGACGTGCCGGACAGCTGATGAACCAAGGCCTGCGCGGTATCGTCCGCGATCTGGCGCAGCGACCCCAGGGCCGCGGCGCGCGCCGCGGCCACCCGGGCCTCGGCATCACGGATTTCCGCCGCGAGGCGGGCATTCATGTTCTGTGTCTCGTGAAGGGCGGCGAGACGGGCGTCCTCGACCACCTTTTCGACATTGGCCTGCGCTTCGGCCATCGCGGCGCGACGGGCCTGGTGCAGTTCGTCCACCGCCGCGTCGGCTTCATCCTTGGCGCGATGGGCGATATCCAGGTCGTTTTCGATCGTCTGGCGCCGGTTGGCCAGCACCCGGTCAACCTTCGGCAGGGCCGAACGGCTGAGCAGCAGGTAGAGGACCAGGAAGATCACGCCACCCCAGACCACCTGACCGATGATCAGGGGGTTGGCAAAATCAAGCTGCGGCATGCCCACGGCGCGCGCGCCCGGCGCGGCCATCGCCATAACGGGCAGGGCCAGCGCGGACGACGTCAGGAGCGACGCCGCCTTGCGGGTGATCGACACCGCGGAACGTGCCATTTCGGCCTCCGTTCTTAGACGAACAGGATCAGGAAGGCGATGAGCAGGGCGTACAGGGCAACGGCTTCCGTCAGGGCGAAGCCCAGCATGCCCAGGCCGAACACGTGCGGACGCGCGGCCGGATTGCGGGCGATGCTGCTGACCAGCGTGGAGAAGATGTTACCCAGGCCGATGCCGACGCCGGCGAGGGCGATAACGGCGATACCGGCACCAATTTCCCGGGCTGCAGCGATGTCCATAGCGAGGCTTTCCTTGGTTGTTCAGGCGTTCAAAGAGGCTGGGGATACGTCGCGATCAGTGCGCGACCGCCTCCCGCAGGTAGATGCAGGTGAGAATGGCGAAGACATAGGCCTGCAGCGCACCCACTAGCAATTCAAGTGCCATCAACGCGACATTGATGACCACCGGCCCGACGGCGAGCACGTCGCCGAACAGTCCGAGCCCGGCCAGCATGATCGTGAAGGCGGCGAACATTTCCAGCATCACGTGACCGGCGACCATGTTGGCGAACAGACGGATCGACAGGCTGACGGGACGGGAAAGGAATGAGAGGATTTCGATCGGCACCAGCAGTGGGGCCAGGGCGACGGGCGCCCCCGCCGGCATGAAATGCGCGAAGAACTTCGGGCCCTGCGCCTTGAGCGAGACGATGACCGCCAGCACGAACACCAGCAGCGCGAGCGCGAGCGTCACGGCGATATGGCTGGTAAAGGCGAACGAGAAGGGCAGCAGGCCGAGATAGTTGCCGGCCAGGATGAAGAAGAACAGCGTAAAGATGAACGGGAAGAACGCCCGACCCTCGGGCCCGATCGTGTCCACCGCCATGTCATGGATGAAATCGTAGCAGATTTCCGCCGCCGCCTGCAGGCGGCCGGGCACGATGGCGGCGGGACGCATGCCGACATACAGGAACGCCAGGACCAGGACGGACGCCACGATCATCATGACGGGCGACTGGCTGAAGCGCAAGGATTCGCCCAGTCCGCCCAGGACGGGATGGAGTTCGAACTGACCCAGTGCGTCGATGGTGGATCCAGCCGCCAACTTCGTCTTCCCTCTACCGCGCCGGCCCGCCTACGGGTCCGGCTTGTCCCCCGGCGTGTCCATGGGCCTGACCAGACGCCAGACATTCAGCACACCCGCAGCACCGCCCAGGAACGAGAACAGGATCAGGAAAGCCGGACGGCTGCCCAGCCATCGATCCAGCCCCCACCCGACCGCGACGCCGACCACAAGGGCGGAGACCATCTCGGTGCCAGCCCTGAGGGCGAACCCCAGGACAGACATGTCGCTGCCCTGCGTCGTCGCCCCCTGCGTCTCCCGGCCGGAAATATTCCGGTCCCGGGCCTGCCGCAGGCGCGCGTCGAAGGACTGACGGGAACTGTCCGTATCCTTACCCAAAATTCACACCTCCAGGCAGGTGCAGGCGCTAGCTAACGACGCGGCATGAGGCTGTCAAGCGACCGGTCGTATTTGATATTGGGGAAAACAGGGATGTTCCGTCCCGGGTTGCATGCATTCGTGACGTATATGCATTCATAACATAACTGTCATGCCGCGAACGCATAATTGTGTCACGGGTGGGCACTCGCCCCCGGGATCTCGTCATAGGCCGCGCTGCCGGGGAAGGCGCCGGGCATCGGCGCGTCGGGAGGGGCGACCCGCATGGTCTGCCCGGCCGAGGGCCCGATGTCGCGCGCGTCGATCGCCGTTCCCAACGCGCCGGTGCTGCCGTTGCCCACGGCATAGAGCGGACGGCCGGGCTGCAGCCAGGCGGCCAGGCGCGCGGCCTCGGCCGCCGTCAGGTAAATGGCGCTGTAGTCCTGCATCACCGCGCCGATCAATTGCCCGTGCAGGCTGTAGAGCGGCGCGCGCACCGTGCCGTCCACCACGATGTCCGGCCCGCTGGTGGGCGTGGGCAGGCGGACCGAGACGGCCCCCGCATCCTCGATACGGCGGCCGCGCGGGCCATCGACCGCATAGGCCCGCACGATCGGCAGGGTACGGCCCCGCAGGCCGCTGACCGAAACCCGGTCGCCCGGCTTGACCAGCCCGGCAATGGCCAGCCCGAGTTCGTGCGAGCAGAGGATTTCCGTCCCGTCGGTCAGGATCAGCCCGTCCACGTCACCCGCCGGCGTGGGCAGGTAATGCGCGACCGTGCCCGAGGTGACGGGAAGCGGGGAAAAGTCGTAGGCCGAAACCGGCTGCCCCGTGGACACCGCGGCAGCGGGCGCTGCGGCGGGACGCGCGGGCGCGGCCGACGGCCGGGCGGCCGCCGATCCGGCCAGCAGGACGGACAGGCCGGCCGCCACCGGAAGAAGGGGGAAACGGCGGAACATATCCTGGAACATTTCCATGCCTGGTCTCGTCTCTGCGTGGTCGTCGTGCGTGGGGCGGAACAGTCAAGTCGATCCCGCCCGGCGCGACAATCCCCGCTTGCGTCGGATCAGTGCCGGAAGTGGCGCATACCTGTGAACACCATGGCGATGCCCGCCCGGTCGGCGGCGGCGATGACCTCGTCATCGCGGATCGATCCGCCCGGCTGGATCACCGCCGTGGCGCCGGCCGCGATCGCGGCCTCCAGCCCGTCGGCGAAGGGGAAAAACGCGTCCGACGCCACCACGCTGCCCGTCGTCAGCGGCTGGTCCAGGCCGGCGGCCCGGGCGGCTTCCGCCCCCTTGATCGCGGCGATGCGCGCCGAGTCCACGCGGCTCATCTGCCCCGCGCCGATGCCGGCGGTCGCCTGGCCCTTGGCATAGACGATGGCGTTCGACTTCACATGCTTGCCGACGCGGAAGGCGAAGATCAGATCCGCCATCTCGGCCTCGGTCGGGGCGCGGCGGGTCACCACCTTCAGGCCGGCGGGGACGATCCGGCCATTGTCGCGGGTCTGCGCCAGGAAGCCGCCGGCGACCGAACGGATGGCCACCCCGCCCACGGACGGGTCGGGCATCGCGCCGGTCAGCAGCAGGCGCAGGTTCTTCTTCTTCGCCAGGATCGCCTGGGCCTCCTCCGTCGCGTCGGGGGCGACGATGACCTCGGTGAAGATGGCCGCGATGCGCGCGGCGGCGTCGGCGTCCAGCGTGCGGTTCAGCGCGACGATGCCGCCGAAGGCCGAGACCGGATCGCAGCGCAGCGCCAGGTCCCAGGCCGCCGACAGCGTATCGGCGGTGGCGACGCCGCAGGGATTGGCGTGCTTGACGATCACCACCGCCGGGCCGTCGAATTCCGCCACGGCCTCGAACGCCGCATCGGTATCGTTCAGGTTGTTGTAGGACAGGGATTTGCCCTGCACCTGGCGGGCGGTGGCCACACCGGGCCGGCTGCTGCCGTCGGCATAGAAGGCCGCCTGCTGGTGCGGATTTTCGCCATAGCGCAGGCTTTCGCGGCGCAGGCCCGCGACGGCCAGGCGTTCCGGCAGCACGTCGCCGCGCTGCACGGCGAACCACGCCGCGATGGCGGAATCATAGGCGGCGGTGCGGGCATAGGCCGCGCCGGCCAGCGCGCGCCGCGCCGCAAGCGTGGTGCCGCCCTGGGCCAGCGCGTCGATCACCGCGCCGTACTGCGCCGGATCGGTCAGCACCACGACATGGCCGTGGTTCTTGGCCGCCGCGCGGATCAGGGCGGGGCCGCCGATATCGATGTTCTCGATGCAGTCCTCTTCCCCCGCGCCGGAGGCCACCGTGGCCTCGAACGGGTAGAGGTTCACCGCGACCAGGTCGATCGGCGCGATCCCGTGTTCGTCCATCTGCGCCAGATGGGCCGGCAGGTCGCGGCGGCCCAGGATGCCGCCATGGATCTGCGGCACCAGGGTCTTCACCCGCCCGTCGAGAATTTCGGGAAAGCCGGTATGGTCCGACACCTCGGTCACCTTCAGTCCGGCCTCGCGCAGCGCACGGGCCGAGCCCCCGGTCGAGAGGATTTCCGCCCCATGGGCGATCAGGGCGCGGGCGAGGTCGAGCAACCCCGCCTTGTCGGAAACGGAAATCAGGGCGCGGCGGACCGGCACGGGCGTCTGGGTCATCGCGGGAAGCGACCTTTCACATGGACGGGCGGCAAAGCCCGCGTCCTTATCCAACCTGGACCACGGGAGCAAGGCTGGGCATGATGCCCCGCACCCCGAACGATTGGGTTTCCAAAGGGCTCGGCCCTTTGGCGGGTCAAGGGCTGAGCCCTTGTACACACGCCCGAATGTCCTCGACCAACCCCGGCAGAACAGACAACGCCATCCCGTCCAGACTGACAACCGGACGCACCGACAGGCTGTTGACCAGCACCACACCCCCTGCCCCCCGCAGATCGTCGGGTATCAGCGAGGCCTCCTCCACCATGCAAGCCGCCAGCAGCACGGCGCGAGCGATCCCCGGCAAGGCGCCGTCGCCGACCGGCGGCGTGACCAGGCGCCCCTGGTGATGGACCAGCACCGTGCTGACCGTGCTTTCGGCCACCCGCCCCGCCGCGTTCAGCAGCAGCGCGTCATCCGCGCCGCGCTGTTCGGCCTCCAGCCGGGCCAGGATGTTGGGCAGGTAATTCAGGCTCTTGACCCGCGAGAGCGGGGATGCCGCATCCCGCCGGACGCGGGTGCTGACCACCAGGCGGGCCGGTCCCGGGGCGGGCGCCGGGGGAAAGGGCACGATCAGCAGGCTGGGTTGCGGAGAGGCGGGCGGGAACAGGCCGCGCGGGCCGCAGCCGCGCGTCAGAGTCAGGCGCAGCGCGCCTTCGGCCAGCGCATTGTGCCGCACCACCTGGCGCAACGCGTCCTCGATCCGGTCCAGGTCGGGGCCCGGAAACATCAGCAGGTCCGCACCCTGGCACAGCCGGTCGAGATGCCGGGCCAGATGGGCGATGCGCCCCCCCGCGACGCGCATCGTCTCGAACAGTCCGTCACCCAGGGTCAGGCCGCGATCGGCGGGATCGATCCGCGCCCGGTCCGCCGGGACCAGCCCGTCATTCAGCCACAGCATCGTCATGACGCCATCCCGGCCGGCTCGGCCCCGAACAGGGCCAGCAGCGGCGCGATCTTCAGGCACATTTCCGCATATTCCCGCCCGGGGTCCGACAGGATCGTGATCCCGCCCCCCGCCGCCGCCACGATCGCATCCGGCGTCGTGGCCAGGGCGCGGATGACGACCGAACTGTCCATCGCGCCATCGGTGCCGATGCGAAAGACCACCCCGCAATAGGCCTGCCGCGCCGACGATTCCAGTTCGTCGATGATCTGCATCGCGCGGTGCTTCGGCGCGCCGGTCACCGATCCGGGCGGCAGGGTGGCGCGCAGCAGGTCGATGGCATCCCGTCCCGGGGCCAGGGTGGCCGTGACCTCGGACACCAGGTGATGGACATGGGTGAAGGTCTCCACCGACAGCAGTTCCGGGACACCGACGCTGCCGATCCGCGCGACACGACCCAGATCGTTGCGCATCAGGTCCACGATCATCAGGTTTTCCGCCCGTTCCTTCTCATCGGCCGCGAGTTCGACACGGCGGGCGGCATCCTGTGCCGGGGTGGCGCCGCGCGGGCGGGTGCCCTTGATCGGCCGGGTGCGGGCCACCCCGTCAGGGCCGAGATGCACGAACCGCTCCGGCGAGGCCGACAGCAGGCCGAAACCCGGCCCGCAGGCCAGCCACGCCCCGAACGGCGCGGGCGAGGCCCGGCGCAGGGCCCGGTAGATGGCGCCGTCCGTCAGGCCGGGCGGGCGGCGGGCGGCCATGCGCCCGGTGATGTTGACCTGGAAGATGTCGCCCGCCGCGATCCGCTCCACCGCGCGCGCCACCGCGGCGGCGTACTGCCCCGGCGCCTGGTCGGCGGCGAAGGCCAGGCGCGGCAGGGCGGCGGGGGCCGGGGCCGGCTCCATGGCCGCCCACGCGGCGCTTACGTCGGCGATCAGCCGGTCCGGATCGGGGCGGATCGTCGCCAGGTAGGCGCGCCGCCGCACACGGTCGAACAGGACGGCATGGTCATAGAACCCCGCCGCCAGGTCCGGCTGGGCCGGATCGGCCACGTGGCGGGTCGCGATCCCTTCGAGGCGCCGCCCCACCCCGTACCCGGCGAAGCCGATCACCCCGCCCGCGAACGGCAGGGCCTCGCCGGATGCGGTCACGGGCGGCGATCCGGCCGGCGGCAGCAGGGCGCGCAGGGCCGCCAGCGGATCAGATGCCAGCGGGGCCCCGCCGTCCCGCCATTCAAGGACCTGGCGCGGCCGGCGGCAGAGGATGGTCCAGCGCGCGCGCGGCCCCGCCGGCCCGCCGCTGTCCAGGCAGGCCAGCCACGGTTCGTCCCGCCACGCCCACAGCACGTCATCAGGGTCCCGCCACGGCAGTTCGACGGCGTGAAGGTCCCCGATGCCAACCGGACCATCCATGACCGCTACCCCCCCGCGGCGAAGGCGTCGATCAGGGACAGGACTTCGGCCACGTCCGGGGATTCCATCACGCGGTGGGCCAGCCGTCGGCAGTCCTCGAACGACAGGGCGCGCACCCTGCGCTTCACCCGGGGCACGGCGGAGGCGGTCATCGAGAAGCTGCGCAGGCCCAGCCCGACCAGCAGCGGCACCACCCGCGGATCGCCGGCGATTTCCCCGCAGATCGAAATCGGACGATACTGGCGCAGCGCGGCCTCGGTCACCGTCTGGATCAGGCGCAGCACGGCGGGATGCAGCGGCTGGTAGAGGGACGCGACATCGGCCAGGGCGCGATCGGCCGCCAGCGTGTACATCGTCAGGTCGTTGGTGCCGATGGCCAGGAATTCGGCTTCCTGCGCCAGCGCATCGCCCATGATGGCGGCGGCCGGGGTTTCGACCATGATGCCCAGCGGCGGCAGGCTGTCACCCAGCTTCACCCCCCGGCGGCGCAGGCGGCGCGCGACGCGCTGATAGATGTCGCGGGCCTCGCGCAGTTCCGGGACGGTCGTGACCATCGGCAGCATGACGCGCATCGGCCCGGCGGACGACGCCTTCAGGATCGCGGCGAACTGGGTTTCCAGGATCGCGGGATGGCGCAGCAGCAGCCGCAGGCCGCGCACGCCCAGCGCCGGATTGACGTTGTCGCCGTCACGGTCCAGCCCCGCGCGGTTCAGGGCCTCGCTATGCTTTTCGCCGCCCCAGTCCACCACGCGGATGGTGGTGGTATCCCCTGCCATCGCGGTGATGATTTCGGAATAGATCGCGGCCTGGCTGTCCTCGTCCGGCATGGTTTCGGCATTGATGAACAGGAATTCCGTGCGCAGCAGGCCGATGCCCGACGCGCCGGACTGCGCGATCAGCGCCAGTTCGGCCGGCAGTTCCAGATTGGCCTGCAGATGCAGCTTCTCGCCGCTGGACAGGCGGGCCGGCAGGCGGCGCAGCCGGCCCAGCGCCTGGCGTTCGCGCGCATGTTCGGCCACCCCGCCGCGCGCCGCCGCCAGCGTATCCTCGGTCGGGTCCACCACCACCAGCCCGGCGGTGCCGTCCACCACCACGGTGGCCCCCTCGCGCACCCGCGCCATCAGCCCGTGGGCGGCCAGCACGGCGGGAATGCCCAGGGCGCGCAGCATGATGGCGGTGTGGTCGGTGGCGCCCCCTTCCTCGGTCGCGACCGCGACGATGCGCGACGGGTCGATCAGCGCCGCATCGGCGGGGCGCAACTGTTCGGTGACCAGCACCGCGCCCTCGGGAAGCGCGCTGAACGAGCGAAAGGGCATGCGCCCCAGGTTGCGCAGCAGCCGCCGGCCGATTTCGCGGAATTCGCCCGCGCGGCGCTGGGCGGCGGCGGCGTCCTCGCCCTCGGGCACCGGGGCGTCGGCCCCGCCCAGCAGGGCCAGGGCCAGGCTTTCGGTTTCCTGCCGGACGGCGGCTTCGGCTGTCAGTCCGTCCTGGACGATGCGGCGGCGGATGCCGCGCTGCAGGCGCGACGGGCCGAGCATCCGGCGATAGACCTCCAGCAGCGATCCGATTTCGATCTGGCTGTCCTCGGGCAGCACCGCCAGGCGGTCGCGCAGGCGTTCGACCTGCCGCACCGACCGTTCCACGGCCTCGGCCAGGCGCTCCAGCTCGGGTGCGGGGTCGGCGGCGCGGGCGTCGGGATCCATATCCGGCGCCGGGCTTTCCAGCGCCACCGCCGCCGGGCCGATGGCGATGCCGCGCACCGTGGCATCGCCGGACAGCCGGTGTTCCGCCCGCGTTCCCCGCCGGCCGGCAGCCCGCCGGCGCGGCGCGGACGAGGGGCCGGCGGCGTCAGTCGTCTTCATGGAAGCCCGCCTCGATCAGGGCCACCAGGGCCTCGATCGCCGCATGGGCATCCCATCCCGTGGCCATCAGGGTAATGGATTCCCCCCGACCGGCCCCCAGCATCATCAGGCCCATGATCGAGCGCGCCGATACGGTCTGGTCGGCCCGCGTGACCTCGACATTCGCGTCGAACTGCTCGGCCACCGTCACCAGCTTGGCCGCCGCGCGCGCATGCAGCCCGCGACGATTGACCATGGTCAGGGTCACGGACAGGACATCGGGGTCCTGGGGGTCCAGCCCGCCAGGAGCCGACATGCCGGGCGAGGACATGCCCGGTCAGCCCATGGCGACCCGCCGCGGCGCAGGACGGTACAGCGCCTGCGGCGGCATGTCGGCGGGGCGTTCGCCCAGCAGGCAGCTCCGGGCGCCCCCCAGGCATTGCGGCGGCAGGTGCGAGGCGGTGGAGATGTATTTGCGGCCCGCGCCCTCGGCCAGGTCCGCGCATTCCTCCAGCGTGTGGCCGTTGCGGATCTGCGCCAGCTTGACCATCATCGGCACGTTGACGCCGGCCAGGACTTCCACCCGGCCCGCTTCCATCGTGGAAATGGCGAGGTTCGAGGCCGTGCTGCCGAACATGTCGGTCAGCAGCAGGACGCCATCACCCGTATCGACGCCGGCGATCACCGATTGCAGGTCCGCGCGTCGCAGGACGGGATCGTCACCAGCCTCGATGTTCAGGGTAGCCAGTTGGGGTTGCGGCCCCACCACGTGCTCCATCGCGCGTTTCAGCGTGTCGCCGAGCTCGCCATGGGTGACGAGGACCATACCAATCATGAGGAATACTGCCCTTCCACCACGTCCGCCGCGTGCTCCCTCGGTCGGCTGGCCCAGCGCCAGCTAGATCGCCCCTGCCGGGCCAGTTCGCGGTGCATGACGATGATCGGCCACGCACCCTGAGCATCCGCGCCGCCCGACTGCACATCGGTCGGGGCCGCGCCCTTTTCAATATGGGCAGGTTTCCCGGGGCTGTCGCATGTTCCACCGGGTTCCGCAAGATTTTTGGCCGCAAGGCGCCGCGCCAGCGCCTCGACCAGCGTGACCGAGCGATGGCGGCCGCCGGAACAGCCGATGGCGATGGTCGCGTATTTCTTGCCCTCGCGCACGAAGCGCGGCAGCACCAGGCCCAACATGCCGTCGATCTGGTCCAGGAAGCGCGGATAATCGGGGTCGGACGCCACATAGTCCGCCACCGCCTGGTCCAGCCCATTCCGGACGGACAGGTCGGGATCGTAATAGGGGTTCCGCAGGAACCGCGCGTCGAACACCATGTCGGCCTCGCGCGGCAGGCCGGCGGGAAAGGCGAAGGACATCAGCGCGACGGTCAGCCCTTCGGCCATGCGGTCATGGCGGGGGGCGAAGCGCATTTCCACGACCTGCCGCAGTTCGGGCGGCGGCAGGTCGGAGGTATCGATCACCATGTCGGCGGCGGCCCGCAGCCGCGCGGTCAGTTCAATTTCCGCCTCGATCCCTTCCTTGACCGTACCGCGCATGGCCAGCGGGTGCCGCCGCCGCGTGGCGGTATAACGGCGCAGCAGCACGCTTTCCTCGGCCGTGGCATAGATCAGCTCGGCCTGCAGGTCGGGATTGACGCGCAGCCGCCCCAGGGCGGCCAGCACGGCGGCGGCGTCGAAGCCCCGGGTGCGGGAATCCACCCCGATCGCGACCGGCTGTTCCGCGCGGGTCACGATCTCGTCCATCATGCCCAGCGGCGGATTGTCTATGACCTCGTATCCCAGATCCTCGAGAATGCGCAGAATCGAGGATTTTCCCGCCCCGGACAGACCGGTGACCAGCAGGATGCGACGCGGCGCCGGTACTCCGTCATGTGAAGAATCCGTCACGGGAAATCCTGGCTGAACAACGGGCCGGACAGTTCCGGACCCGAGAACAGTCGCCGCACCGCAAGGGAATGATGCGTCAACGTCCATCTGACACCCAAAGCACCGCCATGAAAAGGACACACAGGCATCACATCGGCATCACATCTGCTCGGACGTTAAAATTTTGCAACGTCCATGCTGGCAGTCAAGAGCCAGATTGACCCGCGCCACCGCCGAGGCCAGCGCCGGATCGAGCCGGATTTCAGGCAGGCCGGTCACCGGATCGTGCGCCGGCAGGGGCAACCGGTCGGGCCGGTCGTCCGGTCCGACCAGCCGGACCACCAGCACGGGCCGCGCCCGCGCCAGGAAGGGCATGCGCACGATGCCCATGCCCCGGATCTCGATCAGACCGGCCAGGGCAGCGGGGGCCGAGGCCCAGCCGCCGGCCAGGTCCACCCGGTCGTCGGCCACAAGGTCGTAGCCCGCATCGACCAGCCGCAGCAGCAGGTCGGACTTGCCCGCCCCCGGCGGCCCCAGCAGCAGCACGCCCTGGCTGTCCGTTTGGTGGCCGTCTACCCCCCGGGGGCCGCGCCTAGCGGCACAGCCGGCATGAATCTGATTCTTCTGCGATGGATACGGTTCCATGATTCCTCGAAATCGCCTTGCCGGGGTTGAATTTTATCGTGAACACAATATGACACTTTTGTTATTTTCAGGTTCGTTATTGATACATCCGGCGAAGGAGCATCGCGCACCGCATGATGGGACAGGACATCCATGTTCGGCACCTGACAGGGATCGACCCCACGACCGGGCGTCCGGCCCCCAACCTGGTCGAGCAATGCCGCATCGCCCTGGACCATGGCGCGGCCATCCTGGCGCGCGACGGATATGCGATGCAGGACGTGACCCGCATTGTCTTCATGCTGCGCGATACAGATGCCTTTTCCACCTGTTTCCCGCTGCTGCGCGAGGCCTTCGGAACCGGCCGCCCCGCGACGACGCTACGCCGGGTGCCGGGCTTCACCGACGCGGCGACGTTGATCGAGATCGAACTGGTGGTCAGTTCGGCGGCAGATTGAACCGTTCGTTCTTTTCTGAACGAAGGCTTCCTTTCCTTCAAAACGAGAGACCATTCCGGACAGACCACCATGACAGATGTCATGCCCGGCACCTGACACCCGGCAATTCCTCGCCAGGACCACGTCCTCCACACTCGAACACCGAGGAGGACCCCATGACACAGCCACCACCGGCCTGCCTGTCGGCCGTCACGAAACGACTGGTCGGCAAGACCGTACTCTGCGATTTCAGCCTGACACTCGGGGCCGGCGAGGTCACGGCCCTTCTCGGCCCCAACGGCGCCGGCAAGACCACCGGCATCGGCCTGCTGACCGGCCGTCTGCGCCCCGACGCGGGTCAGGCCCGCCTGTTCGGTCTCGACCCCGCCCGGGCCGCCGCCCGCGCGAGAATGGGCGTCATGCTCCAGGCCGCCGGCCTGCCGGACGCCATGACCGTCGCGGAACTCGTCACCCTCCAGTCCGGCTATTACCGCCGTCCGCGCCCCGTCGCCGAGACACTTGCCCTCGCCGGCTTGTCCGATCTCGCCCACCGCCGCTGCGCCGCCCTGTCGGGCGGCCAGGCCCGCCGCGTGCAGTATGCGCTCGCCATCTGCGGCAGGCCCGACCTGCTCATTCTCGACGAGCCCACCGCCGCCATGGATCGCGCCTCCGCCCGCGCCCTGTGGAGCACCGTCCGCGATGCCGCCGACGACGGGGCCGCGATCCTGCTGACCAGCCACGACCTGGCGGAAGCCGACGCCCTCGCCGACCGCGTCGTCGTCATGAATGCCGGTCAGATCGTCGCCGACGATACCCCGGCCGCCCTGCGCACCCGCACCGGCGGCTCGGTCATCCGCTGCCGGTCCGCCCTTCCGCCCGCCATCGCCGCGACGCTCCCCGCCGTGCGCGAGGCCGTCCGTGACGGCGCCGACCTCCGCCTCGTCACCGCCGACGCCGTCGCCACCGCACGCGGCCTGTGCGACCGCGACCCGGCCCTGGCCGCCCTGCGCATCCACGACGCCACGCTCGAAGACGCCATCGCCATCCTCCTCACCCCGGAAAAGGGCCTCGCCGCATGACCGACCTCGCCTTGCCCGCCGGCATCTATGGCCGCGAATGCGCCGCCGAGCTGAAACGCTCCTGGCGCCTGCCGCAATTCATCGTCCCGACCGTCCTGACCCCCGCCGCCTTCTACGCCCTGTTCACGCTTGCCATCCCCGCGCACCCGTCGCCATCGGAAGCCACCGCCACCCTGGCGACCTATGGCGTCTTTGCCGCCATAGGTCCGGCGCTGTTCGGCTTCGGCGCCGGCATCGCGTCGGAACGCGAACAGGGGCTGATCGAACTCAAGCGCGTCTCCCCCATGCCTGCCGGGGCCTATGTCGCGGCGAAACTCGTCGCCACCCTTGCCGCCACGGCCGCCGCCATCATGCTGATCGACGCCCTCAGCCTGATTGCCGGTGTCAGGCTGACCGCCGCGCAATGGGGCGCCCTGACACTGCTCCACCTCGCATCGGCCATCCCGTTCGCCCTGGTCGGCTTCGGAATCGGCATGCGCATGAGCGCAAAGGGGGCGGTCGCACTCGCCAATGTCCTGTTCCTGGGGTCCGCCATCCTGGGCGGCCTGTGGTTTCCCTCGCAGTTACTGCCGGGGTGGATGCGCGCCATCGGCGAGGTGCTGCCCTCGTACCACCTGGGGCAACTGGCCCGCTTCCTGGTCGGCGCCGACACGATCGGAACCGTCGCCACGCACGCCGCCGCCCTGCTGGCCATGACAGCCGCCGCCTTCCTCTGGGCCCGGGCCGGCTGGCGCAGGAGCGCCGCTTGACGCCCGCCCCCGCCACACGCAACGATCCGACGATGCACACACGGGGCGAGCGCTGGTGGGAGGGGCCATGGCCCTGGCTCGTCTACCTGATCTTCTACGTCCTGCCCTGGGCGTGGGAGCCACCCCATGCGACCGACCTGATCGCCTCGGCCATCGGGCTGGCCGTGTTCCTGCCGGTGTATTTTGTCAGTCACCGCCTCACCGACCTGCCGCTGCTGGCCTGTGCCGGCATCATGCTGGGCATCGGCATCGCACTCGCCCCGTTCGGCAGCTGGACCGTCTTCCCGATCTACGCCAGCGCCGTGGCCGGCCACCTGCGACCCGTCCGTTTCGCCGTCGCGACAGTCGCGGCCATTGCCGTCGCGACGGCATTGGCCGGGCTGGCCTGGCACCAGCCCGTGCTGTGGTGGTTCCCCGGAATCCTGCTTGTCATCATCATCGGCGGCAGCACCATGTCGCGGGTGGCCTTCCATGAACGCACCCAGGCCCTGCTGGCCAGCCAGGAAGAAGTCCGCCGCCTTGCCGGGACGGCCGAGCGCGAACGCATCGCGCGTGACCTGCACGACGTCATCGGCCGCGCTTTGACCCTGACCGCGCTGAAGGCCGACCTCGCCGCCAGACTCGCCCCCCGGGACGCCGAGGCCGCCGAAGCCGAGATGCGCGCCGTCGCCGCCCTGGCGCGCGAGGGCCTGGCCGAAATCCGTGCCGCCCTGGCCGGACACGCCGGAGGAAGCCTGGCGCATGAAATCGCCGCCTCCACCGCCGCCCTTGAAGCCGCGAACATCGCCTCGACCCTTGCCGGGGACCCCGCCGCCATCCCCGCCGATGCCGGCGCCGTCCTCGCAATGACCCTGCGCGAAGCCGTCACCAACGTCATCCGCCACGCCGAAGCCACATGTTGCGTCATTCAGCTGGACCATCACGACGGCACCGCCCGCCTGTCCGTATGCGACAACGGCCACGGACGCAGTTTCACGGAAGGACGGGGCCTGACCGGAATGCGCCAGAGGCTGGCGGCCGCGGGCGGCGCGCTGGCCTTTCAGCCCGGCACGCCGGAGGCCGGCAGGCAGGGCATCCGGCTTGTCGCCACGGTGCCCGCATGATCCGTCTTGTCATCGCCGAAGACCAGACGCTCGTGCTCGGGGCCATCGCCGCCCTGCTGGAACTGGAAGACGACCTGACCATCATCGGCCGCGCGAAGGACGGAACGGCGGCGCTGGACCTTGTCCGCACCCTCGTCCCCGACATCCTGCTGACCGATATCGAAATGCCGGGCCCGAGCGGCATCGACGTCGCGCGAGATATCGCCGCGGCCAGCCTGCCGACACGCACGATCATCGTCACCACCTTCGCGCGCCCCGGCTACCTCGCCCGCGCCCGCACCGCCGGAGTACGCGGCTACCTTCTGAAGGACGCCCCGGTGGAACAGCTTGCCGCCGCCATCCGCACCGTCGCCACGGGCGGGACCTTCATTCCCCCCGACCTCATGGCCGCCGCCTGGGACGCCGGCGCCGACCCGCTGACCGCCCGCGAACGCGACGCGCTCCGCCTTGCGGAAGAAGGCCTTTCCAACAAGGACATCGCCCGCCGCCTGGGCCTGTCGCCCGGCACCGTGCGCAACTACCTCTCGACCGCCGCTGGCAAGCTCAACGCCGCCAACCGCATCGAAGCCGGGCGGATCGCCCGCGCCAACGGATGGCTGTAGATGTCGGCAAGGACCTTGCCCTTTGAAAACCCATTCGTCCGGGGTGCAGGGCATCATGCCCTGCCGGGTTCGGGCAGAGCCCGACCTCTCAGCGCCGCTGCTGCAGGATACAGGCCAGCGTGAACAGCCGCCGGGCCGTTTCCTCATCCATGTCGATCTTGCCGCGCAGGCGTTCGATCATCAGCGCCGCGCCGTCATTATGCAGCCCGCGCCGGCCCATATCGATCGCGCGGATGCGCATCGTATTCCCCTCGGTCACCGCCTGGTCGAAGCTGTCGACCAGCAGGACGTAATCCTTGATCAGGCGGCGGAATGGGGTCAGCGAGACCCGATAGATCCGCAGCGGCACATCCTGCACACTGCGGATATCGAAGATCAGGCCGTTGGTCTGGACCGACAGATGCAGGTTGAACGGCCCGACCAGTCCCTGGGGGACGAAGCGGGCCGTCTGGTGCAGGTCGGCGATCGCCTGGGCGACATCGTTCCGCCGGACCCGGCCGGCCCCCAGCCCATCATCGACGTCATCGAGAATGACATGGGCCAACATGCGCGGCCCAGTGTCTGGGAGCGATGACATGCCAGGCGATGGATGATGGGCCACGGACCTTGTCCCGTTCCTGCCCCGGCGGCCCCGGGGCGGGAGCAGGACCGGGTACGTTATGCTACACCACCGGGGTCAGCAGCGACTGCCCGGCGAACCAGGCGGCGAGGTTGCGAACGACTAGGTCGCCCATTGCCAGACGGGTTTCCACCGTGGCACTGGCGCGATGGGGCTGCAAGGCGACATTGTCCATCGTCTTCAGCGCATCGGGCACATGGGGTTCATGCTGGAACACGTCCAGCCCGGCGCCGCCCAGTGTCCCGGCCTGGAGTGCCGCGACCAGCGCGTCCTCGTCCACCACGGTGCCGCGCGCGACGTTGATCAGCACGCCGTCGGGACCCAGGGCCTCCAGCACCGTCTTGTCGACGATATTGCGCGACTGCGCGCCGCCGGACGCCGCCACGACCAGCACGTCGCTGTCCCGCGCCAGCTCGGTCAGGTCGGCGAAATAGGTATAGCCGCTCTCGGGAATTTCCCGGATATCGTGATAGGCGATCGGCATGTCGAACGCCCGCGCCCGGGCCGCGATCGCGCGCCCGACCTGCCCTAGGCCGAGAATGCCCAGCTTCCGCCCCGTCACCGTATGACCCAGCGCGATCGGGGCCTTGCCCCACGATCCGGCGCGAACATAGCGGTCGCCGGTGCCCAGGCCCCGGCAGGCCATCAGGATCAGGCCCAGCGCCATGTCGGCGACATCGGCGGTCAGCACGCCCGGCGTCGTCGTGACGCGGATGCCGCGCTGGCGCGCCACGTTCAGATCCACCGCGTCGGTCCCGATCCCGTTGATCGCGATGATTCCCAGTTCAGGCAGGGCCGCCATCACATCGGCCGGCACGCCGCTGCCGCCGCCGGTCGCGATGCCGCGGATCGACCCGGCAACGCCCGCCAGCGCCGCGACGTCGGTGAAACGATGCACGGTATAGGCATCGTCGAGGGCCTTCTCGATCTGCGGCATCATCGGCTCGATCAGAAGAATATCGGGTTTCATTCATGTTCTCCGGTTCAGGGCCCGCCATGGGCCCCAATGAGCAGGCGGACTCAGCCGCAGGTCAGCGACAATGTGCCCAGATGCGGGAATGTCGCGCTGACCCGCGTGCCGGGTTCGACGAAAAGGGTGCCGGTGGTCGATCCGGTGGTGACGATGGTGCCGGCGGCCAGTCCCCCGGCATAGCGCGCGGCATGCGCCGCCAGCCACACCAGGGTGCGGATCGGATCGCCGGCCGAATTGCCGCCGACGTGATCGTCCACCACCTTGTCGCCGACCGTCAGGATCACCCGTTCCTCCACCGGTACCAGGGACCGCCAGTCGGTGATCCCCGGGCCGACGAACAGGGCGCCGTGGCTCTGCTGGTCCGCCAGATGGTCCAGCGCGGGCTGGCTGCCGGCGGTGGCGAAGCGCGTATCGATGATTTCGATCGCGGTGTGGACCGACACGATCGCATCACACACCTCCGCGGTCGTATAGGGCGCGTCGCGCGGCGGCAGGCCGTGCCCGAACCGATAGGCGATTTCGGCCTCGACGCCGATCAGCCGGCACAAGCCGGGCGGCAGCACGGTTTCGCCGTCGAACAGGGTCGCGGCCAGGATCGGGGCCGCGAACGGTTCGGAATCCGGCGTGCGGGCGCCGACCTTCCAGCCCGCGATCCGGTCACCCATGGCATGCATGGTCGCATGCTGCACCCGATACGCCACGTCGTCCGAGGGAACCTCGCACCCTTCGGGCACGTGGGCCAGCGGGGGGGCGCCGGCACGGACCCGCAGGAAGGCTTCAGTCAGTTGATCAACCAGTGGGTCGGTGGAAACGGTCACACACATGCTCCTGTGCTGCCCAGGGAAGATGGAATCTTCTGTATTCAAGAAAGAACGAGGACCCACACCCTAGCTATTGATCAGGTCACGCCGGTCCAGCAAATCACGGTCACGCGGTTCGGGGGCGAACAGCGTGGTCACGATCGTGATGGCCGCCAGCACCATCACATACAGTGCCAGCGGCACCCAGGCGATCAGGCCGGGACGGGCCGCACCGGCATCGTGGCTGGTCACCACCGCGATAATCACGGACCCGACCAGCGGCGCGATACCGCCGGACAGCACGGCCGAAACCTCACGCGTCAGGGAAACGCCCAGATACCGATGGCGGGACCCGAACATTTCCGGCAGCAGCGCGCCCTGGGTACCGAACATGCCCCAGGTGGCACAGCCCAGCGCCAGCGACAGCGCCGCGATCGTCAGCGGCAGATAGCCGAAGCTGAGCGCGTACCAGACCGGAAGGGCGGCCAGCATCTGCAGGATGGCGAACCCGCGATAGACGGGAATGCGCCCGAACCGGTCGCTGAGCAGGCCGGCGGCCGGCACCACGAAAGCCCCCACGATCGCGGCGCACAGCAGCGACAGCGCGCCGGTCGCATTGCGCATACCCACGACATTGACCGAATAACTGACGGCCAGGACCTGATAGATCGAAGATCCGCCATTCTCGGCCATGCGCAGGCCCATGCCCAGCAGGATCGTCTTCCACGATTCCCGGACCACTTCGGGCAGGGACATGGCCCGGGCATGTTCCTCTTCCTCGATTTCCGCGAAAGCCGGCGATTCCTTGAGGTTGAATCGCATATAAAGCGCGATGATCAGGATGACGGAACTCAGCAGGAACGGCAGGCGCCACAGCCAGCTCTGCAGTACATTGGTCACGTGGAACAGCAGCGCGAAATAGACGATGGCGGCGATCACGGTCCCGATCTGGATGCCCAGGAACGGCAGGGCGGCATAGAAACCCCGCCTGCCCTTGGGGGCATATTCCGTCATCAGCACGGCCGCACCCGCCTGCTCCGCCCCCGCGCCCAGACCCTGCAACAGGCGCAGCACGATCAGCAGGATCGGCGCCCAGATACCGATGGTCTGATAGGTGGGAACCAGGCCGATGGCGGTGCTGGCACCGCCCATCAGCGTCACCGTCAGCAGCAGGACGAGCTTGCGCCCGAACCGGTCGCCCACCATGCCGAACAGGATTCCGCCGATGGGGCGAACGGCAAACCCCAGGAAATAGGTCGCGAAACTGGCGATCAGCCCGATGCTGGTCCCCTGGTGCGGGAAGAACAGCGGCCCGAAGACCAGGCCGCCGCCAGGCTGTACAAGGCAAAATCGTAATATTCCAGCGCACTGCCCAGCGAACTGGTCCAGGCCGCGCGGCGCAGGTCGGCCGTGGTGACCTCGGGGCGCGACAGCTCCATCTCGCGGTTCGGCGTGCGGGACCGGCCCGGGGGGACGCCTGCCTGGGCCACCCCGGCGAGAACTGGCTGTTTCATGGCAGGTTGATCCCGATTTCACGTCCGGTGCGGGCGGATTCACGCAGGGCCAGCGCAATACCCAGCGATGCCACACCGTCCTCGCCCGTGGCGGCGGGACGGCCGTCACCATGGATGGCGGCGGTGAACAGGGCGAAGGCGCGATGATAAAGGTTATGATGCTTCAACGGTATGTCATGTTCGCCCTCGCCGTCGCGCACCGATACGGTGCCGATGGGCCGCTGGCTCATGCAATCGCGGCCGATGATGATGCCGCGCTCGCCCATGATCTCCACGCCGCCCGGTGAAAATGGCGTGGTATATCCGCCATGAATCTGCACCAGGACATCGCCGGGAAAGCGCAGGACGGCCATGATGCCGTCCTCGATCCCGTCCTGCGCCAGGCGCCCGCTCTGCGTCATGGCGAAGACGCTGACGGGGTTTTCATCGAACAGGAAACGCAGCGTGTCGATATCGTGGATCGTGCTGTCCAGGATCACCCCGCCACCCTGGTCGTTGACGCGCCATCCCTGCAGCGCGGCGGCCAGGAAATTGGCGTGAAACAACCGGGCCGCGATCAGGCCGCCGATCCGCCCGTCCTCGATCAGGCCATGGATGGCCATGTGGGTCGCGGCATTGCGCAGATGGTGGTTGGTTCCCAGCACGACGTTGGACTGGCGGCAGACGCGCACCATCTCGCTCGCGTCATCGACCGACAGGGCCAGCGGCTTTTCGCACATGACATGCTTGCCCGCCCGCGCGGCGGCGATGGTCTGTTCGAAATGCAGGCGGTTGTTGGTACTGATATAGACCGCGTCGATGTCCGGCCTGGACAGCAGGTCCTGAAGGGACGTCGTGTGATAGGCGATGCCGTTGGCCTCGGCGAACGCCGCACCGCGCCCGGCATCGCTGCTGAGCACTCCGCGCACGTCGCTGCCGGGCTGGGCGCGGATCGCGTCGATGATCCACTCCCGCGCGACGTTGCTTGCCCCTATCAGACCCCATCCGGTCGGATGCGTCATACCGTCCTCCTTCGAGGCACCAGGCCCCGGTCCTTGTTCGTATTATTGATTGTCGTAAAGACCCGGATGAGCGACCGGCAGAATACCGCGCGGCGGAACGGGTCTGTCCGGATGGAACGATGGTCCCTCGGCTTACCCCGCCATGACGGTCGGCTATCCTGACAATCCGCCCCTGCCAGGCAGCGCGTCCGCTGGTCCCGACAGGATACGAGATTCGATCATAGAGGCCATCGTCACCAGCCCCGCAAGAGCGCGCCACCCCCAACCGGTTCACAAATTCGTATTTGTGCAGTGCAAAATTATTCAGTCTTTTTCAGGATGGTATCTGAATCGTATCCAGCGGCACGTCGATGAAGGTCGCCAGGGCCTCCACCACCAGCCGATGGTCCTCGCGCTGCGGCAGGCCGGAGACGCATAGCGTGCCGACCACCCCCACCCCGCGCACGCGCAGGGGGAACGCCCCGCCGAAGGGGGCGTACTCGGCCTCGGGCAGGCCGAACCGCTCGGCGATGGTCTTGCCTTCCTGGAGAAGCTGCAGGCCCACCGCGTACGAGGACCGGTGGAAGCGCGCCGCCACGCGGGCCTTGCGCGCGATCCAACCCAGATTGTCCGGCGTCGCCCCGTCCAGGCTGGCGCTGAACAGCGTGTGGCCACCCCGGCGGATGTCGATCGCGATCGGATGCCGGCGCTCATTGGCTGTCTGGCGCAGCCAGCAGCCCATGATCCACGCGTCTTCCTCGGTCAGGCCCGGCAGGATCAGTTCGCGCTCCTGCCGGGCGATCCGTTCCAGATCGCGCGCCAGCGCCGGATCGTCCGACCTGATAATCCCTGCCCCTGCCTGTTCCGCCATGATGCCTCGTCCTCCGTTCATGCGTTCCCCGATATTCGGCCTGGGGAATGTGAACGGTATCATCGGCCATACGATCCCAATGGGGAATTACTTTATCGTGATTTCGATCCCACCAGCCCGACCGATAAAGGACTGTTTCAAAAGTCCCATTCCTGTGCGGGATACCAACATGACAGATCTTTCGACCCACGATGCGCTGGTCATTCACGGCAAGGGCGACCTGCGGATGGACAGGATCGCGACCCCGCCGCCCGGCCCGGGCGAGGTGCGTGTCCGCATCGCCTGGGGTGGAATATGTGGGTCCGACATGCATTATCTGCGCCATGGCGGGGTCGGCGCGTCGGTCCTGCGGGAACCGATGGTGCTGGGGCACGAGGTCTCGGGCACCGTCGAAGCCTGCGGCCCCGACGTCCACGGATGGCAAGCGGGAGAGCCGGTGGCCATCCATCCGGCCAAACCGTGCGGGACATGCCCCGAATGCCGACGCGGGCTGCATAACCTGTGCCGCAACATGCGGTTCTTCGGCAGCGCGGCCTATCTGCCGCACACGCAGGGCGGATTCCGCCGCACGATGACCGTGGCGGCGTCGCAATTGCACCGCCTGCCGCCTGGGCTGGACCTGCGCCGCGCCGCGCTGGCCGAACCGTTCGCGGTGGCGCTGCACGCGATTGCCCGCGCCGGGTCGTGCGCGGGCAAATCGGTTCTGGTCCAGGGGGCCGGCCCGATCGGGGCGTTGATCGTCGCGGGACTGGCGGTACGGGGCGCCGCGCGGATCGTCGCGGCGGACCTGCATGATTTCCCGCTGTCGGTGGCCCGCCGCCTGGGCGCGACCGAGACGTGGAATACCGGCGCGCCCGCGCCGGACGCCTCCCGCGACGAGGAATTCGACATCGTGTTCGAAGCCACGGGCGTCGTCGCGGCCCTGCCGTTCGCCATCGCCCACACGCGGCGTGGTGGTGTCCTGGTGCAGGTCGGCATGTTTCCGCCCGGGACTATCGAAGTGCCGATGGCGCAGATCATCGCCCGCGAACTGGACCTGCGCGGTACGTTCCGCTTCGACGCCGAATTCGCCGAGGCACTGGATCTGCTGGCCGCCCATCCGCAGATCGCGGACGGGCTGGTGACCCATGAATTCGCGTTCGACGCCTACGCGGCGGCCTTCGACGCATCGTCGAACCGGCAGGCCGCATCCAAGGTCATGCTTGAAATCGGGGGATAGGGATCAGGGGCTTTGCCCCTGTCTTATCACCGAATTGTGATGCAAGGACCGAGGCCCCTGCCCCGTTCGGGCAGGGCCCGAACCGTATTACATTACAGTATCGACTGGGCGCGGCTGAGCACCATGTTGCAGATTTTCTGCGTCATCTGCTGCTTGATACCCTGTCCCGCGCCGGCCAGCGAGAACGTGCCGCCATTTCCCGTGTTCAGGATGCCGTTCTGCCCCGCCTGGTACTGGCTGTCGCCCTGGCCGTTGATGCCGGCCTTCTGCCCCAGGCTGCTCATGACCGGAGACGCGGCGCTGGCCCCCAGGTAATTGTTCTGCACGCAGAAGCCCAGAAGACCGGCCAGGTTGCTGGGACCGGCGGACGACACGGACGGCAGGCCCATCATCCCCACGCCACTGCCGCCGCCCATGGCCATGCCGGACATGCTGCCCCCGGGCATGCCGGGCATCGTCGGCATCTGGGCGCGCGCCGCCGAAAGGGAGGCGACGGAGGCCACCGAAAGGGCCGCTGCAAGCGACAGGGTCGCGAAATGACGGGTCATGTTTCGGGTCCTATTCCTGTTGTCGTCGCAAGCATGGGCCGCCATTCTGTCCAGACGATGATGGGCGATATCACATCCGGTCAGAGTGGCGCGTTAAAGACCAACGTATAGTAAAGCTGCCGGACCAACGGGATCAGCACATACTGAATCAGCAGCAACAGGACCAGCGGACTGAAATCCATGTTGCCCATGACCGGCAGGATATTTCGGATCGGCCGCAGGACCGGCTCGGTCAGGCGATTGAGAAAGCGCCCGATGTTCCACACGATCGGGTTGCGCGTGTCCAGGACGCCGAAACCGTAGAGAAAACTGAACACGCAGGAGAGAATGATCACCCACGTATACAGTCTGATGGCTTGAAGCAGCAGGCTGAAGACAAGCGTGAGCAAGATAGCGTTCCCCGTCGGTGGCAGGGCGGAATCCTACCGAAGCCGGACCAGCCGCACAACACCGCCCCCGCCCGCGACGGTGCCCCGCGGACCGACCCGAAACCCCGCCCGGAATCGGGCGCGACCCCGTACCGTCCCCGCTTTGATCGCCGCTTGACAAACGCCGGGCGCCCGTTATTTATCCACCCCGTCAGGCAGTGGGGCTGTAGCTCAGTTGGGAGAGCGCCTCGTTCGCAATGAGGAGGTCAGGGGTTCGATTCCCCTCAGCTCCACCACTGGCCGACAATCTTCACAGAAAATCATTGGAAGATAATTTCTTCTTTTTCTGACGAAAAAGAACGGAGACTATCGTTCCGGGCATCAGCGGGACGCGATGCCTGAAGGACGGTCCATGATATTCTTCATTCTGAAGGCCGCGCTATCCGGCCTCCTGATCGCGCTCGTCTCGACCATCGCGCGGCGTTATCCGGGGCTGGGCGCCCTGGTGGCGTCCCTGCCCCTGATCTCGGTATTCGGCATGATCTGGCTGTGGCTGGAGACAAAGGACCCGGTCCGGATGGAATCCCATGTCGGCGCGACCTTCTGGTACGTGATCCCGTCCCTGCCCATGTTCCTGCTGATTCCGTGGATGATGCGCCATGGCGTGCAGTTCTACATGGCGCTCGGGCTGGGATGCGGCCTGACGGTCCTGCTGTATCTGGGCATGGCGTGGCTGGCCCCGAAGATCGGCGTCAGCCTGTGATGCCGGACCCACTCGAGTTCGGCCCCGTTCCACTTCCCGCGATCGTGATGGCGGCGCATCCTGGCCAATCCGGACCGGACGACCATGTGTCGATGGTCAACCAGGAGGCAGTCATGTCATCCAAAGGCCACCCCCACAAACACACCCCGGGCCGGCACAAGGCCCCGCATTACGGCGCCGCGCATTACGCCAAGAGCTCGACGAAGACCGGCACCGATCGGCTGCTGGACCTCCGCGACACCGACGTGGCCGGCCGCGTCGCCAAACCGGGTGCCCCCCGCGGCAAATAGCCGGGGCAGCAGCACCACCACCCAGCGATCCGGCGTCTCGTCCCGAAGCGGCTACCCGCTTCAGGGGCGGGACGCCGCGCGCCGGCGCGGATGTACCGTCCCGCCCATCATCGACGCGTCCCGGTGCTTTGCGACAAGCTGGCGCAGCGTCCCGGCCATTCCATGCATGACCTGGGTCAGCAGGCCAATGCGACGTCCCATCTCCGACAGGGGATAGCGGTCGAGGCACGACGATATTGTCGCGACACGACTTTCCAGGAGGGCGACGTGCGCCTCCAGGGACTGATTATGGCTATCGTTCATCATGACCCCCCACTGACGCTT
This sequence comes from Gluconacetobacter diazotrophicus PA1 5, assembly GCF_000067045.1. Taxonomy (NCBI): domain Bacteria; kingdom Pseudomonadati; phylum Pseudomonadota; class Alphaproteobacteria; order Acetobacterales; family Acetobacteraceae; genus Gluconacetobacter; species Gluconacetobacter diazotrophicus. Next base: position 1,199,736 of record NC_010125.1, read on the forward strand.
ATCCTTAATTGGACGGGACACGGTTCTGCCGTGCGGCGTTCAAGGCGACCAAGGGGCATCGGGACTGTTCGTCCTCTTTCTTTCAATTACCTTATTGGCATTCATCCATGAATGAATTGCAAGATATTATTTTATGGTGAGTGGGGAATCTTTCGATACCGTGGCACGCGATGAGCGGCGCTTCGCCACAAGACAGTCTGAAACGACTATTCCATGCCTATAAACGGATAAATAACAAAATCATAATGACATATACAATATCATTCAGTTTATATATTTACGTCAGATCATGTCATGTTTCAAATGTAACGCTCGGAATTTCATAATGTAACATGGTTATTGTTTCGAGTATTAAAATCTTTTTTTCTGTTATGGCTTGACTTCATTCCATCATGTCCTGCCGGGACCACCTCCGTTTCGCGCGGTTTGGAGAGAAGCATGCCCACCTCCCCCAAGGCCGCTCTCGCGCTGCAACAAGGAGAAAGTGCCGCTCGCCGGTCTCAGGCGACCGGACCGGCCTTGCCGCTGTTCGGCCATGTCACGCGGCTGATGGGGTTCCGGCTACAGACCGACCTTCACGAATGGGCATCGGAAATCGGCGTCCGCCTGCCTCTGGGCACCAAACGGCAGGAACGCATCGACGTGATCGCCCGGCGCGGCATCCTGTTCATCCACGTGCCGAAGAACGCGGGGACCTCGGTTGCCACCGCGCTGTATGGCCGGGCGCTGTCGCATGAATCGATGCGCCTGTTCCTCGACGTCGCGCCGCGTCTGGCCAGGACGCTGCCCAGCGTCGCCATCCTGCGGGACCCGGTGGAACGGTTCGCCTCGGCCTATCGCTATGCGCGCGATGGCGGCAGCCGGCACCGCAACGTCGCACCGCCCTTTCGCGACCGCTATATGCGGTTCGGTTCGGTCGACGACGCGCTGGATCATCTGGAGCAGGCGCGCTCGCTCTATCACATCGACCATATCTTCCGCCCGCAATCCTGGTACATCACGGACCTGCGCGATATCTCGCACCTGCCCGATCGCGTACCGGAACTGCGTACGCTGCGCCTGCCGCATCTGAACGAAAGCCGCTCCTATCCCCTGACCCTGACGGACCGGCAGCAGGAGCGGATCCGCGCTTTCTATCGCGCGGATTTCGCGCTGTTCGACGGGCGATAGTCCCGCTTTCCTCTTCTTTTTCGCAAGACAAAAGAAGATAACACCCTCCATGTCTCCCCATCCGCTGACCCGGGCCCAGGCCCGGCGCATCTGGCTGCACGCCCAACGACTGGACGAACCAGCACCCTTCGGCAGCGGGCCGGACGCCACGCGCCGGGCCGTGGAACATCTGGGCTATGTGCAGATCGATACGATCAACGTCATCGAACGCTGCCATCATCATATCCTGTGGTCACGCATCCCGGATTACCGGCGCGAACATCTGCACCAGGCGCAGAGCATCGACAAGACCGTCTTTGAATACTGGACGCACGCCCTGTCCTACGTTCCCACCCGGGACCTGCGGTTCTTCCTGGCGGATATGCGGCAGAGGCGGCAGTCACCCGGAAGCTGGTTCGATACCGTTACGCCGGAGGATCTGCGCAAGGTCCTGGCCCGCGTACGCCGGGACGGCGCGCTGTCGATCCGCGATATCGACGACGACGTGCTGGTCGAGAAAGATCATGCCTGGGCCAGCCGGAAGCCCTCGAAACGCGCCCTGCAACTGGCCTTCCTGACCGGTGCCCTGGCCGTCAGCGCGCGAGCGGGCATGCTGAAGACCTATGAGCTGACAAACCGCCATTTCGGCTGGGAGACCCCGCCCCGGCCGGTATCGGAACGACGGACCCTGGATTACCTGCTGGACCGCGCCCTGCGGTCACAAGGGGTCGTCAGCCTGGAGTCCATCTGTCACCTGGATGCACCACGCAAGGCCGGTATCCGCCAGGTCATCGAAGACCGGGTGCGCCGGAACCACCTGGTGCCGGTCGCCCTGGAGGATGCGGGCAGGACCGGACACTGGGCCCGCCCCGAGGACCTAGCCCCCCTGCCCCCCATGGACCACGCGCCGGTTCACATCCTGTCCCCCTTCGATCCGCTGATCATCCAGCGCCGGAGACTGCGGCAGATGTTCGGCTACGATCACCGGTTCGAGGCCTATGTGCCCAAGGCAAAACGGGTCTTCGGCTATTTTGCCCTGCCCGTCCTGGTCGGCGACACGATCGTGGCGGCGATCGACCTCAAGGCCGATCGGCGGCGCCGCAGCCTGCAGATTCAGCAATGGACCTGGATCGGTCCCGGTTCGGACGCCCACAAGGGCCGGATCGAAGACATGCTGCACCGGTTCGAACGGTTCCAGTTCCCCACGGAATGACACGCATCGTCAGCACGGCCCGGACGGCGCGCCGTCCGGCATGGGGGCGATCAGGTCGGGGCCGTCATTGCGCACGGAATTGACCCGCGTTCCGACCGGCCAGGCATGCAGCACTGCATCGGGGCTGGGCGCCAGTAGGGTGGACGCGACCATGGGCGGCGCGTGAAACCACATGTCACGATCCTGGTCCGCGATCACGACGGGCATGCGATCGTGGATGGGGCGGGCACTGTCATTGGCGCGCGTGGTGATGATGGCGAAGCTGCGCAGGATATCGCCCTCATGCTCCCAGGATTCCCACACCGCGGCCAGGGCCATCGGGGCGCCGTCGCGCCGCGCGAAGGCATAGGGTTGCCGGGGTGTGGGGCCGGCACGCCATTCGTAATAGGCCGTGGCTGGAACCAAACACCGGCGCGAGCGGAACGCCGCGCGAAACATCCCGGACTCCGCCACGGTTTCGGCACGCGCGTTGATCGGCTGCCGCCCCATCTCATGCGCCCAGTTCGGCACCAATCCCCAAAGCAGAAGGTCCAGACGCAATGTTTCGCTGGCCGGATGGCGGCGAACCACCATCGCGGGCTGTCTGGGCGCGATATTCCATGACGGCATCCATTCCGGCGCCGGTCCGGTGGTCCGGAAGATCCGCTGCATCAGATCCTTCGGCAGGTCGTTGGCGAAACGTCCGCACATGAAACCCGGCTTTCTATCGAAAGAGATAGGTAAAAACCCTGTCCTTGAACCTGCCCCTATGGAAACCCATTCGTCTGGGGTGCAGGGCATCATGCCCTGCCGGGTCCGGGCAGAGCCCGGCCTTTCCCTAAGACGAGGCGTACTCGGCCGTCATCGACCACGATCCACGCCATTCCCCACCCGGCGGGATATGGATCAGGCCCGGCTTTGTATCGAAATCACCTGAAAAATCCACCGGTGTCGCAAACCCGTGCCAGGGTTCGATACACAGGAAATCCGCCCCGGGCTTCATCCAGAGTCCCAGCTCGCGAAAGCCCTGCCATTCCATGGCCAATCCCGTGCCATCCGGCGCACGGAAACGGACCTGGTTGCTGGCCGGCGCATCCAGGATGATGGCATCGTCCGCGAACAGGTCCTCGGACAGATGAAGGGTACGCCCGACGATCGGTGACGCGAAATGTTCCGGCAGCAGCAATCCATTCGCGATCCGGCGGATCGGCGCCGGTTCGGGCCGGTCGAATTCCAGGACATGATCCCGCTTGGCCACGCCTGCGCGCTGCGGCCAGACAAAGGCCGGATGCGCGCCCAGCGAGGCCGGCAGCGTCCGTCCGGTGTCGGGATTCTGCAGCCTGTAGCCGACATGAAGCCTGTCGCCCTCGGCCCGGTATTCCAGCGTCAGGGCAAAGCGAAAGGGAAAGACGGCCTGGCTCTCGGCATCATCCGTCAGGATCAGCGCGCAGCCGTCGGCCTTCCGGTCCAGCCAGCGAAAGGCCCGGTCGCGGGCGAAACCGTGCTGGGTCATGTGAAAGGGGCGGCCGTCGATCCAGGCCGTGTCGTCCTTCAACCGGCCGACGATGGGAAACAGAACCGGCGAATGACGCGGCCATGCCGGCAGGCCCGCCCAGATCCGTTCCTGGCCCGATGCGTCGGTCAGGGATTGAAGTTCCGCCCCGTGTTCGGCGACCCGGACGCTCAACCGGTCGGAGCTGAATACATGATCTGTCATTCCATCCTCCTGCGTGGCGTTCTCCCTTCTTTTTTCTGAAGAAGGAGAACCCCTTCAAAAGGGACGAACAATCACCATGATAACGACGACCATCATCAGCACGGTCGGAATTTCGTTAGCCGCACGGTAAAATTTTTCGGATCGCGTATTACGGTCCTGCTCGAACCCCCGCCGCCAGCCGGCGCAGGCGCCATGAAAACCCGCCAGGCCCAGTACGGCGGCAATTTTGGTGTACCACCAGCCGGCATGCCAATCGACGGTACCCGGCGTCAGCGCCAGCAGGATGCCGAACAGGAAGGTGCAGAGCATGGCGGGCGTCATGATCTGTCGCAGCAGCTTGCGTTCCATCACCTTGAAGCGGGCACTCTCGGCCGATGCAGGGTCCACCTGGCAGTGATAGACGAACAGGCGCGGCAGGTAGAACAGGCCGGCCATCCATGCGATCAGCGACATCACATGCAGCGCCTTGAACCATGCCAGCCAGGGCAGGAAACCCAGGATCAAGACCGTGTTCCGCCTGATGCCTGCGCCGCCAGGATCCGTTCCAGCAACGGCGCGAATTCGGACAGATGCGCGATACGGAACAGCCCCGGCCAGTCGGGCGCCGGCAGGTCCAGCGGGCGCAGCAGCACGCAGGCCATGCCGGCCGCCCGGGCGGCGCTGGCGCCGGTGTCGGTATCTTCCAGGACGATGCATTCGTCCGGGGCAACGCCTTCGATTTCGGCGGCATGCAGGTAGACGGCCGGATCGGGCTTCGGCTTGCCCATGTCGCGCGCCGAGTGAATCCGGTCGGCGACGAAGCGATCCAGCCCGGTCCGGGCGAATTTCACGTCCATCTCAGCGATCGAGGAGTTGGAACCGACCCGCACCGGCAGGTCGAGGCCGATCACCGCCGTCAGCATGCCGTGCGCGCCATCGATGACGCGGGCCTCCCGCTGCATCAGTTCGACCAGCTTCTGCTGCACCACCGCCGCCCAGTCATCGGGCAGCACGCGGCCGGTTTCGGCCTCCATTTCGGTCTTGATCCGCGTCAGGGCCCGTCCGGCCAGGCGTTCCACCGCCGCTTCGTCATCCAGTTCGACGCCGATCTGGCGCAGTTCCCGTGCCACGACACGGCAGGACGGGCCCTCGCTGTCGATCAGCACGCCGTCGCAATCGAAGATGACCAGCCGCAGCCGGCCGTCCGGCCGGACCGACCGGGGCAGCGTCGCCGCGGGCCATGATGTTCCGGGCTCCATGCTCAGACCTCCCTGACGGTGCGCACAAGATCACCGACATGTTCGGGCGGCGTCGGGGGCACCACGCCGTGGCCGAGATTGAAGACGTGCGGCCGCCCTTTCATCGCATCGCGAATGGCGCGGGCTTCCTGCGCCATGGCATCGCCGCCCGCCAGCAGCAGCAGCGGGTCCAGGTTGCCCTGCACCGTCATGCCGGGCGGCAGCAGGCCGGCCATCGCCGCCATGTCGGCGCCGGTATCCAGCGCCATGACACGCAGGCCGGTCTCGCGCGCATATTCCGCCGCCATGATCCCGGCCAGGCGCGGAAAGCCGATGACCGGCACGCCGGGGCGGCGGGCCTGGATCTCCTGCACGATGGCGCGGGTCGGGGCGATGACGTGGCGGCGGAACTGCGCCGGCGGCAGCAGGCCGGACCAGCTGTCGAACAGCATCACGGCCTCGGCCCCCGCGTCGATCTGCGCGACCAGCATGTCGGCGGTGGCCTGGGTCAGCGTCGCCATCAGCCGGTCGAACAGCAGCGGATCGGAATAGGCCATGCCGCGCGTGGCATCGAATTCACGCGAGCCATGGCCCTCGACCATGTAGCACGCCACGGTGAAGGGCGCGCCTGCGAAGCCCAGCAGGGTGACGCGCCCGCCCTGGGCCGCGCCGATCGGATCGGGCCCATCCAGAATCGCGCGCAGGCGGCTCAGGGTTTCCATCACCGGGGCCGTCGCGTCGGGCACGCGCTTCGGGTCCAGCCGCGCCAGGTCGGCCTCGCTGCGGATGGCGCCCAGGATGGGTCCCTTGCCGGCCACGAAATCCAGCGACTGGCCCATCGCCCATGGCAGGATCAAAATGTCGGAAAACAGGATCGCCCCGTCCATGGCGTAGCGCCGGATCGGTTGCAGCGTGATTTCCGTCGCCAGGTCGGGCGTCATGCATCGGGTGATGAAATCGGCCTGGTCGCGCAGGGCACGGAATTCCGGCAGGTACCGTCCGGCCTGACGCATCAGCCAGATCGGCGGGGGCCATACGGCCTCGCCCTGAAGGACCCGCAGAAGGGGTTTGCCTGTATCCGTCATCGCCTGCCCGTCATCGTGGTTTCAGCCATGGTCGTTCGATCCCGTTCACTCACGGGAATATCCCGTACTTTCATCGAGGATGACAGGACCACGCGCCAAGGTCCGGTACGCCGTCACCGGATTTCGGGACCCACCTCTAAACATGAAATAAGAAGAAAGAAATCCTGGAGAGGGAGATAGGGCCTGTGGATGGCGGGGTACCCACGTTTCCAAAAACGTACCCCGTCTTTCCCACAGGGTGTACAGTTTCTATAAGCCTGATCTTCAACCGCTTATCGGAGTTATCCCGAAACTGCCGACAAGGGGCTGTGTACAACCCACCGTGTCGGCGTCCGGGGATGTTGTCCACGGTACTCGGTACGCTCAAGAAGTGTCTGGAGTACTATCCCCATGTACCCCAGTACTCGTTCGGGCCGGACACAGGGTTTCATTTTTCGAGTACGGAGAGCCAGCGCATGAGCGACTCGTCATTAGTACTACCGGGCGGACCTCTACAGGCCGAGTCGCCCCTGATAGTACTGGCCAGCCAGTCCGCCACGCGCCGTATCCTGTTGGAACAGGCGGGATTATGCGTCGAATGCCGCCCCGCCCGCGTGGATGAGGACGGGGTCCGGGAATCGGCCCGGGCGGCGGGCCTGTCGCCCGATTCCTGCGCCCTGCTGCTAGCCGAACTGAAGGGCGGGCGCATTCGCGATCCCGGCTGCGTGGTGATCGGGGCCGACCAGATCCTGTCCTGCGAGGGCGAATGGTTCGAAAAGCCGGCCGACCGCCAGGCCGCGCGGGCGCAGTTATGGCGGCTGCGCGGACGGATGCACGTGCTGCACAGCGCGGTCGTGGTCATGCGCGACGGGCAGGTGATCTGGCGCCACGTCGCGCGGCCCGAACTGACGATGCGCCCGTTTTCCGAAGCGTTCCTGGACGCGTATCTCGACATCGAGGGCGACGCGATCCTGTCCTCGGTCGGAGCCTATCGGTTGGAAGGATGCGGGGTTCACCTGTTCGACGGCATCGTGGGTGAGCACGCCGCCATTCTTGGCCTGCCTCTGCTGCCGCTGCTGGGGTTCCTGCGCCAGCATGGTGTTGTCCTTTCCTGAGACAAGGACACAGCCTGACCTGCCCTTCCAAAAATATCACCCCCGGGGCTTGCCAAGCGTCCGACCCACGGTTATACCCCGCGCACTCGCACGGCGTCGGATGACGGCGCCAGTGCCGGCGGGGCCATAGCTCAGTTGGGAGAGCGCCTGAATGGCATTCAGGAGGTCGTCGGTTCGATTCCGATTGGCTCCACCAGTTCCTCCGCCTGTTTTCTTTCGGACATGGTGATCGCGGCATCGGCCGGTATCGGGACTCCCCGATAGCGGCGTGCCGCATTATGTGCTTCGTCCCCGCGTGCTGCGAACCGCCTGCCGCAAGGTGCGGCGCCAGACCACCATGCCGCACAGCGTCGTCACCAGCAGCGTTCCCGCCATCGTGCCGATCAGGGCCGTCCAGTCGGCGGTCCAGGGCATCTGCAGTACCGTGCGCGTCACCAGCCAGGCAATCAGCGTTCCCAGGATCGTGGCGGCCAGGCCGGCCGTGAACCCCAGCAGGGTGAATTCGACCAGCCAGATCGTGCGGATCTGCCCCGAATCGGCACCCAGCGCGCGCAGGGTGGCGGCGGTGGTGACGCGCTGCCGCCACCCCGCCGCCAGCGTCGCCGCCAGCACCAGCCCGCCCGACATCAGGATGATCGAGGACGCGGCGGTCAGGGCGGCGGCCAGCCGGCCCACCAGCGTCCCCAGCTCGGCCAGCACGTCGGCCACCCGGATGCCGGTCACGCCGGGCAGCGCGTCGGTGATCGCGGCCAGCACGGCGGCGTCCCGATCCGCCCGGCCATCGGTGGCCAGCGTGGCGACGAAGGTATGCGGCGCATGGGACAACAGGCCCGGCGACACCACGAAGGCGAAGTTGAGTTGCAGGGACCGCCAGGCGACGCGGCGCAGATTGGCCACCCGGACGTCGATCGACCGGCCCAGCACGTTCAGCCGGATCACCGATCCGATCCGTACCCCCCACCCCTGAGCCAGCCCGGCATCCAGCGACAGCAGGGGCGGCCCGTCATAATCGGCCGGCCACCATGTGCCCTCGGCCAGTTGGGTGCCCGGCGGGGGCATTGCCGACAGCGTCAGTCCGTGGTCGCCCCGCAGCGCCCATTGCGTCTGTGGCGTCGCCGCGACCCGTTCGGCCGGCACGCCGTTGACCGCGACGATCCGGGTGCGCATCGACGGCACCTGCTGGATGGCGCGCACCGAAGGCTGGGACCGCGCCAGGGTATCGAACCGGTCCAGGTCGGCGGGCTGGATGTCGACGAAATAGAAGGCCGGGGCGTTGCGCGGCATCTGGTCGCGCAACTGGGCCATGATCGCGCCCTCGACCAGCGTGATGGTCGCCATGCCGGTCAGCCCGGCGCCCAGCGCCACCATCAAGCGCGCGGTCGGCGCACCCGGGCGGGCGAACAGGGCCAGGCCCAGCCGCAACACCCCGCGATCGGTGCCCATGCGGGGCAGCAGGGCCGCCATGACGCGGCGCAGCGCCCCGCCCGCCAGTGCCAGGACCCCGCCCACCGCCAGCGCGATGGCGAGGAATCCCGCGACGAACAGGCGATCGCCGCCCAGCAGTCCCGCCAGCCCGCCCAGCAGGATCGCACACGCCGCCATGGCCAGTCCCGCACGAAGGCGCCCGCTCCGCCCCAGCGGCCGCTGCCGCCCCTGGTCATGGAACAGGGCGGCGGGCGGAATCGCGCTGGCCCGCGTCAGCGGCAGGATTACCGACAGCAGGGCGACCAGCACGCCGAACAGACCGGCCAGCAGCGCCGGACGCACCGGCGGTGCCAGTGTCGCGGTCAGCGGCAGCAGGCCGGAGAGCGCATGAACGGCCAACGGCGGCAACAGCAGGGCGAGCACCATGCCGCCGCCGATGCCGAGGATGCACAGAACCGCGATCTGCAGCCCGAAGGTCAGCGAGACCAGCGTGCTGGGTGCGCCGAGGCAGCGCAGGATGGCAATGGTTCCTCCCCGGCCTTCCAGCCATGATGTGACCCCCGCCGAAACCCCCAGCCCGCCCAGCAGCAGCGCGGTCAGGCCGATCAGTCGCAGGAAGCGCGCGATCTGGTCGATCGTCCGGGTCAGGGCCGGCGCCGCGTCGGCGGTGCCACGGATGCGCCATCCCTGGTCGGGAAAGCGGGCCGCGATTGCCCCGGCCAGGGCCTGTGCCCGGGCGGCGCGTCCTTGGTCCGGGCCATCCAGCGCAATGCGCAGCGCCCGGTTGACCAGCGCCCCCGGCTGCAACAGCCCGGCCGCGTCCAGGGCCGGCCGGGCGATCATCACGGCCGGCGCCAGCACCACCGTGGTCGCGCTGTCGGGGGTGTGGGCCAGCGTACCGGCCATGCGAAACTGGGCCGACCCGACCCGCACGGCGGCCCCCGGCGCCAGCCCCAGCCGCGCGATCACCAGCGGATCGGCCAGCAGCGCGGCCGGGACGGTCCCCGGGGCGGCCAGAGCGCGGTCCAGGGGGCCGGGCGGCGTGATCGTGACCGTGCCCACCAGCGGATAGGCCGCATCGACGGCCTGGAGTTCCACCAGCATCCGCCCGCCCGGCGCGTAGAGCATCGAGCGCATGCGCAGGATTTCCGAGACCCGCGCGCCGTGGGCGGTGACGAAGGTGGCGAGCTCGGCGGGAAACGGATCGCTGCTTTCGATCGACAGATCGCCGCCCAGCAGGCTGCGTTGCTGGCCGGCGATGCCGTCATGGATCATGCCCTGCAGGCCGCCCACCGCGCCGATCGCCGCCACCCCCAGCGCCAGGCAGGCCAGCACGATCCGCATGCCGCCGATTCCGCCCCGCAGGTCGCGCAGCGCCAGCCGGGCCACCAGCCGCAGGGTGGCGAGCATGGCGGCGACGGGTTTCCGGTCGGGGTCCCGGATCACGGCGCGGACGGCCGTGCCGGCTGTTCCGATTCCAGGCGCCCGTCTTCCAAGTGCCCGTCGCGCACCTGCACGCAGCGGCCGCATCGCGCGGCCAGGGCCGTGTCATGGGTGATCAGCAGCAGCGTGGTGCCGTATTGCCGTTGCAGGCTGAACAGCAGATCCACCACCGCCGCCCCGGTGCGGGTGTCGAGATTGCCCGTCGGCTCGTCGGCCAGCAGCAGGCGCGGCCGTGTGACGAATGCCCGGGCCAGGGCCACGCGCTGCTGCTCGCCGCCCGAGAGTTCGGCGGGCAGATGGCCCAGCCGATGCGCCAGCCCGACCGCGTCCAGGGATGCGGTGGCAGCCGCCATGCCGTCCGACCGGCCGGCCAGTTCCAGCGGTACCAGCACGTTTTCCAGCGCCGTCATGGTCGGGATCAACTGGAAGGACTGGAAGACGATGCCCGTCGTTTGGCGGCGGAAGCGGGCCATGGCATTTTCATCCAGCGTGTCCAGACGGGTGCCGGCGATCCGGATCGTGCCCCGCGTCGGACGTTCCAGCCCCGCCAGCAGCATCAGCAGCGACGTCTTGCCCGATCCGGACGGGCCGACAAGGCCCACGGCCTCGCCCTCGGCCACCCGCAGGCTGACGCCGTGCAGGATCGTCAGCGCCCCGTCACCCCGCGCCCCGCCGTCGCGCGGGTTGACCCTGCCGGGGCGGGCCGGCACTGTCAGCCACAGGTCATCCGCCTCCACCAGGGCTGGCCGTCCGTTCGGGAACCTGTCGCCGTCCATGCGCTATCCTTCCGACATTGCGTGGTCCTGCGCCCGCTACGCTACATGGCGCGGCCGGATGGCCCGAGCCCTTTTTCTGTGGCTGATCCTGCTGCCGGCGGCCGCGATGCCCGCCCGGGCCGCCGACCGGCCGATCCGGGTCCTGGCGCTGGGGGATTCGCTGACGGCCGGTTACGGCCTGGCGCACGCCGACAGCTTCGTGCCGCGCCTGCAGGCGGCGCTGGACGAAAAGGGGGGCGGCATCACTATCCTGGATGGTGGCGTGTCGGGCGATACCAGCGCGGATGCGCTGGCACGGCTGGACTGGGCGCTGGGCGATGCGCCCGATGCCGCGATCGTGGAACTGGGCGGCAATGACGGGCTGCGGGGGCTGGAGCCCGCGCGGATGGAACGGAACCTGACCGCCATTCTCGACCGGTTGCGGCAGGCGCATGTGCCGGTGCTGCTGTCGGGCATGTACGCACCGCCGAACATGGGCGCGTCCTACGGCCAGTCCTTCCGCGCCGTGTTCGACCGGCTGTCGCACCGGCCCGGCATCATGTGGGACCCGTTCTTCCTGAAGGGCGTGGCGGCGCATCCCGAACTGGAGCAGCCGGACCACATCCACCCCAATCCGGCCGGTGTCGGCGTCATCGTGCAGCGCCTGGCCCCGTTGGTGGAACGTCTGGCGCAGGATGCGCGGCGGTCCTGACGAGCGGGCTGCGAATCCTGTAAAATAAGGAAACGATGAGTTTACGTCGTTTCTATTTCTGTTGGCGGTCAGCATCGATACGGTTTCGAACAGACAGACGGACACACGGCGGCACGGCGTGCCAGGCCCGAGGTCCGGGTCCCGCGCTTATTGGAGAATCCTTGTCATGTTCATGCTGAACGCGCAGATGCGCGACACGATGCTGCTGGCCGCCCGCATTCTGCTGTCCACCCTGTTCCTGATCATGGGCTGGGGGAAACTGACCGACTTTTCCGGCGCCGTTGCCTATATGGCCCAGACCCACGTCCCCTTTCCGGCCCTGGCGGCGGCGGTCGCGACGGTAACCGAACTGGGGCTGGGCCTTGCGGTCCTCGCCGGGGTGCTGACCGTGCCGATCGCACTGGTTCTGGCGGCCTATACGCTGGTAACGGGCCTGATCGGCCATCCATTCTGGTCCATGTCCGGCATGATGCGCTACGACAACATGATCCATTTCTACAAGAATATCAGCATTATCGGCGGTCTTCTGGCCCTGGCGGCGGCAGGACCGGGACGGTTCGCGCTGCGTCCGGCCAATTGACGTGAAGCGACCTTTTGCTGTTGGCTAGGTGTTTGGTCCCGGGATTTGGTGGTGCATTATTTTCACATGAGTGGAAGGATGCGCTATGGGCCAGGTTCACCACGGAAGCGCCACGACGACAGCGGCAGTCCGTCGAGCGATACAACATAGTCAAGAGAGCCTGAGGGTTCTGGCGAAACGCTACGGGATCAACCCGAAGACGGTCGCCAAATGGAAGGGGCGGACCGATACGTCGGATCGACGCACCGGTCCGAAGGTCGCATCCTCAACCATCCTGTCGACCGAAGAAGAAGCGATCGTTGTGGCCTTCCGTCGCCATACCCTGCTGCCTCTTGATGATTGCCTTTATGCGCTTCAGGCGACGATCCCGCATCTGACGCGATCTTCCCTGCACCGTTGTTTTCAGCGCCATGGGATCAGCCGCCTGCCCGAGACCGAAGGCGACAAACCGAAACGGTCGAAGTTCAAGAGTTGTCCGATCGGCTATTTTCACATCGACATTGCTGAAGTCCGCACTGAAATGGGGCGCCTTTATCTTCTGGTGGCGATCGACCGGACCTCGAAATTCGCTTTTGTCCAATTGCACGAGAAAGCGACACGTCGCGTTGCCGGTGACTTCCTGCGTGCTCTGGCCGCTGCGGTTCCCTACCGCATCCATACCGTGCTGACCGATAACGGCACGCATTTTACCGATCCGGCCGGCAATGGATGGACACCCGAAGACATCAAGGCCATGCGGGCGGATGGTGTCCTGTTCCGGTGCCACTCTTTTGAACTGGCCTGTGCTGATCTCGATATCGAGCATCGACTGACAAAGCCGCGACATCCCTGGACGAATGGCCAGGTCGAGAGGATGAACCGCACGATCAAGGACGCCACCGTCAAGCGCTTCTACTACGAAACACATGACCAGTTGCGTCAACACCTCGCCGACTTCGTTACCGCCTACAATTTCGCCCGCAGGCTCAAGACCCTGCGCGGCCTCACTCCATATGAATTCATTTGTCAGCAGTGGGAAAAAGAACCATCACGGTTCATACATAATCCGCACCACCAAATCCCGGGACAAAACAGCTAGGCTTCTATTACTGGCCTACCCGGTTCGGCCTGTCGTAGAAACGATACGGAACCGGGAGACCGTCATGAGAGACTATACCGACAATGACGATGGAGTGCGCACGCAACTCCAGGGCCTGATTTCCGAATTGCAGACCGACATCGAAAAGGTGGCTGTCCTGCTGGATCAGACTCAGGCCAGCGACGATGTGAAGCACCTGATCGCCAGCATCGCGGATCGTCTCGACGGTGTCGCTGACCTGGCGGACCGCAGATAGGTCGCGTCCGCGTCGATCCAGGGACAGTGCCCCGCGCCTGATGCCAACCGTCATGGAAGCGGGCCCGTGCGAGCCCGCTTCCACGCAGTGACAGACTGCTACAGCGTCAAATTGGCACGCAGGTAGTAATATCCGCCATTCATGTCGAGCTGCGACGTGCTCATGTAGTATTGCGGCACGCCCAGATAGCGGTTCCCGTCCGGCACCCGGCTGGGCCGGGCGTCGAACAGGTTGTTCGCCCCCAGCGTGAACGACCAGTTGCGGTTGGCGCGATAGGTGATGTCCAGATTGGTGATGAATTTCGGTGTGTTCCGGAAGGGTAGGAACACCGTGCTGGAGAGCGAGCCCGTATTGGCCGCACCCGTATAATAGGTCAGTTGCGATGTCGTCTGGCCATAGCGGATCTCATGCACGCCGACCGTCCAGGCCCCGTGGGTAAAGCGCCCGCCGAAGATCATCTTGCTGCGCGGATAGGCCGTGGTGATGTAGGCAACGCTCTGTGCGGACAGGAGCGGCTGCCCCGTCGCGGCGTCCGTCTGATGGCTCAGGCGGGTCCGGTTGAGGTTGATGGCCACATCCCAGTCGATCCGCCCGACATCGCCCAGCCGCGTCGGATAGGTCGCCGTCAGGTCCAGCCCCTGCGTGCGCGTGCTTGCCACGTTCGCAAACCAGTTGGTCGACAGCGAGGCCGCCGTCCACTGATCCGATCCGGCAGGCAGCGTAAAGCCGTTCATCGTCAGGGCGGAACGCGCCGCATTGCCGGTAATGTTGCCGCCCGGCAGGATCTGGTCGCGCAGATTGATCTGATAGACATCGACCGTCACGTGCAGGTTCCGTACCGGCTCGACGATGATGCCGCCGGTGGCGTTGGTCGAGCGCTCGGGCTTCAGCGGCGCCGCGCCGTTGGCCAGCGCGCCGGGCGAATTGGCCGCGATCAGCCCGCGCGCGGCCGTGGGCGAGAGCGTCAGCGAACTGTAATGCTCCTGCGCCAGCGTCGGCGCATGGAACCCGTTCGAGATCGTGGCGCGGAACGCCAGCCACCTGAACGCATCATAGCGCGTGGACACCTTGCCGGTCTCGGTGTCCCCCACATCGGTATAATGCTCGTAGCGCCCGGCCAGATCGAGTTGCCAGTTCTTCAGAAGATGCGTGGAGACATCGACATATCCGCCGACGACATCGCGGTTGAAATTGCCGGCATTGCCCGCATTGGTCCCGGCCAGCGCGTCCGACCCGCTGCCATAGGTCGAATCGGGCGATCCGGTGCCGACCGAGTAGCTTTCGTAGCGATAGGTCGCCCCGCCGGCGACGTTGATGCTGTGCGGCCAACCGGAGACATGAAACGCCCGGCTGATATCGAACGTGTTGCTCCACTGGGAATTGTTGAACCCCTGGGCCTGGATGACCGTCGGCGTGCGGCCGGTCGCGGCCGCGACCGCGAAATTCGCCGAATCCTTCAGCCCGATCGCGTCATAATCGCGGCCATAGACCGAGGACAGGTCCCAGTTCCATCCCCGCAGGACGCCCTTCACGCCCGCCGTGACCTCCCAGTCATCCTCATCGATCGTCTCCAGCGGCGAATAGCCGTCCGGATAGATGGCGGCATAGAGCGGATAGGCTGCAAGCGAGCCGGGCAGGCGATAATTCTGGTATGCCTCGGCATGCCGGTGGGCATAGGTCGCCAGCGCATAGGCCTGGATATCGTCCGTCAGGTCGTACCCGGCCTTGATCGCCAGGCTTTCGCGCGTCTGCTCGGGCCGGCCCTGGATCTTGTTGATCTTGGTCCCCGTCCGCAGGTCCGGCGCGCTGCGGAACGTGTGGTCCTCGTGCACGAAATCGCCGCTGACATGGACGAACCCGCGCGCCCCCAGCTTCGCGCCGCCATCCAGATACACACCTTGCTGGAACCCGTCCTTGGCAGCGGTGATGCCGGTGATCGACTCGGCATTGAAGCCATGGTCCTGCTTCTTGAGGATGATGTTCACCACCCCCGCCACGGCGTCGGACCCGTATTGCGCCGAAGCCCCGTCGCGCAGGATCTCCACATGGTCGATCGCCGCCATGGGGATCATGTCGATATCGACCGGCGTGGTGCCCTGCTGCGGGCCGCCATCGGCATAGAGGTTGGCCGTGGTATGGCGCCGCTTGCCATCCACCAGTACCAGCGTCTCGTTGGGGCTGAGGCCGCGCAGGCTGAAGGCCGACGTCAGCGCGCCGGTATCGAAGCCGCCCGTCGGCAGCGTCAGCGACGGCAGCAACTGGCCCAGCGCCTCGCGTAGCGTCGGCTGCCCCGTCTGCGCAAGCTGCCGCGCCGATACGATATCGATCGGCGCCACGCTGTCGCGTGCCTTCTTCCCGATCTCACGCGTGCCGGTCACGATGATGGCCTCGCCGGTATCGGCCGGCCGGGCGGCCTGCATCGGAACGGCAATTTGGGCCGCGCCGTCGGCCGCCTGCGCACGCTGGCGGCTGGAGGATGCGACGCGCTTCCTGGCGGTATCCTGCGAGGCCGTGGTTTCCGCCGTTTCGTCCGCCGCCATCGCCTGCGCGATCGGCAGCGCTGTCAGGATCGAGGCCGCCAGCAACGCATGCCGGGGGTGGAGACGATATCCTGCCAGAGGCGTTCTTCTGCCGGCAGGTGCGAAATCCGGAGCGAGGGAGCGGATGGAAGGCACGATGGGGGCTCCATTATACTATTTATTATAGTTGTTTATGGAAACAACGATTCGACTCCCGTGTATCATCTGCTCGATTAAATGTGAATTTATCTTATAGGCATTTCGATGCCTATCCGCCTTATCTGTTGTAAAATTTAACACAGATTGCCGCCCAGGCAGGGGGTATCGATCCCGCATGTCGCGGCACGCCTGCCCGGCAGGGCCGACGGCCAAACGGGCCCGGAGCGCGTGAAATTCAGGGAATGCGTGGCGGCAGCCCGGGTTCGCGCCGATTCCGGCGAACGCGACGCTCAGAGCAGGTCGCGATTGGGTCCAGGCGCTTCGATTATCCAGGCGGCAGAGCGATCCGGGCCGCTCCACCGCCATGTCCGGTGCCGAATTCGAGACCGGCCGCTTTCAAGCGGCGTATTCGGTGCTCAGTGACCGGTGAAGAAGGTCTTGGTGTCCTTGGCGGTATCCGACCCCCAATGTCCGACCTTCCGGCCCGTGTTCTGTCCCCATTTGCCGATCTTGCCGCTGGTCTTTTCGCTCCACTTCGCCGTGTTGTGAGCGGCGTCGACGGACCCGTCGCGTACCGTGTTCCAGCTTTTCCTGCCCGCCTTTTCGCTCCACTGAGCCGTGTCGTGGGCGGCGTTGACCGTTCCGTTCTTCACGGTATGCCAGCTTTTTTCGGCAGTCTGGCAGGCGCCCGAGATGCATGAATTCGTGTCGTTCGCGATAGCTTGAGACATCGGCCCCAGCAGCATTCCCGCAATCGCCAGAATGCCAGCCTTACCGAAAAATCCGTTTCTCATGCTGATAGCTCCTTGTTCTTCCTCACCTTCACGCCTGCTCCCCCAACCATTCTTCGCAATGAACTCCACCCCGGCGAATTCCAGGGCGGTGCGGATGGCGTGGATGGTAACGGGGATAGGGACAGCGGCCCGGCGTCTGGGATGACGCTTCAAGCTGACGCTGCGACCAGTTCAGCAAGGCGCCGCGGCGCAGCATTGTGCAGGCGTGACGTCCACAAAAGGGCAACCTTACATCAAGGATAAGGATCGCCCGTAAGGACGAGATGACACCATAGATGCGATGTGATGGTGCCGCAACATGACGGGGCGCGCACGATGATGATGTGCGGATGTTCGGCTGGAAGAAAACCCGGGGCTCCATGGTGGGCGCACAAGGACTCGAACCTTGGACCCGCTGATTAAGAGTCAGCTGCTCTACCAACTGAGCTATGCGCCCATGGAGTGGCCCTCTCGGGTGACGCGCTTCTAACAGCGCATCGGGAACAGGGCAAGCGGTTTATCGAAAAAAATTCCCTGTATTGTCATATCGGTCGGTCGGCATGGTTCCGAAGGACCATGCCTCGACCTCACCCGTTCAGCCGCGCCAGGACCGTATCGAACTGATCCAGCGAATGGTACAGGATACGGATCGACCCGCCCCGCCCGTCAAAGGCGATCTGCACCTTCAGCCCCAATCGCGCGGACAGGTCGCGTTCCAGGACCTGGATTTCCGGGTCCTTGCGTTCGGCGGCCTTGGCGGGGGCCTGCTGCTGCTGGCGGGTGGCCTTCTGGATCAGGGCCTCGGTCTGGCGGACGTTCAGCCCCTGCTCCAGCACGATTTTCAGGGCCGCGACCGGGTCGGGATGGCCCAGCAGCGCGCGGGCATGGCCCGCCGTCAGCTTGCCGTCGCGCAGTGCCGCGCGCACCGGCGGCGGCAGGTTCAGCAGCCGGACCATATTCGCGACGTGCGAGCGCGACTTGCCCAGCGCGCCGGCCAGTTCTTCCTGCGTCAGGCTGTAATCCTGCAGCAGGCGCTGCAGGCCCTCGGCTTCCTCGATCGCGTTCAGGTCGGCGCGTTGCAGGTTTTCGACCAGGGCCGCGGCCATGGCGTCCCCGTCATCCAGGACGCGGATATGGACCGGGACCTCGTGCAGGGATGCCATCTGGGCCGCGCGCCAGCGGCGTTCGCCGGCAATGATCTGGTAGCGATCGGCGTGGTCGGGGTGCGGCCGCACGAGGATCGGCTGCAGGATGCCGCGCGTGCGGATCGAATCCGCCAGTTCCGCCAGGGCATCGGGTTCCATGACCTGGCGCGGCTGGAACGGTCCGGGTTCCAGCAGGTCGACCGGCAGCGTGCCCGCGCGGTCCTGTTCTGTGCGGCCCGAAACGCGGGCGATGGCGGTGGGCGCCTGATCGCCCAGCAATGCCGCCAGGCCCCGGCCCAGGCGCGGACGGGCCTGATCCTTCTTCGTGCTCATGCCCGGACCGCCTTCCCTTTCGGTTTCGCCAGCTTCATGCGGGCGATCAGTTCCTTGGCCATCGCCTGATAGGCCATGGCACCGCTGGATTTCGCATCATAGGCCATGACCGAGCGGCCATGGCTCTGGGCCTCGGAAATGCGGATGTTGCGCGGGATCAGGGTGTCCATCACCTGATCGCCGAAGAAGCCGCGCGCATCGGCGGCGACCAGTTCCGACAGATTGTTGCGCCGGTCGTACATCGTCAGCACGATGCCCGCGACATGCAGGTCGGAATTGAAGGCGCGGCGCACGCGGTCGATCGTGCGCACCAGTTGGCTGATCCCTTCCAGCGCGAAGAATTCGCACTGCAGGGGCACGACGACCCCGTCCGACGCCACCAGCGCGTTCAGCGTCAGCAGGCCGAGGCTGGGCGGGCAGTCGATCAGGATCACGTCGTACCCGCTGCCCACGCGGGCTATGGCATCGCGCAGGCGGAATTCGCGCCGGTCCTGCATGACCAGTTCCAGTTCCGCGCCGGCCAGTTCGGTATCGGCGGCGATGATCGCCAGGTTCGGGATTTCGGTGGCCTGGACCAGGTCGGCGGCTGCGGCGTCGTCCATCAGCAGGGCATAGGTGCCCAGGCGACGCGCGTCGTAGCCGACGCCCAGGCCGGTCGAGGCATTGCCCTGCGGGTCGAGGTCGATCAGCAGGACGGAAAGACCCTGCGCCGCCAGGCCGGCGGCGAGGTTGATGGCCGTGGTCGTCTTGCCGACGCCGCCCTTCTGGTTGGCCAGGGCAAGAATGCGAGGCACGCGCGCGGCGTCAGCGACCCGGCGCGCGTTCTGAGTGTCTGACACGCCTGATATCACCCAGTCTGAGAATGGTGCCGTCCGCGTTGGTGCGGCTTGGCAATCGGGATACCGCCATGTGCCAGTCGGCGGCGGCAGCGGTCAACTCATCCTCGACATTTCGGCCCTTCAGGAACAGACAAAATCCATCCGGGGCCAGGAAATGGCTGCTCCATTCCAGCAATTGAGGCAGGGCGGCCAGGGCGCGGGCGGTGACGACCTGCACGGGCGGTATGTCCGCGTCCTCGATCCGGCGGGCGATGATGGTGACGCGTGCGCCCACCGCGCGCGCGGCCTCGCGCAGGAAGGCGGCCTTGCGCTGGTCGGATTCGATCAGGGTCACGTCCGCGTCGGTGGCCATCGCGATGATCAGCCCGGGAAAGCCCCCGCCCGACCCCATGTCGGCCAGCCGCACGCCGGGCGGGATCAGCGACGCCAGTTGCAGGCAGTCCGCGATATGCCGGTCCCACAGATGTGCCAGGTCCCGGGGCGAGACCAGGTTGATGCGGCTGTTCCAGCGGGTCAGGATTTCGGCGAACCGGTCCAGCTTCGCCCGCAGCGCATCCGGCACGCCATTGCCCCCCTGTGGTTTCACGTGAAACATCATGCCACCTGCCGCACATGCGACAGCAGTGCCATCAGTGCCGAGGGCGTGATCCCCGGCACCCGCTGCGCCGCGCTGAAGCTGGCGGGGCGGGCGGCGGCCAGGCGTTCCTGCATCTCGCTGCTCAGCCCGCCGATGCGCCGGTAATCCAGGTCGGCCGGCAGGGTGATGCGCGTTTCGGCCTCCAGTTGCCGGATCTCGCGCGCCTGGCGGACCAGATAGCCGCTATACCGGGCTTCGGTTTCGACATGGCGGCTGACGCGCGACGGCAGGGCGGCGAACCACGGGGCGATGCGCGCGATCGCATCCGGGGTCGCGGCCGTGGCCAGCACGTCCAGCAGGGTGCGGCGGCGCCCGTCGGCGGATACCGTGATCCCGGCCTGCTGCAATGCGTCGGGCAGGAAGCTTTCGGCCCCCGCACGCTGCATCGCCGTGTCGATGGCGTCACGTTCCGCCGTGAACAGGTGCGCGCGCGCACTGCCCACGCAGCCCCACCCGATCCCCTGCCCGGTCAGGCGCAAATCGGCATTGTCCGCCCGCAGGCTCAGCCGATATTCGGCGCGTGAGGTGAACATGCGGTACGGTTCGGACACGCCCTGCGTCGCCAGGTCGTCGATCATCACCCCCAGATAGGCGGCGCCGCGATCGATCGCGATCCCCTCGCCGCCCCCGGCCCGCCGCGCGGCGTTCAGGCCGGCCAGCAGCCCCTGGGCGCCGGCTTCCTCATACCCCGTCGTGCCGTTGATCTGCCCGGCCAGGAACAGGCGCGGCAGCGCGGTCAGCTCCAGCGTCGGCGCCAGCGCGCGCGGATCGACATAATCATATTCCACCGCATAGCCGGGCCGGACGATCCTGCAGCGTTCCAGTCCCGGAATGGAATGGATGAGCTGTTCCTGAATATCGGCCGGCAGGCTGGTGGAAATGCCGTTGGGATAGACCAGGTCGCCGCCCGCGTTCCCCGGCAGGGCCTCGGGTTCCAGGAAGATCTGGTGGCTGTCGCGTTCGGCGAAGCGCACCACCTTGTCTTCGATCGACGGACAATAGCGCGGGCCGCGCCCGGCGATCGCCCCGCCATAGACCGCCGACAGATGCAGGTGTTCGCGGATCAGCGCATGGGTCCGCGGCGTGGTGGCGGTGATCCGGCAGGATAGTTGCGGGTTGTCGATCGCCTGCGTCAGGCGGCTGAAGGGTTCGGGCACCGCGTCGCCCCGGTCCTCGGCCAGGCTGTCCCAGTCGATGCTTGTACGGTCCAGGCGGGCCGGGGTGCCGGTCTTCAGCCGCCCCATCGGCAGGCCCAGCGCCTGGAGCCGCTCGCCCAGCGCGTGGGCCGGTGGTTCCCCCACCCGGCCGGCCGGATGGCTGTCATGGCCGATATGGATCACGCCGCGCAAGAAGGTGCCGGCGGTCAGTACCACCGCCCCGGCGCGGAACTGTCGCCCGTCCTCGCACACCACGCCGGCGGCCTGGCCGGCATCGTCCACGATCAGGTCGCCGGCTGCCCCTTCCGCGATGTCCAGGTTCGCGGTTTCGGCCAGCAGATCCTGGATCGCGCGGCGGTACAGCGACCGGTCGGCCTGCGCGCGGGGGCCATGCACCGCCGGCCCCTTGGAGCGGTTCAGCAGCTTGAAATGAATTCCCGCCCGGTCGGCGGCCCGTGCCATCAACCCGTCCAGCGCATCGATTTCGCGCACCAGGTGGCCCTTGCCGATGCCGCCGATGGCCGGGTTGCACGACATGGCGCCGATCGTGTCCCGCCGATGGGTCAGCAGCAGGGTGCGCGCGCCGCACCGGGCCGCCGCCGCCGCGGCCTCGCACCCTGCGTGGCCTCCGCCTATGACGATGACATCGTACTCGGTCGTCACGTTTGCCTGCCCCCGTTTAAGTGCTTCTTTTTCTGAAGAAAAAGAACACCCCTTCACTTCCCGATACAGAACTGCCCGAACACCGTATCGAGCAGATCCTCCACCCCTACCGCCCCGGTCAGGCGCCCCAGGGCGCGCATGGCCAGGCGCATTTCCTCGCCCCGCATCTCTGGCCAGTGCATATCCAACGCGGCGGCCAGATGGCCAGCGGTTTCTTCGATCGCCGCCCGATGGCGGGCCCGCGTCAGCGGCGGGCCGGCCGCTGACGCGGTCAGCGCCCGGGCGCGTTCGGCCAGCGCCGTGCGCAGCGCGTCCATGCCCGTGCCCTGCCGGACGCTGATCCCGATCGCATCCGCCCCGGCGGGCACCGGTGCCAGGTCGACCTTGTTCCGCACCCTGATCGCATCCGCCGGAATATCGTCGGGCACCGTCTCGCCGTCGAACATCGCGATCACGCAGTCGGCATGTTTCACGTGAAACAGGGCCCGCCTTACGCCCTCGGCCTCGATTTCGTCCTGTGTCTCGCGCAGGCCGGCGGTGTCGATCAGGGTCACGGGCACATCGCCCAGCACCACGCGGATTTCGATGGCATCGCGCGTGGTCCCTGCAATGGCCGAAACAATGGCCGCGTCCCGCCCGGCCAGCGCGTTCAGCAGGCTGGACTTGCCGACATTGGGCGCCCCGACAATGGTGAAGACCAGCCCCCTGCGCA
This sequence comes from Gluconacetobacter diazotrophicus PA1 5, assembly GCF_000067045.1. Classification (NCBI taxonomy): domain Bacteria; kingdom Pseudomonadati; phylum Pseudomonadota; class Alphaproteobacteria; order Acetobacterales; family Acetobacteraceae; genus Gluconacetobacter; species Gluconacetobacter diazotrophicus. The sequence goes on from NC_010125.1 coordinate 1,222,376, forward strand.
GCTTCTCGCCCCGGCCGCCATCGTCCAGGTGGGCCTGCATCTCGGACCGCAGCGCCGTCAGGTCATCCAGCAGCGCCTGTTCCACACCGGGCGGCAGGTCCTCGTCCGGGAAGTCGATCAGTGCCTCCTGATGTGCCAGCAGGGTCCGCAGCCGGGCCGCCCAGCCGTCATAGATCCGGCTCAGCGTCCCGTCCGCCTGGTCCAGGGCCTGCCGCCGCTGCGCTTCGGTCTCGGCATCGATCAGGTCGGCGATGCCCTCGGCCTCGATCAGGTCCAGTCGGCCATGGGCGAAGGCACGGCGGGTGAATTCGCCCGGCTCCGCCGGCCGTGCGCCCAGTGCCACCAGCGCGTCGGCCACGCCCGCGATCACCGCCGGGCCGGCATGCAGGTGCAGCTCCGCGCTGTCCTCGCCGGTATAGCTGCGCGGACCGGGGAACCACAGCACCAGCGCCCGGTCCAGCAGCACCGGCGCCGCCGCCGCGTCACGCCGCCACAGGCCACGCAGGGATGCCTGGCGCGGCGGCGGCAGCGGGCCGCACAGCCGTTGCAGCATGTCGCCGCATCCCGCCCCGGTCAGGCGCATGACGGCGATGGCCGCGCGTCCCGCCCCGGTCGCCAGCGCGAAGATCGGCATCTGTTCGGTCGGCATCTGTCCTGTCCCCGTTGTCCCGGCGTGTGCGTGATCCCTCTTGCATGTCGCATCCTGCGGCGGAAGAGTACAGAATACGCGACCGAACCGATATGCGCGTTCCGCACCGTGGCGGATGACCTGGGATACGACGATGCCGCAGCTTTCCATGCACTCGCCCATCGGCGACCTGACCCTGACCGAGGAAGACGGGGCGATCATCGCGCTGGACTGGGGATGGGGCCGCGACCAGGACGAAAACCCCCTGCTGCGCCACGCCTGCGATCGGCTGGACGCCTATTTCGACGGCGCGCCGGACCCGTTCGCCGACCTGGTCCTGGCACCGCACGGCACCGCCTACCAGCGCACGGTATGGCAGGCGGTGCGCGCCATACCCCTGGGCCAGACCCGGACCTATCGGCAGATCGCGCAGATCGCCGGCGGTTCGCCCCGATCGGTCGGGAACGCCAACAGCGTCAATCCCATTCCCATCCTGATTCCCTGCCATCGCGTCGTCTCCGTCCAGGGCCTGGGCGGCTATTCCGGCGATGGCGGGTTGACCGACAAGCTCTATCTTCTGGGCCTGGAACGCGCCCCCATTCCAGCCCACGCGCACGAGACGGCCTGACACAGCCACCACGGAAAGGAAGAGAGCGATGTACAGGGCGATTCGCATCCATGATTACGGCGGGCCCGAAGTCCTGAAGCTGGAAACGCTGCCCAGCCCCGTGCCCGGACGGGGGGAAATCCTGATCCGGCAGGAGGCGATCGGCGTCAATTTCATCGACATCTATTTTCGCACCGGGCTGTACAAGCTGCCCACCCTGCCCGCCATCCCGGGGATGGAAGGGGCCGGAACCGTGCTCGCCGTGGGCGAGGACGTGGCCGACCTGGTTCCCGGCGACCGGGTGGCCTATCCCACCGCCCTGGGCGGCTATGCCGAATGCCGCACCATCGCGGCCGATCGCGTCGTGCCCCTGCCGCCCGACATTTCGTCCGAAGTCGCGGCCGCCTGCATGCTGCGCGGCCTGACGGTGCATATGCTGCTGCGCGAGGTCCATGCGGTACAACCGGGCGAGACGATCCTGGTCCATGCGGCGGCGGGCGGTGTCGGCCTGCTGATGTGCCAGTGGGCGCGGTATCTGGGCGTGCGGATGATCGGCGTGGTGTCGACCGAGGAAAAGGGCGAACTGGCCCGGCAGAACGGGGCGTCCGACATCCTGGTCGGGTACGACAACCTGGCCGCGCGCGTGCGCAAGCTGACGGATGGCGCCATGGTGCCCGTCGTCTATGACAGTATCGGCAAGGACACGTTCGTCGCCAGCCTGGATTGCCTGGCACCGCGCGGACTGATGGTCAGCTACGGCAACGCGTCGGGCGAGATCACGGGCATTTCGGTGGGCATGCTGGCCACGCGCGGCAGCCTGTATCTGACCCGGCCGGGGCTGACGACCTATATCGCCCAGCGTCCGGCGCTGCTGGCAGGCGCCGCGGAACTGTTCGGGCTGATCGCGCAGGGTGTGCTTTCGGTGCGGATCGGCCAGCGCTTCGCCCTGGCCGACGCGGCGGAAGCCCAGCGGGCGCTGGAGGCGCGGACGACGGTAGGGAGTACGATCCTGGTGCCGTGATAGATATGGGGCTCTGCCCCATGCCCCGCCAAAGGCCGGGGGCCTTTGGAAACCGATTCCGGCTTCCCTACGACAGCGCCACCCCGGTCAGCCGCTCGGACACCGCCCACAGGCGGCGCGCCACGGGCAGGTTGCGGGCCTGCGCCGGGACGCGCGCATCCGTCACCCGGCCCCGCCGTTCGCCCCGTCCCCCGGGGCCGTAATACCCGCCATCCACGGCCTCGGCCCCCGCTGCCGCAAACAGGATCGGCCGCGCCCCGGCCGCGGCCGACTGGCCCAGCGTCCGGAACGCGACCTCCGTCAGGCAGCGCAGCAGGCGTTCCGCCACGCCCTGCCGCGCTGCCGAGCGGCTGATGGCCAGGTCGGTCTGCGACCAGCCCGGATGGGCGGCGATGGAATGCAGCTTCCAGCCCCCGGACTGTGCCAGCCGGTCCAGTTCCAGCGCGAAGATCAGGTTGGCCAGCTTGCTCTGCTGGTAGGCCCCGAAGGGGCTGTAGCGATGCCGTGCCTGCAGATCGTCGAACGTGATGTGCCCCTGCCGGGCCGCCAGGCTGGCGACGGTGACGACCCGCGCCCCGCCCGGGGCCCGGACCAGCAGCGGCCGCAGCCGCCCGGTCAGGGCGAAATGGCCCAGGTAATTGGTGCCGAACTGCAGTTCGAACCCGTCTTCGGTTTCCTGTCGCCGGGGCGGGGCCATCACGCCCGCATTGTTCACCAGGATGTCCACCGCCCCCGGTCCCTGCCCCTTCAGCCGCTCGGTCAGGTCGCCCGCGAAATCGGCGATCGACCGCAGGCTGGCCAGGTCCAGCACCATGAATTCGGCGCGCGCATCCGCAACTCGCGTCCGCAGCCCCGCCAGGGCGGCGGCGCCGCGATCGGCATTGCGCCCGGTCAGGATGACCGTGGCCCCGCGCGACGCCAGGCCGCATGCGGTCTCGTACCCTAGCCCGCCGGTCGCCCCCGTCACCACGGCGACGCGGCCGGTCAGGTCGGGGGCACGGTCGATCGTCCATTTCAGGGGTACGCTCATCGCGCAGGCTCCTTCTGCTGTTCCCGTTCGGCCTCCCGGGTCGCTTCCTCGGTCAGGCGCCGTTCGTTCTTCTTCAGGAAGACGAAACTGCCGCCGATGACCAGCGTCGCGAGCACGCCCAGGGCGACCCCGACGGGACCCGAAATGCTCAGCACCTGATGGCCCAGGAAATAGGCACCATAGGCGTATCCACCCGCCCAGCCGATGCCGCCCAGCGCGTTGAACAGCAAAAACGTGTGCCATGGCATGTGGTTCGCGCCCGCCAGCAGGGCCACGAAGACCCGCAGGATGGCGATGAATCGGCCGAAGAAGACCACCTTGCCGCCATGGCGGCGGAACAGGTAGCGTCCCAGCATCAGGCGCTGAGACGTCAGGTAGACTTTCGACCCGTGCCGTTCCAGCAGGCGATAGCCGTATGTGCGCCCGATCAGATAGCCGAAATTGTCCCCCATGATGGCACCCAGGACGGCCGCCACCGCGACCCAGCCGATATCCAGCCGGTGCGTGGCCGCGCAATACAGGGCGGACGATATGATCAGCGTTTCGGCCGGCAGCGGCAGGCCCATGCTTTCCAGCATGACGATCACGCCGATCACGCCGTATCCGTACTGGATGAAGAGGGATTCGAACTGATGAACCAGCGGACCGGACCTGACCTGTTGCGAAGAACAGGCTGAGGAACCGTCTGGCCGGCTCCGTGTCAAGTCAATACGACGAACGGAACAGCGGAACAGGAGTACACACATGACAGATCCGACCGTCGCGAAGGGGGCGTCCGTCCTGACGCAGCCCTTTGGCACCTGGCCGTCCGCCGTCACCACCGCCCTGGTCGCGGGCAGGACGGTGGGGCTGTCGGCGGTGCAGGCCGATGGCGATGCGATCCTCTGGCTGGAAACCCGCCCCTCGGAAGCCGGGCGGACGGTGCTGGTCCGCTGGACGGCAGGCACCGGCGCGGTCGACCTGACGCCGCCGCCGCTGGATGTCGGCACGCGGGTGCACGAATATGGGGGCGGGGCCTATGCCGTATCCGGCGGCCGCATCGCCTTCAGCCACCGCCCCGACGGCAGCGTCTGGGTGATCGAGGCCGACGGACCCGCGCGGGCGATCAGCACGGTGGCCGGCCTGCGCTTCGCCGATTTCACCTTCGATCCCGCCGGCGCACGGCTGTTCTGCGTGCGCGAGGACCACCGTGCGGGCGGCGAGCCGGTCTCGGCGCTGGTCGCACTTCCCCTGGCGGGCGGCGACCCGGCCACGCAGGCGGGGCAGGTCCTGGTGTCCGGCCCCGATTTCGTCAGCTCGCCTCGCCCGTCGCCCGATGGCGCCCATCTGGCCTGGATCGAGTGGAACCATCCCGCCATGCCGTGGGATGCGACACGCCTGCGCGTGGGCCGTCTGGAGCGGGACGGCACCCTGGCCGGCGCGCGCACCCTGGCGGGCGACGGCGATCCTGAATCGGTCATCGAACCCGCCTGGGCCGGCCCACGGGCCCTGTACGCGGCGTCGGACCGCAGCGGCTGGTGGAATTTGTGGCGCTTCACCCTGCCGGGCGGCGGCCCCGAACCCGTCGCCCCGATGGCGGCCGAGATCGGCCTGCCGCACTGGGTGTTCGGCCAATGCAGCTACCGTCCGCTGCCGGACGGATCGATCCTGGCCATCGCGATCGACCATGGCGAGGCGCGGACGATCCGGATCAAGGACGATCCGGACCCGTCCATGAGGGTCCATGCCGTGGCATTCGGCCATCCGGCACAATGCCCGGCCCCGCTGGCGGACGGATCGCTGGCGTGGATCGACACCCCGCCGGACGGCCCTCCGGCGGTGGTGCACGGCCGCGTGGGCGCGCCGCCGGATACCCTGCGGGCCGCCGCGGTCCTGGACCTGGCCCCCGGCGACATCGCCCGGGCCGAGACGATTCGTTTCCCGCTGCCCGACGCGCCGGGCGGGGTGCAGCGGGGCCATGCGTTCTTCTACCCCCCGGCCAGCAGCCGCTTTCGCGGCCCGGCGGACGAAAAGCCGCCCCTGATCGTGATGGCCCATGGCGGCCCGACCGGCCGGGCGAGCGAGGCGTTTTCCTTCAAGGTGCAATGGTGGACCAGTCGCGGCTTCGCCGTGGTGGACGTCAATTACGGCGGATCGACCGGCTTCGGCCGTGCCTATCGCCGTCGGCTGGAGGGGAAGTGGGGCGAAATCGACGTGGCGGACTGCATCGCCGCCTGCCGCTTCCTGATCGAGCACGGCCGCGTCGACCCCCATCGCATCGCCATTCGCGGCAGCAGCGCCGGGGGGCTGACGGTGCTGCTGGCGCTGGCGCGGTCCAGCCTGTTCGCCGCCGGGGCCAGCCTGTACGGCGTCACCGACCTGCGCGCCCTGGCGCAGGAAACCCACAAGTTCGAATCCCGCTATCTGGACAGCCTGGTGGGCCCCTATCCGGCGGCCGAGGCCACCTACCTGGCCCGCTCGCCCCTGACGCAGGCCACGGGAATCCAGGTCCCGGTACTGTTCCTGCACGGGCTGGACGACGCCGTCGTTCCGCCCGGACAGGCCCGCGCCATGGCAACGGCCCTGTCCGGCAACGCCGTGCCCCATGCCCACTATGAATTTCCCGGCGAAAGCCACGGCTTCCGGCGCGAGGCCACCATACGCCGCGCGCTGGACCTGGAACTGGATTTCTATGGACAGGTGTTCGGCTTCACGGTTCCGGATGTCAGCGAACGGGTGGTCATGCGGTCCTGATGGTCTGCATCGTCAGACCTTTCCGTACCGGCTGACCTCCTCGTCCCGGACGCCCAGCCTTTCCCCCAGGCGGACCAGGTCGGCCAGGGAATCGGCGCCCATCTTCCTCATGACGCCGGAGCGATGGGCCTTGATCGCGACGACGCTCAGGGAAAGACGGGCCGCGATCTGCTTGTTCATCAGGCCCGCGACGACCAGGGCCATGACTTCGCGCTCGCGCGCCGACAGGGTGGCGTAACGCTGCCGGGCGTCGGCCGCGCCCTGGTCCTGGCGCCATTGCCGCCACCATGTCTCCACCGCGTCCGAGACAGCCGACAGCATCGCCTGGTCGCCGAACGGCTTGGCCAGGAAATCGATCGCCCCCGTCCGCATGCCCCGGACGGCCATCGGAATGTCCCCATGACCGGTCATGATGATGGTCGGGATGCGGAGTCCCGCGTCGACGATCGCCTCGTGGAAGTCGAGGCCGTCGATCCGGCCCAGCTTCACGTCCAGTACCAGGCAGCACGGCCCCTGTGGCACGCCGGCCTTCAGGAAGGCGTGCGGGTCGGCAAACAGGGTCACGGTGAAGCCGGCGGAACGGAACAGGCTGTCCAGCGACGCGCGCACCCCGGCATCGTCATCGACGACGACGACATGCGGCCGGGGCCGGTCTTCCGGTGCCTGCCCGCTCATGCCGCTGCCGCCGCCGTGGCGTGCGCGGCGGGCAGCCTGACCGTTATGACGGCGCCGGAGGGCGTGCCGTTTGCGGCCGTGATCGCACCGCCATGCGACCGGACGATGTTCCGGCAGATCGCCAGTCCCATTCCCATCCCGTCCGGCCTGGTGGTGACGAAAGGCTCGAACAGCGCATTCGGGTCCGGTTGGGAAAATCCGGGCCCGGTATCCCGGATTTCCATTTCGATGGCGCCGGGACGGGATCTGTCCGCCCGCAGGGAAACGGTGATCGTCCTGCGCCGTCCGGCCACCGGTTCCAGCGCCTGTACCGCATTCATCATCAGATTCACGACTACCTGCTGAATTTCGATCCTGTCCGCGTGGATCATGGGAAGGTCGTTTTGAAAGATTTTCTGCACCACGACCCGGCGCGCCGTCGTCTCGGACTGGAGAAGGGCGATCGTATCCTCGACGATCCGTCTCAGGTCCAGCGGGCACCGCGCGACCGGCGCCTTGCGGGTCAGTTCGCGCACATGCCCGACGATGTCGGCGGCCCGCCTGCCGTTGGCCTCGATCTGGCGGAAACAGGACAGGGCCTCGTCGAGATCGGGACGTGTCCGGTCCAGCCATCGGCCGCCGGAGAAGGCCAGGGTCGTCATCGCCGACAGGGGCTGGTTGACCTCGTGGGCGATCGACAGCGCCAGATGCCCGAGCGTGGCAATGCGATCCGCATGCGTCAGCGCCCGGGCGTGGCGCGCCAGATCGTCCCTGGCCCGTTTATTGCGAATGGTCAGGATCGTCACGACAATCGTCGCGGTGATGCTCAGGGCAAGCCGCGCATAGGCGCCGTCGAAGGAGCCGCCATGATGGACGATCGAGAAGGCCGCGCATTCCAGCACGACGCAGGCCGCGCCGATCATCTGCAGCATCCGCATGGTCGCGCGATCGGCGGCGAGCACGATGACCAGCACGTACAGAACGCCGAAGGCGTCATGGGACGGAAACAATGTGATACCGAACACCAGCACGGCAATCAGCGTCGTCGCGCACCACAACCAGCCCCGCATCGGCCTCGCGCTTTCCTCTCTTTCGACCGCAACCTCCTGTTTCATGTGGTGAAACAAGACAGTCGCGCCCCCTATTCTGTTCCTGGATAAGACCGTTCCAAATAGTGAATTAAAACGGTCATATTAGAAAACGTTAACCCACCAGCAACATATACTTAAGGATACCCCACCCCGACACATTTTGCAATTGTGAGTAATTCGCATTTGTGGTTTTAACGAAGCCACCTATCCGTGGTTGTGAGAACGACAGAATGCCGCCTTCCCTGATCCGCCGTCGTATTTATCCCGCCCCGTTCATGGCGGGCCTGGCGCTGCTCTATTCCGGGATTCACGTCCATGCCGCCGACGCGGCAACCGACACCAAGACATCCAAGCCCAAGCATCATCGCCACGCCGCCGGCAAGGCGGCTGCTGCGGGAAAGGCGGCGGCGCATAATCCGGCGAAGGCCGCCCCTGCCCCGGCCGTCGCCGCGACCGGCACGACGGCCGCCCGGCCGCTCTATGCCCCGCCGGGGACGACAAGCACCATTACCCCGACGGAAGAAAACCTGACTGTCGTTGGCAGTCCGATGAACATCCTGCATCAGGATATCGGTCTCAGCCGCATGCCGCAGGATGTCATGCACACGCCGCAGACCGTCAATGTCGTGCCGCAGGTGCTGATGGAACAGCAGAACGTGAAAACCCTCGACGAGGCGCTGAGAAACGTGCCCGGCATTACCGCATCGGTCGGTGAGGGCGAAGGCGGGATGAGCGGCGACCAGTTCCTGATCCGCGGCTTCCAGGCGCAGAACGATATCTATGAAGATGGCCTGCGCGACTATGGCGTCTATAGCCGCGACAGTTTCGATTATGACCATATTTCGGTCATCAAGGGACCGTCGTCCGAGGTCTTCGGAAACGGCACCACCGGTGGCGCCATCAACATGGTCACCAAGATGCCCCATCTGGGGAACAGCTATAGCGGCCAGTTTTCCGGCGGCTCGGCGGACTATTACCGCGGGACGCTGGACGTGAACCAGCAGATCGGCGAATCCACGGCCATCCGCATCGCCGGCATGGGCAATGAAAATGACGAGGTCGGGCGTGACGACGTCTATTCCCATCGCTGGGGTATCGCGCCGTCCATCGCCTTCGGCCTGGGCAAGCCCACGACGCTGACGATTGAATATTTCCATCAGACCGATAACCGCATTCCCGATTACGGCGTGCCGCTGCTGACCAAGCCCGGCACGACCATCGCCCGTCCGGCCACCGAATTCGGCGTGAATCGCAACAACTGGTACGGCACGCAGTACGACCAGGACGATTCGAACGTCGATATGCTGTCGGCGCATCTCAAGCACGAATTCAACAGCCATATCACCTTCTATGACGACCTGCGGGGGGGGATGTACCAGCGTTATTTCTCCGCGTCGTGGGAAGGGTGTAATGCCACGTGTAACGCGGCATATTTCGGAAACGATCCCGCCAGCGCGCTTGTCGATCGCCGTGGCCATCTGGGTGGTCCGGAACCCTACCAGCAGAACGACTGGTCGGTGCAGAACGTCGCGTCAGCGATTGCGAAATTCAATACCGGCATGCTGAAGCACCAGATCATCGCCGGGTGGGACGTGGCCCATGTCTATGACCGTCGTACGAATTACGCCTACAACTACAATGGCCTGAATGGAACGCAGACCGACACGACCGGCCTCGTCAATCCGACCAATTTCGTGCCAGGACTCCTGCTTGGGAATGTCGGCCAATACAGCAGCAACCTTGTGAATATCAGCGGTGTCGGACGCGCGCTTCACAAAACCGGCGTTGCGACCGATGTCGGGGCTTTCTTCTCGGATCAGGTCTGGTTCGCACCGTGGTTCTCGGCCCGCGCCGGTTTCCGCTGGGACCATTGGGACAGCCATTATTCCGCCAACGAGGGAATGGTCGGCACGGGCGTTTCCTACGGCCAGAACCAGGATACCTACAATCCGACCGTCAACCTGATGTACACGCCCAATGATGACACCATGGTCTATTTCAACTGGGCACAGTCGACCACACCTCTCGGCCTGTATGTCACCAACAGTTCCGAACCGCTCCGGGCGACGAATGAAGGATACGCGCCGGAACGCAGCAGCCTTTACGAAATCGGCGCGAAATACAATGCTTTCCACGGTCGTATGGGCTTTACCGTATCCGCCTTCAGGCTGGAAAAAGGCAATTCCCTTCTGACCGATCCGACCACCGGTGACGTCACGCCGTCGAGCGACCGCCAGCGGAACCAGGGATTCGAATTGAGCGCATCCGGCGAAATCCTGAAGAACTGGAACGTGATTGCGACCTACGCATATTATGATGCGAAAACGATCGCGTCCGCCACGGCGGCGGATGTCGGCAAGCGCATTCAATATGCGCCGAAGAATTCGGCGACATTCTGGTCGACCTATACGATCGCACCGGCCACTCCATGGAACGTCACGTTCGGCGGCGGCCTGACCTGGCGGCAGAGCGTCTGGCTCGACCCCGCCAATACGGCGAAGGTACCGGATACCGTTGAATGGGATGCGATGATTTCGCACAGCTTCCTCAAGCATTGGAAAGTGGCCATGAACGGCTACAACCTTGCCAACAGGCTCAATTATTCGAACCTGTTCAGCGACCGCGTGACGCCGTCGACCGGCCGGGCTTTCCTGTTCAACATCTCGGCCACCTATTAAGGTTTTCACGATGCTGATCCATATTCCCTCGGTCCTGACGGTGGAGGAGGTCGCGCATTGCCGCCAGATCATGGCCGGCGCGGAATGGGTGGACGGCCGGGTCACGGCCGGCCCCCAGTCCGCCATGGTCAAGAACAACCTGCAGATCCCGCTTTCGTCCGATGCGCACAGGGAAATGCGCGATATCGTCCTGCGCGCACTGGGCCGCAATCCGACCTACAACAGCGCGGCCCTGCCGCTGCGGGTCGTGCCGCCGCTGTTCAACCGGTACGATGCCGGAATGTCGTTCGCGGCCCATGTCGACAACGCCATCCGCCCGATCCATGAAACCGGGGCGCGCGTTCGCACCGACCTGTCATCGACCCTGTTCCTGTCGGAACCCGATGAATATGACGGCGGCGAACTGGTGCTGCACGAGCCCGGCAGCACGCAGGAGCTCAAGCTGCCCGCCGGGGACATGGTCCTCTATCCGACCACGGCCCTGCACAGCGTCAACGAGGTGACGCGCGGTTCCCGCCTTGCCTCGTTCTTCTGGACGCAATCCATGATCGCGGATGAAGCGCGGCGCCGGATCATGTTCGAACTGGACAGGACCATCATGGACCTGAGGACGCGCCTGCCCGATGACGACCTGGCGGTGCTGAACCTGACGAACTGCTACCACAACCTGATGAGGCAGTGGTGCGTGCTCTAGCCCGCCTGCGCCGCCGTCAGCCCCGGTCCCAGCCCAGGGCGCCGCTCCCTGCCGAGATCGAGGCGATCCGGCAGCAGGCGGAGAAAGGCCATACGCTGGAACAGGTGCTGTGGGGCAAGATCCTGCTGAACAGTGTCTATGTTCCCAGCGACCCGGAAGCGGCCCGGACCTGGTTCACCATCGCGGCCAACGCCCAGTACGGGCCCGGCCACAACATGCTGGGGCGCTGTTTCCATTTCGGCTGGGGCTGCCGGCAGGATTTCCAGCAGGCGGCCCGATGCTACGCCCGGGCCGCCGAACTGGGGGATGAGTGGGGGCGGTACAATCTGGGCATATTGACCATGCGCGGCCTGGGCGTCACGCAGGACCTTGCCACGGCCCTGGCCTGTTTCCGGCAGGCCGCCCATGCGGGGCATGCGAAATCCATGAACCTCTACGCCCGCTTCCTGGAAGAAGGCTGGACCATCCCGCGGGACAGGCAGGCCGCCCTGTCGTGGTATCGGCGCTCGGCCGAAGGGGGCGATTATCGCGGCCAGCACAATTACGCCACGTTCCTGCTGGAAGCCGGCAAGCCCGACCAGGCCCTGCATTTGTGGGAACAGGCCGCCCGGACGGCAACCCCGGACATCCTGCAGGCCATGGCCCGCACCCTGGCCGGCATGGACAGGCCCGAGGCCGCGACACTACGCGAAACCGTCGAGACGCGCCTGAAGGCCATCCTGTAGCCCGGCCGTCACGGCCGCTGGAACACCGCCGCGATCCCCTGCCCGCCGCCGATACACAGGCTGACCAGCCCGGTGCGCCCGCCGATGCGGGCCAGTTCATGGACCAGGCGCACGGTGGCGATGGCGCCGCTGGCCCCGATCGGGTGGCCCAGCGAGATACCGCTGCCGTTCGGATTGACCCGTGCGGGGTCCAGTTCCAGCACCCGGCTGACGGCGCAGGCCTGGGCGGCGAAGGCTTCGTTCATTTCCAGCAGGTCGAGGTCCGCGATGCCCAGGCCGGCGCGATCCAGCGCGCGACGGGTGGCGGGGACCGGGCCCATGCCCATCTGCGACGGTTCCACCCCCGCGTGCCCATAGGCGACCAGTCGCGCCAGCGGCGTCAGGTCCAGCCGCCGCACCGCGTCCCCGGACGCCAGCACGACCATGCCGGCGCCGTCATTGATCCCTGACGCATTGCCGGCCGTGATCGTGCCGCCATCCTTGCGGAAGGCCGGGCGCAGGGCATCGAAATCCGCCCGGACGGCGTCGTGGCGCACATGCTCGTCCCGGTCGAACAGCGTGGCGCGGCCATTGGCGCGGATTTCGATCGGGACGATCTGGCCGTCGAACCGGCCGGCGCGGATGGCCGCCGACGCCCGGCGGTGGCTTTCGAACGCCAGGTCGTCCTGCATGGCGCGGGTGATGCCGTGGGTGGTGGCGACGTTTTCCGCCGTGACGCCCATATGCACGTGGTCGAACGGGTCCGTCAGCGCGCCGACCAGCAGGTCCAGCAGGGTCTGGTTGCCCAGCCGCCCGCCGAAACGGGCATCGGTCGCCAGGTAGGGCGCGCGGCTCATGATTTCGACACCGCCGGCGACGGCGATATCGGCATCGCCCAGGCGGATGGCCTGCGCGGCCGATATGATCGCCTGCAGGCCGGAACCGCAGATCCGGTTGACGTTCATCGCCACCGTCTCGACCGGCAGGCCCGCCCGCAGCGCAGCGTGGCGCGCGAGGTACAGATCGGCCGGTTCGGTCGGGATCACCTGTCCCAGCACCACCTGCCCCACCGCATCCGCCGGCAGCCCGGCCCGGTCCACGGCGGCCGCGATCAGCCGCGCCGCCAGCACCGAAGGGGCGGTACCGCGCAGGGCGCCCCCGAAACCGCCGATCGCGCTGCGTACGGCCGAGACGACGAAGATGCTGGTCATGGCCGAGGGTTCCGGGCGGTGTGCTGTTCCTGTCGGCGGCATGATGGCATGTTTCATGCCGCCGCTCTACACGGACGCCGCCCCGTCCGGGCCGGGTGTCAGGTCTCGACGATCGCGGTATGGCCCCTGGTGGGCCGGAAGCGCCCCTCATGCAGGGCGGTTTCGATGTCTTCCAGTGATGCACCGCGCGTCTCTGGCACCAGGAAGTAGATGAACGCGACCGACGCCAGATTGACCCCGGCATAGAACCACATCGTCCCGCCCAGCGAGATCAGGTTGACCAGCGTCAGCGCCGTGCTGGTCACCAGCAGGTCGCTGCCCCACAGGGTCGCGGCGTGCAGGCTGGTGGCGGTGCCGCGCATCGACAGCGGGAACATTTCCGCCCCCAGCAGCCAGCCGACGACCTGGATGCCGCCGGAATTGAACGCCATGAACATCAGCAGGAACACGATGATCATCCAGCTTCCGACGCTGCCCTTGTCGGGATGGATGGCGAACATCAGCCCCAGCCCCAGCAGGCTGGCCACCGATCCCGGCCCCATGATCAGCATCAGGCGGCGCCGGCCGACATGATCGACGATCGCCGAGCCCAGCATCGTCATGACCAGATAGACCATCGAGACCCCCAGGCTGGCCAGCAGCGCCGAGGAATGGCCGAAGCCCGCGTCCGACAGGAAGGTCGGGGCGTAATAGATCATCATCTCCAGCCCGCCGCACTGGGTGAAGAAGGCCACCCCCAGCGCCGCGACCAGCGCCGGGCGCACCCAGGGCTGCATCAGGCCGCGCCAGCCGCGATGCGCGTCATCGACGTCTTCCGCGGCTTCGTGGATCCTGCGGATTTCCTTGCGGACTTCCTTGCGCGACGTCCGCACGCGCGCCAGATGCGTGACCGCGGAATCCAGTCCCTCGTTTTCCGCCGTCCAGCGGGGGCTCTTGGGCAGGAAGAACATGGACACGAATACCAGTGCCGCCGGCAGGGCCGCGACCGCGATCATCGGCCGCCAGCCCCAGGCGTCGCGCGCGGCGAAACCGATGATGTTGGCGACGAAGATGCCGATCCCGATCGCGACGTTGAACAGCGTGACCAGCTTGCCGCGCCGGGCCGCCGGCGCCAGTTCCGAGATATACATCGGAACCACCTGGGTCGATCCGCCGACCCCCAGCCCCAGATAGACGCGTGCCGCGATCAGCATGTCCACATCCGGGGCGGCGGCGCAGGCCAGCGCGCCGGTCACGAACACGGCGGTGACGATCATGACCGACGTCCGGCGGCCGAACCGTTCCGACAGCCAGCCGGTGCCGACGGCGCCCAGCACCGCCCCCGCCAGGATCGCGGAGGCGACCAGTTCCTGATACAGGCTGCCCAGATGGAAATCCCGGGTAATCAGAAGCAACGCACCCGAAATGATACCGGTGTCGTAGCCGTAGAGGCCGCCACAGATGGCGGCCACGGCGGCTGCGAGCCAGAGCGTCCGCCCCGCATTGTCCGAAACCTCGAAATCGGACAGGGCGGGAACCGAAGGGGCCTGCGGTGAAAAATTCTGCATCCTGTTCTCCTTGCTCGGAAAGAGGCTCACTTTCCTGCCACACCCCTTGCCACGGTACATGGCTTCATGCGGGTGATCCCGGCGGTGGCCCGGACAGCGCCGCCTTCATCTGTGCGATCGTGTCCAGCATGGTGTGCAACGTGCCCCAGTCGTCATCGGTTGCAATCGGCTGCCATATGCTCTCCACGGTATCGACCAGCATCGTGCAGGGCGTGGCCCGGGAAAAATAGGGATCGGAAAGATCCAGGCCCGGCCGGGCAGGATGGGATTCGATCTGCCGAAGCAATGGTTCGAAATCCGCACCCTCGTAGAGGCGGGCATTGGGGCCGTTCGCGGCACGGTGCCTGCTGTCCGTTCCACCATACCAGTCGAAGAACAAAGATTCAAATCCAATGGCCGATCGTTCCAGAAAGCGCCATGCCGCGGCCGCCAGCGCGCGGTCATCGGCTTCGGAAAGTGATGACAGGCCAAGGCGTTTCACGATCACGCCGTTCATCTCTTTTCCATAACGATCTGGGAAATCGTCGAAAATCTTCTGCAGGCCGTCAACGTTCGTCAGCGGAAGCAGGCATTCGGCCAGCCGCGCCAGGTTCCACAGCAGGGCCTCCGGCTGGCGGCCGAAGGCGTACAGGCCGGAGTGGTCGAAATAGGCGGCGGTAAAGCCGGGATCGTAGCGGGGCAGGAAGCGCCACGGGCCGTAATCGAAGCTTTCGCCCGTGACGTTGATATTGTCGGTGTTCAGGACCCCGTGGACGAACCCCGCCCCCATCCATTGCGCGCCCAGGCGCGCGACGCGGGCGCAGACGATGTCGAACAGCGCCAGCGCCGGATCGCCCGCGCCGGCCCGGTCGGGGAAGTAGGTGTCCATCACATAGGCCACCAGGTGCGCCAGGCTGGCCTGGTCGTCCAGGGCCGCCAGGCGCTGGAACGTGCCGATGCGGATATGCGAATGGCTCAGCCGCGCCAGCACGCATGACCGGGTGGGCGAGGGCTCGTCCCCCCGATGCAGCGCCTCGCCGGTTTCGATCACGCTCAGGCTGCGCGAGGTCTCGACCCCCAGCGCGTCAAGCATTTCCGTCGCCAGGATCTCGCGCACCCCGCCCTTCAGCGTCAGCCGCCCGTCGCCGCCGCGCGACCAGGGCGTGCGGCCGCTGCCCTTGGTGCCGATATCCAGCAGCCGTCCGTCCCGCACATCGCGCACCTGCGCGAACAGGAACCCCCGCCCGTCGCCCAGGTCGGGGTTGTACGCCCGGAACTGATGCCCGTGATAACGCAGGGCCAGCGGTGTCGGCAGGTTGTCCGGCAGCGGGACGAACCGGCCGAAATGATCGATCCATTCCGCGTCGGTCAGGCCGTCCAGCCCGACCTGCGCCGCGGCCTCCTGGTTGCGGAAGCGCAGGATATGGGCGGGAAAATCCGCCGCCGCCACCGGGTCGTAGAACGCATCGCCCAGGGTCAGGTGATTGCGGGCGGGGCGGTAGGTGGGTGAAAGGGGCATCTTGTGTCACCAAAAACTCTTGAGACGAGTCAGGAAAAGATCGGCAGGTCCAACGAGTCCGCTCGTGGGGCGAAGAACGCCTCGATCGCCGCATCGCTCCATGCCGCCTTGTCCATCCAGCGCGGGGCGTTGTCCTTGTCCACGATCTTGGCCCGCACGCCCTCGGCGAAATCGGGCTGCTCCAGCAGGCTGGCGATCAGCCGGTATTCCTGTTCCAGCACCGTATCCAGGTCCGGCAGCCGCCGCGCGGCATGAAACGCGCGGAACGTCACGCGCAGCGACAGCGGCGATGCCTGCCGCAACGCCGCGCGGTCCGCCTCGGCCCAGGGGGCGCCGTGGCGGTCCAGGCGGTCGATGATCGTCGCCACGTCCGGCGCGTCGTACAGCGTATTGATCGCCGCATGGTCGGGACACGCCCCGTCCCGTGGCGCGGCGGGGGCCATGTCCACGACCTGGCCGGCCGGCCGGCGGGCCAGGCCTTCGGCCAGGGCCGGCAGGTCCGCCGCCGCCAGCATCCGGTCGGCGAAGCCCGCCGCCACGGCCTCGCCGCCCTGCATCCGGCCGCCGGTCAGGGCCAGGCGCAGGCCGGACAGGCCCGGCGCGCGCGACAGGATATACGACCCGCCCGCGTCCGGCGTCAGGCCGATGGCGGTCTCGGGCATGGCGACCACCGCCCGTTCGGTGACGATGCGGTGCCGCACATGGCCGCCCAGTCCCACCCCGCCGCCCATCGTGATCCCGTCCATGAACGAGACCACGGCCTTGGGATACCCCGCCAGGACCGATACCAGCCGGTAGCCGTCGCGGAAGATCGACGCCGCCGCCGCCGGACCGGCGGCGCCCAGCGTGGCATGGATGGCCCGCAGGTCCCCCCCGGCGCAGAAGGCGCGCGGGCTGGAACTGTCGATCAGCACGGTTTCGACCGACGGGTCCTCCCGCCAGTCCGCCAGGCAGGCGGCGATGCGCGCGAACAGCGTCCTGTCCAGCGCATTCAGCGCCTTCGGCCGGTTCAGCGTCATCCGCCCCAGGCGGCCCTGGCGGGTGATCAGCAGCGTGTCGGCGTCCATGGCGGCATCCATGATGGTGGTTTCCTCCTGTTTTCCCTTGCGCGATAATATGACAGAAGATGCGGCGTTGGTGTGTCGCCCCGTCGAAACGGACCAGACGGACACGGACGACGGCAGGAAGGGCATGGACATGACGGTGGATTCCCAGACCTATCGGGACGCGATGGCGCGGCTGGGCGCGGCCGTGAACGTGGTGACGACCGGCACGCTGGACGATCCGGTGGGGTTCACCGCCTCCGCCGTCTGTTCCGTCACCGACGCGCCCCCCACCCTGCTGGTCTGCATGAACCGTTCGGCCCGTGCGCGTACCGCCTTCCACACCGGCGGGGCGATGTGCATCAACGTCCTTTCGGCCGGGCAGCGGGACATTTCCGGCACCTTCGCCGGGCCGATGGACATGTACGAACGCTTCACCGTCGGCCACTGGACGACGATGACGAGCGGCGCTCCGGCTCTGGAAGAGGCGATGGCGTCGTTCGACTGCCGGATCGACCGGATTGTCGAGGTCGGAACCCACAGCGTCATGTTCGGGGTGGTCGATGCCATCCGCCTGGGGGCGGCACTCGGCGGGCTGGTCTATTTCAACCGCACCTATCACGTCCTGCCCCACGGCGGCCACGACCTCTGACCGCCTGTCTGCCTATGCGCGCCGGTGACGGCCCGACGCGCGTTTACTGACGGACGCGGCTGCGCGCGTAGGCGGCCAGATAGGCCCCGGTACTCAGCACGCTGATCCAGAACGATGTCGGGCAGTCGGTCCACCAGGACAGTGCCAGCCCGCCCCAGCCCTCGGCCACCGCCAGCAGAACCGAAAGCACGATCCCCCAGCCCGGCGTGGCCGTCAGGCGCTGCGCCGTGGCGGCGGGCCCCACCATCAGGGCGAAGACCAGCAGCACGCCGGTGATCTGCACGCATTCCGCCGTCGCGACCGCGACGATGGCCAGGAAGATGGTGGAGACCGCGCGCATCGGCACGCCCCGCGCCTCGGCGGTTTCGGGCTGCAGGCTGGCGAACAGCAGCGGCCGTGACAGCACGGCCATCGCGGCGACGCACCCTGCCCCCAGCAGCGCCAGCCATCCCAGCATGGCCCGGTCCACCCCCAGCACGTTGCCGAACAGCAGCGCGGTGGCCCGCGTGGCCGATGTCGTCAGGAAATGCAGGAACAGCAGGCCGCACCCCAGCGTGCAGGACAGGACCAGCCCGATCGCGACGTCGCGCCCCTGCGTGGTGCCGCGCCCGCCCAGCCCCATCGCCACGCCGGCCGTCACCGTCAGGGTCATCAGCCCCCACAGCGGCGGCACCCCCAGCAGGATCGCCCCGGTGGCGCCGGCGAAGCCGACATGCGACAGCGCATGGCCGGCAAAGCTCTCGCCCCGCAGCACCATGAAATAGCCGACCAGCCCGGCGAGGACGGCGACGATCCCCGTGGCCGCGAAGGCGTGGCGCATGAATTCGAAGGCGAACATGGATGCTACCGCCCCGGCTCGAAGATCGAAAAGTCGCTGGCCTGCGCGTCCGCGCCGTCGGCGACGACGAAGATGCGCCCGCCCGCGCGGATCACCTCGACCGGCGTGCCGTACAGGGCGCTCAGGACCGGGCCGGTCACGACCTCGTCCACCGGCCCCAGCCGCGCCGCGCCGCGCCCGACATACAGCACCATGTCCATCACCCCCAGCAGCGGGTTCAGGTCGTGGGTGGAAAACAGTACCGCGATGCCCAGCCGGCGGCGGATGCGGTCCACCAGCGCCACCACGTCCCGCGCGCGATGGGGGTCCAGGCTGGCCAGCGGTTCGTCCAGCAGCAGCAGGCGGGGCCGCCCCAGCAGGGCCTGCGCCAGCAGCAGGCGCTGGCGCTCGCCGCCCGACAGATGGTCGATCGGCCGGCGGGCCAGGTGCGTCGCCCCGACCAGGTCCAGCACCCGGTCGATTTCCGCCGCATCGCGCCGGCGGTGGCGCCCCGGGCGCCAGTCGCAGGGCAGGCCCCAGCGCTCGCCATGCAGGGCGGCGGCGATGAAGCTGCGGCCGTCCAGGCGCGGGGCTGGCCGGGCCTGGAATTGCGGCATGTAGCCGATATCGTGGTTGCCCCGCCCCACCGGGCGGCCGAAAACCGAAATCCGCCCGTCCGGCACCGGCACGATGCCCAGGATCGCCCGCATCAGGCTGCTCTTGCCCGCCCCGTTCGGTCCCAGCACGCCCACGAACGCCCCTGCCGGCACCGTCAGGCTGGCATCGGACAGGATGGTGCGCTCCCCGATGCGCAACGTGGCGCGGTCGAACCGGACCGGCGGCGCGTCGCCGGGGCTGGCGATTCCGCTCATGCCGGCTTCCGGGCCAGGGCTTGCCCCAGGCGGTCCAGCACGTCGGCGATCCAGTCCTGGTAGCGCATGCCCGGCGGCAGGCTCTCGCCCACGCGCAGGACCGGAATGCCCGCATCGCGGGCCAGTTGGTCCAGCCGGTCGGTCGCCGGCCCCGCCGTCTGGTCGTTCAGGATCAGCACGCGCACCCGCCGTGCCGTCAGGTCGTCCTCGACCCGCGCGACGTCCGACGGCGCGGGATCGGTGCCGTTCATCACGGCGTGCTGGAAGGATTCGTCGCGCATCGCCAGGCCCGTGACGCGCGCCATCAGGCCGAAGATCGGCTCCGACGCCGCGACCGGCGTGCCGCCATACCGGCCCCGCATGCCGTCGATCCGTGCCTGCAACGGCGCCAGCGTGTCCAGGAACTGGTGCAGCCGCGCCTGCAGCGCCGTGCGATGGTCGGGCAGGATGTCGCCGCATGCGGCGGCGAAGGCGGTGGCGAAGGTCCGCACGTCGGACAGGTCATACCAGAAATGCGTATTGTCGCCGTCCCGCCATCCGGCCAGCCCCGCCACCGTCAGCAGCACGGGACGCGCGCCGTTCGCGGCGGGGCCGGCACCGTCCGTCAGCCGGTCGATCCACCCGTCATACCCCCCGCCATTGGCGATCACGATCTGTGCCGCCCCGACCCGCCGCCCGTCGGACGGGCTGGCCTCGAACAGATGCGGGTCGGTGGCCGGGTTGTTCAGGATCGTGGTCACGGCCACGTCCGGGCCGCCGACCTGCCGCGCGATGTCGCCCCACACCGCCTCCGCCGCCACCACCGCGATCGGCCCCGCCGCGCGCGCGGGCCCGCAGGCCCCCGCCAGCGCCCACGACAGCAGGACGGCCAGGGTGGCGACGCGGAGCATGGCGGAAAATCCGGAACGGAAAAGGGAGGGGGGACAAGCTGGCACGGGACAGACTATGTTATAATGTAACAAATATCGAGCCTTCATATAGCGTGCTTTCCGGCGTATGGAAACCGGGCAGGGGACACAGCATGAAGGGGGCGCGTCGCGAGCCGGCATGACAGGACTTAGCTTCGCCGACAGGACCGAGACCTGGCTGGATAACGCCGAACGGCTGTGCGCGGCGCGTGGGTCCCGGCTGACCGACTTGCGGCGGCAGGTGCTGGGCCTGGTCCTGGATGCCGGCCGGCCGGTCGGGGCCTACGACCTGCTGGACGGGTTGCGCACCGACAAGAAGAGCGCGGCCCCCCCCACCGTCTATCGCGCGCTGGATTTCCTGCTGGAACAGGGGCTGATCCACAAGATCGAACGCCTGTCCGCCTTCGTGGGCTGCACCCATGCGCTGGATGGAACCCGGGCCTGCGGCGACCATCCGCATGCGGCGCAATTCCTGATCTGTACCGGCTGCGGCCAGGTGACCGAACTGGACGATCACGGCATCCTGCACGCGCTGGTCGACGCCACGCGCACCATCGGCTTCACGGTGCGGCATTCGACCGTCGAGGCCGAAGGGCTGTGCGCCGCCTGCAGGGACGCGGCGTAGGGCGGTTTCCCGTTGCCATGGATGACGTTACAATCGAGGGCATGGTGAAGAACGGTTACAGGGTCCGGCCGACCGGGCTGAGGGCCCGCGATACGGGGCGCATGATCTTCCGGATCGACGACGCGCGGGGCCGTCCGGTGGCGCGGATCGCGGCATCGGACGCCATGCGCGCGCTGGCCCTGTTCTGGCGCCGGCGCGGCGGCCAGACCCTGGCGGACATCCTGCCGCGCCCCGGGCCGCATCACAGCCTGGGCGCCACGCTGCGACGGAGCATCGACATGGCGCGCATCCGCGCGGGCACCGGCGAATTGCCGCTGCCCGCCATCGAGACACCCGAAGCGCGCCGCAAGCCGCCCCGCGCCCGCGCCGTGCCAGCCGCCCCGCGCGCGGCGGCCGAGATCGGCCAGGACGACCTGTTCACCCGGCCTCCTGCCGCCATCCCCGAACCCGTTGCGCCGGAACCGGTTGCCCCGGCCCCGCCCCGGCGCCGGGCCGAGCATCTGGACGCCGAGTCCGTCCAACTGGCGCGCGTGCATTATCGCGGGCTGCAATCCTCGGACCCGGCCGACAGCTATCTCTACCATATCGCAACCGGGCGGGACGCCGAGGCGATGCTGCGCGACGGCCTGGCGCCCAGTCGCCGCAACCCGCTGCTGCTGACGGAACGCGGCGGCGTGCCGTACTGGCTGGCCGTCCTGGCCGACGACGCCGACATGGTCGGGGACGAGGCCGCGGATATCGCCGTCCTGCGCATGAAGCGCTTCATGATCGACGACCTGATCGAGGACGATCCGGACTCGACCCGCAGCTCGGGCAGCCCGTGCTATTTCCTGACCGGCAACGTGTAACCCAGACCAAGGATACTCCCATGGAATCAGCCATCGCCGAGATCGAGCGCGGCGGGCGCGTGGAATCGCGCCATGCCGGCACTGCCGTGGTGGTGGACGCGGCCGGCAAGGTGGTGTTTTCGCTGGGCGATATCGACCGCCCGACCTATCCGCGTTCGGCCGTCAAGGCGTTCCTGGCCCTGCCGCTGGTCGAAAGCGGCGCCGCCGGCCGGCTGGGGCTGGAGGACGAGGAACTGGCCCTGGCCTGTGCCTCGCATACCGGCGAGGCCGCGCATGTCGCCGTCGCGGCGCGGATGCTGGCGCGCACCGGGCATGACGCCGCCTGCCTGGAATGCGGCACGCACTGGCCGGTCGATGCCGATGCCGCCCATGCGCTGGCCCGCGCGGGCGGCGCGCCCTCGGCCCTGCATAACAATTGCTCGGGCAAGCATGCCGGCTTCGTCTGCCTGGCCTGCGACCAGGACCAGAAGCTGGGCGGCTACATCCATCCCGACCACCCGGTGATGCGCGAGGTCACGGCGGCGCTGGCCGACGTGACGGGGGCCGCGCACGGCCCGGACAACATGGGCATCGACGGCTGTTCGATCCCGACCTACGCCATTCCGCTGCGCGCGCTGGCGCACGGCTTCGCCCGGTTCGGCACCGGGCACGGGCTGGGCCCCGAACGGGCACGGGCGGCGGCACGCCTGCGCGCCGCCGTGGCCGCGGCGCCCTTCATGGTCGGCGGCACCGGTCGCTTCGACAGTGTGCTGATGCAGGAAATGGGCCCCGCCGTGTTCAGCAAGATGGGGGCCGAGGGCATCATGGCTGCCAGCCTGCCGGACCAGGGGCTGGGCATCGCGGTGAAGTGCCATGACGGTGCCCCCCGCGCGGCCGAGGTCGCGATGGCCGCCCTGCTGATGCGCTTCCTCGGCCCGGACGCCCGCGACAATCCGGTGCTGCGGGGCCTGGCGCAGCATGACCTGCGCAACTGGAACGGCATGACGGTCGGACGGGTCCGCGCCGCCGGCCCGATGCATCCGGACCATCGTCCCTGAACGGATCAGGACACCCCGAACGTCCCCGCATACAACGCCAGGACACCCGCGACATCCACGTCCACCGCCACGGCCCGCGCCGGAAACGCGTCCCACGCGGCGGTGGGGGGGCAGGGAAAACCGTCGGGCTTCTGAATGGTCTGGCCGTCCGCCAGTCCCCCGCAGACCACCCGGACCGGTCCGTGGCGCAGGGTGAACAAATGGGGCGCCATGGCATGGATCACCGCCAGGCTGTCATGCGCGAAGATCCCCGCCAGCCCGCGCGAGCGCTCGTGAAACGCCTGGTAGAAGCGTGACACCCCGCGCAGGAAGGCGCCGTCCGCTCCGCCCTGCGCGCCCAGCCGGTCCAGGTAGGCCGCGTCCATCACCACCTGCTGCGTCACGTCCAGCCCCAGGATCGACACCGGCCAGGGCGCGGTCATGACCTGATCCGCGGCTTCGGGGTCGGACAGGATGTTGGCCTCGGCCACCGGGGACATGTTGCCGGTATGGCCGTGCATGCCGAACGCCCCGCCCATCAGGCTGACGCCGGCCACCAGTCCGGCAATGGCGGGGTCATGCCGCAGTGCCAGCGCCAGGTTGGTCAGCGGCCCGACCGCGATCAGCGTGACCTGGTGGGGATAGGCGCGCACCAGGTCGACGATGACCTGCCAGGCGGGGCGGGGATCGGCGGTACGGTCCAGCGGGTCGGGCAGGGTCAGGTCGCCCAGCCCGCCCGCGCCATGCACATGCGGCGCGCCCCGGCCCGCGTCCCGGCAGAGCGGCGCCTCCGCCCCGCGTGCCACCGGCACGGACAGCCCCATCCAGCCGGCCAGCCACAGCGCGTTGCGGGTGACGGTATCGACGTCCAGGTTGCCGTGCACCGTGGTGATGGCCAGCAGCTCGAATTCCGGCCGGCGGGTCAGGAACCGCAGCGCCATGGCGTCGTCCACGCCGGGGTCGGTGTCGAAGATGACCTTCATGGTGGTGGCCTTAACCCGCCCGCCACCCATCCTGTTCCAGCGCCACCCCCGCCAGATACAGGCTGCCGCAGATCACCACCCGCGCCGGCTCGCCCGTCAGCCGTCCCAGCGCCGCGCGCAGGGTGGGGCCGGGCGTGGCCCGCCCGGACGACGCGGCGATGATGGCCTCGACCGGCAGGGCCAGATGCTGGCCCGCCTCGGCCACCGCCTGCACGCTGGCGGCATGGGGCAGCATGGGGGACAGGAAGCCGGCGGCGTCCTTGGTCTGCTTCATGCCGATCACCAGATGCACCGGCCGGTCGGACCAGCCGGCCAACACGTCCGCCAGGGCCTGCCCGGCGCCGGGATTGTGCCCGCCATCCAGCCATAATTCCCACCCCGGCGGCAGCAGACCGGCCAGCGCCCCGCCCAGGCGCTGCATGCGCGCCGGCCACACGGTATGGGCAATCCCGGCCCACGCCGAATCGGGCACCTCCAGCCCGCTGGCACGCAGCGCCGCCACGGCCAGCCCGGCATTGTCGATCTGGTGCGCCCCCGGCAGGCCGGGCAGCGGCAGGTCCAGGGCGCCCCGCGCGTCGGTATAGCGCAGGCCGCCCGGCGTGGCGGCAATGTCCCAGTCCTCGCCCCGGACCCGCAGGGGCGCGCCGCATTGCGCGGCCTGCGCCCGCAGGACCGCCATCGCGGCCTCCGCCTGGCGGCCGGTTACGACAGGTACGCCGGGCTTCATGATCCCGGCCTTCTCGGCGGCGATGGCGGCCAGGCTGTCGCCCAGAAAGGCCTCGTGATCCATGGAAATCGACGTGATCGCGCAGGCGGCGGGCTTTTCCAGCACGTTGGTGGCATCGAAGCGGCCGCCCAGCCCGACCTCGATGATCGCCAGGCGCGCGGGATGGCGGGCGAACAGCAGGAAGCCGGCGGCGGTCAGGACCTCGAACACCGTGATCGGCGCTCCGTCATTGACGCGCTCGATCTCCTCCAGCACCGCGACCAGCGCGTCGGTGGACACGATGTGGCCGGCCACGCGGAAGCGCTCGGTGACGTCCACCAGGTGCGGCGAGGTCATGACGTGAACCGGCCAGCCCGCCTGTTCGCCGATGGCGCGCAGGGTGGCGCAGGTGCTGCCCTTGCCGTTGGTGCCGGCGACATGGATCACCGGCGGCAGGTGGCGTTCCGGGTGGCCCAGCCGCGCCAGCAGCGCCTGCAGCCGTCCCAGCGACAGATCGATCAGGGCGGGGTACAGCCGGTTCAGCCGCTCCAGCACCGCGCCGGCGCGCCCGACGAATTCCGGCCCCAGCGAGGTGGCGGGCATCGGCGCGGATCAGGCCGCCGGCCGAACCGGCGCGGCCCCGCCCAGCGCGGCTCCCGGGGCGTTGACATGCCGATGGTTCATCAGGCCGATCAGCCGCCCCAGCATCTCCGGCAGGGCGGGGCGCTTGACCACCATGTCGATCATGCCGTGATCCAGCAGGTATTCCGCACGCTGGAAGCCCTCGGGCAGTTTCTCGCGCACCGTGTCCTCGATCACCCGCTGGCCGGCGAAACCGATCAGGGCGTTGGGCTCGCTGATCTGGACGTCGCCCAGCATGGCGAACGAAGCGGTGACGCCGCCGGTGGTGGGGTTGGTCAGCACGACGATATAGGGCAGGCCGGCATCCCGCAGCATCTGCACCGCCACCGTGGTGCGCGGCATCTGCATCAGGCTGACCATGCCTTCCTGCATGCGCGCGCCGCCCGATGCGGTGAACACGACCAGCGGCGCCTTCTGCAGGATCGCCAGCCGCGCCGCGGCCAGGAAGGCCTCGCCCAGCGCCGCGCCCATCGTGCCGGCGATGAATTCGAACGCCATCACCGCCACCACGGCGTCGTGCCCGCCGATCCTGCCGTGCGCCACGGCCATGGATTCATCCAGTTGCGACTTGGACCGTTCGTCCTTCAGCCGCTCGGTGTAGCGCTTGCGGTCGCGGAACGACAGCGGATCGACGGGGACCTTGGGCAGTTCGATGCGCGTGAACGTCCCCTCGTCGAACGTCCAGCCGAAGCGCTCGGCCACCGACGCCCGCATGTGATGGCCGCAATGCGGGCAGACATTCATCGCCTTCTGCAGGTCCTTGACCAGGATCATCTGGCTGCAGGATTCGCAGTTGGTCCACAGATTGTCCGGCACTTCGCGCTTGAGCAGACCGCGGATCTTGGGGCGGACGTACTCGGTCAGCCAGCTCATTCCATCTCTCCATGACGCAGGGCGCATGACGGCCCCGGAAACCTGCCTCCTTACAAGCTGGTGCCGGGAAATGCCAGAACCAGCTTGTGCGGGGGCCTTCGGTTCAGGTGCGGGCGTTTCGTACCGCCCGCCCCAGGGCTTCGAGCTGCGCGAGCACGCGCTTCAGCGTGTCCGGTCCGGCGCGGCCCTCGGCGTCCAGCGAGTCCTCCAGCGTGGCGATCAGCGCCGACGCCACCACGGCCGCGTCGGCGACGCGTACGGCGGCCGCCGCCTGTTCGGGCGTGCGGATGCCGAAGCCGATGGCCACCGGCAGGTCGGTCGCGGCCCGCAGGCGCGGCAGCGCCTGGGCCAGTTCGTCGGCGCTGGCGGTGCGCGTGCCAGTCACCCCGGTGATGCTGACGTAATAGATGAAGCCCGAGGCATGGCGGCAGACCAGCGGCAGGCGCGTATCGTCGGTGGTGGGCGCCACCAGCCGGATGATGTCCAGCCCGTGGTCCGCCGCCGGGCCTTCCAGCAGGTCGGCCTCCTCGGGCGGCAGGTCGACGACGATCAGCCCGTCCACCCCAGCCCGGGCGGCATCGGCGCAGAAGCGCGCGGGCCCATAGGCCTCGATCGGGTTCAGGTAGCCCATCAGCACGATCGGCGTGTCGGCATCGCCCTCGCGGAAGCGGGTGACCATCTCCAGCACGCGCGCCATGGTGGCGCCGGCCGCCAGCCCGCGCCGGGCGGCGGCCTGGATGGTGGGGCCGTCGGCGCTGGGGTCGCTGAAGGGCACGCCGATCTCGATCAGGTCGGCCCCGGCCCCGGGCATGGCACGCAGCAGCGCCAGCGAGGTCTCGTAATCCGGATCGCAGGCCTGCAGGTAGGGAATCAGGGCGCCACGGTCCTGCGCCTTCAGGGCCGCGAAACGGCGGGCGATGCGGCTCACAATGTCACTCCCAGATGTGCTGCGACGGTGAAGATGTCCTTGTCCCCCCGGCCGGAGACGTTCAGGACGACCAGAGTCTCCGGGTCCAGGGTGGGCGCGATCTTCGCCACATGCGCCAGCCCGTGCGCACATTCCAGGGCCGGGATGATGCCTTCGGTCCGGGTGCAGAGCTGGAAGGCCGCCAGGGCCTCGTCATCCGTGGCGCCCACATATTCGGCCCGGCCGATATCGTTCAGCCAGGAATGTTCCGGGCCGATGCCGGGATAATCCAGCCCGGCGCTGATCGAATGGGCCTCGTCGATCTGGCCGTCCGCGTCCTGCAGCAGATAGGTGCGGTTGCCGTGCAGCACGCCCGGCCGCCCGCGCAGGATCGAGGCCGCCGTCTCGCCGCTGTCCAGCCCCCGCCCGGCGGCCTCGACGCCGATCAGGCGCACCGAAGGATCGTCCAGGAACGGGTGGAAGATGCCCATGGCGTTCGAACCGCCGCCGATGGCCGCGACGATGATATCCGGCAGCCGTCCCTCGGCCTCCTGCATCTGCACCTTCGTCTCCTCGCCGATCACCGACTGGAAATCGCGGACCATCTGCGGATAGGGGTGCGGGCCGGCCACCGTGCCGACCAGGAAATAGGTGTCGCGGACATTGGTCACCCAGTCGCGCATCGCCTCGTTCATCGCGTCCTTCAGCGTGCCGGCACCCGACGTCACGGGCACGACCTCGGCGCCCAGCAGGCGCATGCGGAACACGTTGGGCTTCTGCCGCTCGACGTCGGTGGCGCCCATGTAGATCACGCATTTCAGGCCGAACAGCGCGCAGACCGTGGCGGTGGCGACGCCGTGCTGGCCCGCCCCGGTTTCGGCGACGATGCGGGTGCGGCCCATGCGGCGCGCCAGCAGGATCTGCCCCATGACGTTGTTGAGCTTGTGCGAACCGGTATGGTTCAGCTCCTCGCGCTTCATGTAGATCTTCGCCCCGCCCAGTTCCCGGGTCAGGCGGCGGGCGAACCACAGCGGGCTGGGGCGGCCCACGTAATCCTTCAGGTAGTAATCCAGCTCGCGGCGGAAGGCCGGATCGGCCTTGGCCTGCGCGTAGGCGGCATCCAGCTCCAGCACCAGCGGCATCAGGGTCTCGGCCACGAACTGGCCGCCGAAGATGCCGAACCGGCCGCGCAGGTCCGGGCCGGCGCGCAGGCTGTTGGCCCCGGGCGGCAGGAATCTGTCTGTTGCGCTCACGTCAGTTCTCCAGAACCCTTGGATGCAGGATGTCGGGTGTTCTGGACCGCATGGCGCAAAATTACCAGACTCCTCTTGCCCCGCGCCTGCGGGCGCGGCCGGATTTGACAGGCCGCACAACCCACCCGATACGGAATGCACGCTGCAGCCTCTTAAGGATGACGGACAGCATGTTTCTCGCCCACCGGCCCGGCAAGCCGGCCCAGGCCGTCACCGGCGATGCCGATATTGCCGGCGCTCCCTGGCTGGACCTTGTGGACCCCACGCCCGCCGAGCAGGCCCTGGCCGCGAGGCTGACCGCCCAGCGCATCCCGACCCGCGAGGACCTGGAGGAAATCGAAAGTTCCTCGCGCCTGTTCATGGAAGACGACGCCGTCTATCTCTCCACCCCGCTGGTCCGGCGCATGCAGGACGATTTCTTCATCTCGCCGGTGGGCTTCGTGCTGAAGCGCAACCGGCTGCTGACGGTGCGGTTCACGGCATTTTCCGCGTTCGACGTGGTCGCGAAGCAGATCGCCGGCCGCACCGACGCCCTCAGCGGGGACGAAGTGTCGGTCCTGCTGATGGAGGCGGTGGTGGACCGCCTGGCCGATATCCTGGAACATCTGGGCCAGGCGCTGGATACCCTCTCGCGCGAGGTGTTCCAGTCCGACCAGCCGCGCCGCGCCGTGCAGGCCGACCGGACGCTGCGTTCGCTGCTGCAGCGGGTGGGGCGCTCGGGGGACCTGGCCTCGTCCGTGCGGGACAGCCTGCTGGGCATGGAGCGGATCGCGATCTTCGTCAGCGAGAACAAGAAGCACGACCTGTCGGAACGGCTGCGCGGGCGGCTGGCCACAGTGGCGCGCGATATCGGGTCGCTGAACGATTTCGTGTCCCAGACCTCGAACAAGGTGCAGTTCCTGCTGGACGCCACGCTGGGCTTCATCAGTATCGAGCAGAATAACGGCATGAAGATCCTGACCGTCGTCAGCTTCATCGGCGTGGCGCCGACCCTGGTCGCGGGGATCTACGGCATGAATTTCCACGATATTCCCGAACTGAACTGGCGGTACGGCTACTGGTATTCGCTGGCGCTGATGGCCGCGACGATCGTGCTGCCGCTGCTGTGGTTCTGGCACCGGGGCTGGCTGAACAGGGGACGATGACGGGACGGCCTTGACCTTTTCCGGCGGCATCCCTATCGTAACGCGCACCGCTGACGGGCCTCGTCCGTCACGCGCCCCCTCCGTGCTGGAACGATGTTGGCCGGTTTCCGGTTTGCCCGGTCTGAATGGCACCCGGTCTTTCGGCAAGCGCCTCATGCGCCAAGTGCCTGGTCAACCTGTTCCCTCCCCCATGTGACCTGCCCATTCAAGGCATCGTGAATGCATCTCGCCGAACTCAAGGCCAAAACCCCCGCGGACCTTCTGGCGTACGCCGAAAGCCTGCAGATCGAGAACGCGTCGTCCCTGCGCAAGCAGGACATGATGTTCGCCATCCTCAAGACCCTCGCCGACAATGATCAGGCGATCCATGGCGAGGGAACGCTGGAAATCCTGCCCGACGGGTTCGGCTTCCTGCGCTCGCCCGAGGCCAATTACCTGCCCGGGCCGGACGATATCTATATCTCGCCCAGCCAGGTGCGGCGCTTCGGCCTGCGCACCGGCGACACGGTCGAGGGCCAGATCCGCGCCCCGCGCGACGGCGAGCGCTATTTCGCGCTGCTGAAGGTCAACACGATCAATTTCGAGCCGCCCGAGGCCGTCCGTCACCGGATCAATTTCGACAACCTGACGCCCCTCTACCCCGAGCGCCGGCTGAAGATGGAAGTCGAGGCCAACGCCGTGGGCGGCGAGCCCGAGAAGGTCGAGAAGGGCAAGGGCGCCAAGTCCCAGCCCAAGGATTTCACCCCCCGCGTGATCGACCTGGTCTCGCCGATCGGCATGGGGCAGCGCGCGCTGATCGTCGCCCCGCCGCGCACCGGCAAGACCGTGATGCTGCAGAGCATCGCCTCGTCGATTTCCGCCAACCACCCCGAAGTCTTCCTGATCGTCCTGCTGATCGACGAGCGCCCGGAAGAAGTCACCGACATGGCCCGCTCCGTCCGGGGCGAGGTCGTGTCCTCGACCTTCGACGAGCCGGCGACCCGCCACGTCCAGGTGACGGAAATGGTGCTGGAGAAGGCCAAGCGGCTGGTCGAGCATAAGCGCGACGTCGTCATCCTGCTGGATTCCATCACCCGCCTGGCCCGCGCCTACAACACCGTGGTGCCGTCATCGGGCAAGGTGCTGACCGGCGGCGTGGATGCCAATGCCCTGCAACGCCCCAAGCGCTTCTTCGGCGCCGCGCGCAATATCGAGGAAGGCGGATCGCTGACCATCATCGCCACCGCGCTGATCGATACCGGCAGCCGCATGGACGAGGTGATTTTCGAGGAATTCAAGGGCACCGGCAACTCGGAACTCATCCTCGACCGCAAGCTGGCCGACAAGCGCACCTTCCCGGCGATCGACATCACCAAGAGCGGCACCCGCAAGGAAGAATTGCTGGTCGAACGCTCCGAACTGTCGAAGATGTGGGTCCTGCGCCGCATCCTGGCGCCGATGGGCACGATGGACGCGATGGACTTTCTGCTGGACAAGCTGAAATACAGCAAGACCAACCGGGATTTCTTCGACGCGATGAATACCTGACAGAAGGGAGCGTGATCGGGCGGAAACGCCTGGTCACGTTCTTTTTTGAAAAAAAGAACCAAAAAACTTCTGATCTATTCAGAAATTTTGTGCCGAGTACATACGGCGGACCAAACGAATAAAAGTCTTTTTGCTTCTTTTTCTTCAGAAAAAGAAGACTCTTACTTCCTTACAAACGTCCAATACAAAGGCTGCCGCCCCGCAAGCAGCGCCTTGGCCTCATAGCGCGTCGGCGGCCACCCTTCGGGCCGGACGGTGGCGGGCGGTGCGGTGGCGAACAGATCCTGCGCGCCCATCACCTCGCTCACCCAGGTCTGATAGGTCGGGTCGTCGCTGGCAACACGCCAGATGGCGCCGGGCTTCAACACGCGGGCGACCAGCGCGATCGTCGCGGGATGGACGAAGCGGCGCTTGGCATGCCGGGCCTTGGGCCACGGGTCGGGAAACATCAGGAACATCCGGTCGATCGACCGTTCGGGCAGGGCGCGCAGCAGGATGCGCGCATCCTCGTCCCATATCCGCAGCAGGTCGGGCACCGGGGCGGTACCCTCCTGCCCGTCGGGCACCAGGCGCGACAGCAGCGAGCACAGCCCGTTTTCGAAGACTTCGCTGGCGATATAACCCACGTCGGGATGGGCCGCGTGCTGGGCCAGCGAATGCTCGCCACCGCCGAACCCGACCTCCAGCCAGATTTCGGACGGCACGCGGCCGAAACCGCGTGCCGGGTCATCCAGAACCGACGGGTCCAGCCGCAGTCGCGGCAGCGTCAGGTCCAGCAGGCGCTGCTGGCGCGGGCGCAGCGGATGGCCGCGCTGACGGCCATACAGCCGGTCAGGCGAAGCCTTGACCCCCGATACCGTACCGTCAGGTGCCTGCGGGACCGTCATACGACCTTGGCTGCCGCGATCAGCGGTTGAACGCGCCGCGCAGCGCGTCCACCAGGTCGGTCTTCTCCCACGTGAAATTGTCGCGGGCTTCATCCGGCGTGCGGCCGAAATGGCCATAGGCCGAGGTCTCGGTATAGATCGGACGGTTCAGGCGCAGATGCTGGCGGATGCCGCGCGGCGTCAGGTTCATGACTTCGCGCAGGACGCTGCCCAGCTTCGCCTCGTCCACGTCCTTGCCGGTGCCGTCCAGGTCCACATAGACCGACAGCGGATGCGACACGCCGATGGCGTAGGAGATCTGCAGCGTACAGCGATCGGCCAGGCCGGCCGCAACCACGTTCTTGGCTAGGTAGCGGCAGGCATAGGCCGCCGAACGGTCGACCTTGGTCGGGTCCTTGCCCGAGAATGCGCCGCCGCCATGCGGGGCCGCGCCGCCGTAGGTGTCGACGATGATCTTGCGCCCGGTCAGACCGCAATCGCCGTCCGGACCGCCGATGACGAACACGCCGGTCGGGTTGGCGTAGAATTCGTCTTCCGGGCACATCCAGCCTTCGGGCAGCACGTCCTGCACCACGTCGCGCAGGGCCTCGCGGATCGCGGCCTGGCTGGCGCCCTCGTCGTGCTGGGTGGAAATGACGACCGAGGTCGCGCCGACCGGGCGGCCGTCGACATAGCGCAGCGTGACCTGGCTCTTGGCGTCGGGCTGCAGCATGGCCACGCGCGCGTCGCCCGCTTTGCGCAGGTCGCGGATGCGATGCAGGATGCCGTGGGCATAGAACAGCGGCGCGGGCATCAGCGTTTCGGTCTCGCGCGTCGCGAAGCCGAACATGATGCCCTGGTCGCCCGCACCCTCGTCCTTCTCGCCGGCGCTGTCGACGCCGACGGCGATATCGGCGGACTGCGCGTGCAGGTAGGATTCGATCTGGGCGTTCTTCCACGAGAAGCCGGCCTGGTCATAGCCGATGTCGCGGATCGCGGCGCGCGCGCCCTCGATCAGCGCCTCGGGGGTGACGGAGGACGGGCCGCGAACTTCGCCCGCCAGGACCACGCGGTTCGTCGTCACCAGTGTTTCGCAGGCGACGCGGGATTCACCATCGGCCGCCAGGTAGGCGTCCAGGACCGTATCGCTGATCCGGTCGGCAACCTTGTCGGGGTGGCCTTCGGATACCGATTCCGACGTGAACAGAAAATCGCCTTTGTTACGCATGATGGTCCTGTCTATCTCGAACGAAGGAAAGGGTGACGCCGCCACGCATGCGCGGTCCGGGCGGGTCCGTTTGACCCAATACCCCCAGAGCGTCAAGTATTTTCACGGGATACCACAGTCCCGCTGGGGAGATTGCGAGGCAGCCGGCGGGGACGCGGCAAGCGCCGTCAATCCAGCCCCAGTACATCTTCCATGTCATACAGACCCGACGCCTGTCCGCGCAGCCACAGCGCCGCCCGCACCGCGCCGGTGGCATAGATGCGGCGGTCGAACGACCGGTGGGTCAGGGCGATCTGCTCGGTGGCCGAGGTGAAGGACACCGTATGCTCGCCCACGATCTGGCCGCCGCGCAGCACGGCGAAGCCGATCGCGTCGGCGCGGCGCGGGCCGGTATGGCCGGTGCGTCCGTCCTCGATATGGCTGGCCAGGTCGATGCCGCGCCCGTCGGCCACCGCCTGGCCGATCGCCAGCGCCGTGCCGGATGGCGCATCGACCTTCTGCCGGTGATGCATTTCCAGGATTTCGGCATCGTACGTGGCCGAGGGCAGGGCGGCCGCCATCTGCCGGGCCAGGCGCGTGACCAGCGTGACGCCGGGGGAATAGTTCGCCGCATGCACCACGGGAATGCGGCCGGCCGCCGTACGGACGGCCTCCAGGTCTGCGGCCGACAGGCCGGTGGTGCCCAGCACCCACGCCACCCCGGCCCGGGCCAGGATATCAGCGTGGGTCCGCACCGTCGCGGCATGGGTGAAATCGATCACCACGTCGCAGCGCGGGGCCAGTGCGTCCAGGGTGGCAAAGACATCGGATGCCGGCGCGGCGTCGCGCGCCGTGCCACCGGACAGGATGCCGCCGCCGGTCGTCACTTCCTCGCGCAGCAGGCGGCCGACCCGCCCGTTGATGCCGGCGATGCCGATCCGTACGCCCTGTGTCGTCATGTCATGGCCCCTGAAACGGGTGGCGGCGCGACCGGGGGATCGCGCCGCCTGGAATATCCACGGTGCGAGTGGGGGGATCACCATGGATAGTCGTTTTCTATCCCTAACCCCGGCCCCTTTCAACAGCGGCCGGGAGCCGAGCCCCTTAGAGTTTTCCCTCGAAGAAATCCCGGACCTTGCTGAAGAACCCGGTGCTCTCGGGGTTGGCGCGCTCGTGGTCGCCGGCCTCGGCTTCGAACTCTTCCAGCAGCTCGCGCTGGCGCTTGGTCAGGTGGCGCGGCGTCTCGACGGACACCTGGATATACATATCTCCCCGCGCCGAGGACCGCAGGACCGAGAACCCCTTGCCGCGCAGGCGGAAATTCTCGCCGGTCTGGGTACCGGCCGGGACCTTGACCTTGGTGCGGGACCCGTCGACGACCGGGACCTCGATCTCGGTGCCCAGCGCGGCCAGGCTCATGCGCAGGGGCACGCGGCAATAGATGTTCGCGCCGTCGCGCTGGAAGATCGGGTGGGGCTCGACCGCGACATGGATATACAGGTCGCCCGGTGCCGCGCCCTTGCCCCCGGCCTCGCCCTCGCCGGACAGGCGGATGCGCGTGCCGTCCTCGACCCCGGCCGGGATCGCGACTTCCAGCGTGCGCTCGCGCTCGACAGTGCCGGCGCCGTGGCAGGCGGCGCAGGGGTTGCGCACCACCTTGCCCGCGCCATGGCAGGTCGGGCAGGCGCGCTCGACCAGGAAGAAGCCCTGCTGCGCGCGGACCTTGCCCGCGCCGTGACAGGTCGGGCAGGTCTCAGCCCCCTGGTCACGGTCGGCCGATCCGGTGCCCTCGCAGGATTCGCAGGTCACGCGGGTGGGCACGGTGATCGGCTTCTTGACGCCGGTGAACGCCTCGGTGAAGGAAATCGACACCTGGATCTGGATGTCGCTGCCCGACCGGCGGCCGCCGCGCCGGCCGCCCATCATGTCGCCGAACATCTGTTCGAAGATGTCGCCCAGGCCGCCGCCGAAATCGAACCCGCCGGCGCCGGGGCCCCCGCCCTCGAATGCCGCATGGCCGAACCGGTCATAGGCCGCGCGCTTCTGTTCGTCCTTCAGGATGTCGTAGGCCTCGTTGATCTCCTTGAACCGCGCCTCGGCCGAGGCATCGCCGGGGTTGCGGTCGGGATGGTACTGCATGGCCAGCCTGCGATACGCCTTCTTCAGCTCGTCCCCGTTCGCATCGCGGGTGACTTCGAGTACGGCGTAGTAATCAAGCTTGGTGGCCATCGTGGTCCTCACTGGCGGGGCCGTGCCGGAGCGGTCGCTCCGGCATCGGGGCCGTCATGGGGCGACGCCCATGGCGGTGCGGCAGCCCAGTCATTTATGGAAAAGCGCCCGCCTTCGCAGAAGGGGGCGCCATCGGTCGGTAGAAGCGGCGCCGGCCGCGGGGCCGGCGCCTTGGCGATACCGTCGGCCGATCAGGCCGACTTCTTGTCGTCCACGTCCTCGAAATCGGCGTCCACGACCTTCTCGCCGTTCGGGCCGGTGGCGCCGGCACCCGGGGCACCGGCACCCGCCGCGCCCTCGGCCTGACCGGCCTTGTAGACGGCCTCGCCGATCTTCATCGCCGCCTGCGACAGGGTCTCGGACGCGCTCTTCAGCGCGGCCGCGTCACTGCCTTCCAGCGCCGTGCGGACAGCGGCGATCGCGGCCTCGGCTTCGGCCTTGTCGGACGCCGGAACCTTGTCGCCCGCCTCGGCCAGCGACTTCTCGACCTGGTGCGCCAGGCTTTCGGCCTGGTTGCGGGCCTCGACCAGTTCCTTCTTGGCCTTGTCGGCCGTGGCGTTCGCCTCGGCGTCCTTGACCATCTTCTCGATGTCGGACTCGGACAGGCCGCCCGACGCCTGGATCTTGATCTGCTGTTCCTTGTTGGTCGCCTTGTCCTTGGCCGACACCGACACGATGCCGTTGGCGTCGATGTCGAACGTCACCTCGATCTGCGGCACGCCGCGCGGGGCGGGGGCGATGCCGGTCAGGTCGAAATTGCCCAGCAGCTTGTTGTCCGCCGCCATCTCGCGCTCGCCCTGGAACACCTTGATGGTCACGGCGCCCTGGTTGTCCTCGGCGGTCGAGAAGGTCTGGCTCTTCTTGGTCGGGATCGTGGTGTTGCGGTCGATCAGGCGGGTGAACACGCCACCCAGCGTCTCGATGCCCAGCGACAGCGGCGTCACGTCCAGCAGCAGGACGTCCTTGACGTCACCCTTCAGCACCGCGCCCTGCACCGCGGCGCCGATCGCCACGACCTCGTCGGGGTTCACGTTGCGGGCCGGCTCCTTGCCGAAGAACTGCTTCACCGCCTCGATGACCTTGGGCATGCGGGTCATGCCGCCGACCAGGATCACCTCATCGATTTCCGCCGCCGAGACCGACGCGTCCTTCAGGGCGGCGCGGCAGGGCTCCATCGTGCGCTGGATCAGGTCGTCGACCAGGCTTTCCAGCTTCGCGCGGCTCAGCTTCAGCACCAGATGCTTCGGGCCCGAGGCGTCGGCGGTGATGAAGGGCAGGTTGATCTCGGTCTCCTTCGAGGAGGACAGCTCGATCTTCGCCTTTTCCGCCGCTTCCTTCAGGCGCTGCAGCGCCAGCTTGTCGGCGCGCAGGTCGATGCCCTGCTCGCGCTTGAACTCGTCGGCCAGATAGCTGATGACCCGCGCGTCGAAATCCTCGCCGCCCAGGAACGTGTCGCCGTTGGTGGACTTCACCTCGATCACGCCGTCCGAGATCTCCAGGATCGACACGTCGAACGTGCCGCCGCCCAGGTCATAGACCGCGATGGTGCCGCCGTTCTTCTTCTGCAGGCCATAGGCCAGGGCCGCGGCCGTCGGCTCGTTGATGATGCGCAGGACTTCCAGGCCGGCGATGCGGCCGGCATCCTTGGTCGCCTGGCGCTGCGCGTCGTTGAAGTAGGCCGGAACCGTGATGACGGCCTGCGACACCGGCTCGCCCAGATAGGCCTCGGCGGTTTCCTTCATCTTGCCCAGCACGAAGGCGGCGATCTGCGACGGCGCGTATTTCTTGCCCTGCGCCTCGACCCACGCGTCGCCGTTGTCACCCGCGACGATCGAATAGGGGACCAGCGCCTTGTCCTTGGTCACCGTCGGGTCGTCATAGCGACGGCCGATCAGGCGCTTGACGGCATACAGCGTGTTGGCGGGGTTGGTGACGGCCTGGCGCTTGGCGGACTGGCCGACCAGCATTTCGCCGTTGTCGGCGAAGGCGACCATCGACGGGGTCGTGCGCGCGCCTTCGCTGTTCTCGATGACGCGGGTTTCGTCCCCTTCGCGGATGGCGACGCACGAGTTGGTCGTGCCGAGGTCGATACCGATAACCTTGCTCATATATCTTCTCCTGTCAGCGGTCCGGACCGGCCCGAAGCACCGGAAGGGACCCTAGAACTCTTGTCGTTCTGGCGGGTCGCGCGGACTGTTTCACCACATCCGCCCACATCGCCGAACCTGTTTCGCATGTATTCAGCCCCGGCGTTCGTTTCAAGGGGCCATCCTGCGGAACAGGGGCGGGCGGGCACGTTCCGGCGGTCGCCGGGTCAGCCGTCGGCCTTGTTGCCGTATGTCGGGTCGCTGTACGTCCCGGATTCCGTTGCCTGGGCGGCGGCCGGCTGGGTCCCTGCCGCCGCGCCCTTGGACACGACGACCATCGCGGGCTTCAGCAGGCGGCCATGCAGCGTCCAGGCGGGCGTCCAGGCCTGGATCACGGTGCCGTGGGGGTGTTCGTCGCTATGCTGCTCGGCCATCGCCTGGTGGTGGTTGGCGTCGAACGGCGTGCCGGCCGGGTCGGCGGCGGAAATGCCATGGCGTTCCAGGATGCCCATGAACGAACGCTCGGTGCTCTCGATCCCCTCGCGCATGCGGGCGATCAGCCTGTCCTCGCCTTCGGTCGCGTGCGGCAGGCTGGCCAGCGCGCGCTTCAGGTTCTCGGCGGCCTCGACCACGTCGCGGGCGAATTTCTGCGTCGCATATTGCCGCGCGTCCTCCAGCTCGCGCTTGGTGCGCGTGCGCAGGTTCTGCATCTCGGCTTCCGAGCGCAGCCATTTCTCGCGCATTTCCTCCAGCGCGGCTTCCAGCTCCTGGATGCGCGGGTGGCCGGCACCGGCCGGATCACTCGCCCCGGCGTGGGCCGTATCCTGGTCGTGGCCGGACGACGGGCCGGGAGGGGACATGCCGGCCTCTCCGCTCGGAGAGTCGGCGACGGGGGTGGGGTCTGTATCGTGGCTCATGCCCTTTGAAGTAGGTGAGCGCGCGCCGTTGGACAAGGCGTCACGGCCATCGCCGATATGACGTTTGTGCGGGTTTCCCCCGCCATGCGGGTGGAACGGGACGCGGTCCCGGCCGGAACATGGATGGATGGTCATGGGCTGCGGCCATGACAGCGTGATCCGGCTGGCGCTATGCTGGGGCGAAGGCCGCCCCCGGCCAGGCAAGGAGCGAGAAACGCCGCGATGGAGCCGACGAAACATACGATCGCCCTGGTGGATGACGACCGGAATATCCTGACGTCGGTCCAGATGACGCTGGAGGCCGAGGGCTTCAACGTCCGCACCTATACCGACGGCGAAAGCGCGCTGCACGGATTGATGACCCGCCCGGTCGACCTGGCGGTGCTGGACATCAAGATGCCGCGCATGGACGGGATGGAACTGCTGCAGCGCCTGCGCACCCGCTCGCACCTGCCGGTCATCTTCCTGTCCTCGAAGGACGAGGAGGTGGACCAG
The DNA here is from genome assembly GCF_000067045.1 of Gluconacetobacter diazotrophicus PA1 5. Lineage (NCBI taxonomy): Bacteria > Pseudomonadati > Pseudomonadota > Alphaproteobacteria > Acetobacterales > Acetobacteraceae > Gluconacetobacter > Gluconacetobacter diazotrophicus. Next base: position 1,261,090 of record NC_010125.1, read on the forward strand.
TTGATGGGCCTGCGCCTGGGCGCGGACGATTACATCACCAAGCCGTTCTCGCAGCGGCTGCTGCTGGAGCGCATCCGCGCCCTGCTGCGCCGGAACGAGGCCACCCGGGGCGAGCCGGGCGGTCAGGCGGCCGCCGGCAGCCTGGTGCGCGGCGACCTGTCGCTGGACGAAACCCGCCACCAGTGCCTGTGGCGCGGCAAGGACATCCAGCTGACGGTCACGGAATTCCTGCTGGTCAAGGCGCTGGCGGCGCGGCCGGGCCTGGTCAAGTCCCGCGACCAGCTGATCGATGCTGCCTATGGCGAGAATATCTATGTCGATGACCGCACCATCGACAGCCACATCAAGCGCGTGCGCAAGAAGTTCCGCCAGGTGGACGACGATTTCAACCAGATCGAGACGCTGTACGGGATCGGCTACCGCTACAAGGAGGAATAAGGTTGCGCATCGGCAACAGGGTCCTGCCCCTGCCCGATCCTGTTGCCTGGGTTCGCGGACTGCTGGCGCCGGCTGCCGAAATCCGCACCCACGACGCGGCGTCGGCCTATCACGAATACCGCACGCGCCTCGTCTCGCCGCTGATGCGGCGGATTTTGCTGGTCAACGCCCTGCCGCTGATGCTGCTGGCCCTGACGCTGCTGTATCTGAACCAGTTCCAGAACAGCCTGCTGGAGGCCGAGGTCACCGCCCTGCGCGAACAGGCGCGCATCTATGCCGGCGCGCTGGGGCAGAGCGCCGTGGTGTCCGGCCGGGGCAGCGACCCGATCCTGGACGCCCCGCTGGCGCGGCCGCTGCTGCTGCGCCTGACCGAGCCCAGCCCCGCCGCCCATGCCCGCCTGTTCGCACCCGACGGCCAGCTTGTGGCCGACAGCCGGGTGGAACAGGCCGCGGTCCTGCATCGCGGCACGCGCGGACAGATCGAAAGCCAGCCCCTGCCCTCGCCCGTCGCGGCCGATGACGGCGACGACCGCGCCGCCGGGGCCATGGCGAATGCCGGCTTCGCCGAACGGTTCTATGACCGCCTGCTGTCGCTGCTGCCGACGCTGTCGGGTGCGCGGATCGTGACGCTGGATACGCCGGATACCGATCCCAGCGTCCAGCCGGTCATGGGGGCCGACGGGCAGTCGACGCCGGAAATGCCCCCCTATATCCGCCGGACCGCCAACCGCCACCTGATCGTCACGGTGGCCGAACCGGTGATGCATGACGGGCAGACCATCGGCATCATCCAGTTGACGCGCCAGGCCCGCGATGTCGATCGCTCGCTGTTCGCGGTGCGCTCGTCGATCCTGTCGCTGGTGCTGATCGCGCTGGCCATCACCGTGCTGCTGTCGTGGTACCTGTCGCTGACCATCGCGCGGCCGCTGCTGCGGCTGGCGGCGTCGGCCCACGTCATCCGCGAATCCCACGGCCGGTCCGACACGGTGCCGCCGCGCCTGCTGGCACGGCGCGACGAAATCGGCGAGGTCGCGCGCGCCCTGCAGGACAGCGCCCGCGCCCTGTGGGCGCGCATGGATGCGATCGAGCGGTTCGCCGCCGATGTCAGCCACGAGATCAAGAACCCGCTGTCGTCCATCCGCTCGGCGATCGAAACCCTGGTGCGGATCGAGGATTTGAACCGCCAGCGGCGGCTGCTGTCCATCATCAATGACGACGTGCGCCGGCTGGACCGGCTGATCACCGACATTTCGGACGCCAGCCGTGTCGATGCCGAACTGTCGCGGACGCGCACCGAACCGGTGGGGGTGGTGCCGATCCTGTCGGTGCTGGCGGAAATCCATCAGGCCACGCGCGCACCCGGCCAGCCGATCCTGGCGATCAGCGTCACGGCCGCCGACCGGTCGCTGACGGTGCAGGCGGTCGAGGACCGTCTGGTCCAGGTGCTGCGCAACCTGATCGGCAACGCGATCTCGTTCTCGCCGCCCGACGGGCGCATCACGCTCAGCGCCGTGCCCGCCGCCGGGGGCATGGTGGACATCGCGGTGGCGGACGAGGGCCCGGGCATTCCCGCCGCCAAGCTGAACAGCATCTTCGACCGTTTCTATTCCGAACGGCCGACCACCGAGAATTTCGGCCAGCATTCCGGGCTGGGCCTGTCCATCAGCCGCCAGATCGTCGAGGCCCTGAAGGGTACCATCCGCGCCGAAAACAGGGTGGGAACGGACGGCCGCGTGGTGGGTGCGCGCTTTGTGGTGACGCTGCCGCGCGTCGTGGGGTAAAGACCCCGAATGTCCCCGCACACAGCCCCCAAATGAACAGAAGTCTGTCGGTTCTTTTTTTCAGGAAAGAACGAATCTCCTGCGCAACGCGTCAGATGATGGCTGGAGCCTCCGCCATAGTGCTGGCTTGCGCGCCCGCCTTGGCCGACCCCGCGAAGCCGGACACCAAGGCGACGGCCAAACCCGCGCCGCGCAAGGCCCTGCCCGCGCCGGAACTGATCGAGGCCAGCGGCATCCGCCGCGCCTTCACCCACGCCAGCGCCCAGCATCTGCCGGATCCAGCATCTGCCGGATTCCGACACGCGGGTATCCGCCGAGCGGCTGACCGAGCGGGGGGTGGTGGACCTGCGCGGCCTGGAATATGTGGCGCCGAACCTGACGGTGCAGAGCATCAACGGCACGGCCTCGACCAATTTCTACCTGCGCGGCCTGGGCTTCAACGACTTTACCCAGAACAACATGGGCCCGGTCGTGACCTATGTGGACGATGTGGCCTATCCCTATTCGACCATGGCGTCCGGGCTGATGTTCGACATGGCGGACGTGACCGTCACCCCCGGCCCGGTCGGCACCGAGCACGGCCAGTCGACCACCGGCGGCGAGGTGAAGCTGCGCACCAACGACCCGACCGACAGTTTCCATTTCGGCGCCAGCCAGGACATGGCCTCCTACGCCCGCAGCCGCAGCGAGGCCTATGTCTCCGGCCCGATCGCGCGGGGGTTCAGCTTCCGTGTCGCCGCGCAGGTGAACCAGGGCGGCGGCTGGCAGACCGATCCGCTGAATGGCGCCCATCTGGGCGACGCCGATAGCTGGGCCCTGCGCGCCAAGCTGAAATGGACGCCGGATTCCCGCACCACGGTTCTGCTGTCCGGCCACGTGGTGCGTGACGAGAGCGAGGTGGTGGGCGGCGTCCCGATCGCCCGCCTGATCGGCTCCACGCCGATCCCAGCCGTGGGCTGGACGCAGACGGAATGGTCGGCGAAGAACGCCTTCACGAACCTGATCGGGCGCAATGCCGGGCTGAAGCCCAGCGAGGACAACTGGTTCTGGGGCGCCGACCTGCATGTCGCGCATGATTTCGGCCCCGTGACCCTGACCTCGGTCAGCGCCTTCGAGACCGAGCGCGAGGGCGAGTATACCGACCAGGACGCCACCGCCGCCGCCCAGGCGGACGCCTACCGCACGATCGCCGCCAACAGTTTCACGCAGGAACTGCGCCTGTCGAACACGAACGCCCAGGACCGGCTGCAATGGGTGCTGGGTGCCTATTACCAGCGTTCGCGCATGAACCAGAGCTTCTATTTCGACTATACGGACTACCTGCCGGCGCGCGGCTACATGCAGGATTCCAGTTTCGGCCTGAACCAGGAAGCGACCTCGGAATTCGGCCATGTCAGCTACCGCCTGCCGGGGAACGTGACGCTGTTCACCGGGCTTCTGCACGAAATCGACGACCGCGCGATCACCGGGCTGACGTCGCGGATCTATGGCGGCCGCACGCTGGATTTCCACGGCGAGAGCACGGCGGCGGCGCAGTTCGCGGGCCAGGTCGGCGTATCGTGGCAGGCGACGAAGAGCGTCCTGCTCTATTACAAGATGAGCAAGGGCTTCAAACCCGGCGGCTTCACGGCCAACAACACCCAGGTCCAGGCGCAGCTCGCGCCGTTCAAGCCCGAGAGCGTGCTGACCTATGAACTGGGGCTGAAAAGCGACCCGATTCCCAACGTGCTGCGGATCAATGCCGCCGCCTTCTACAACGATTTCCATAACCAGCAGATCCTCGGTACGATCCTGATCCCCGATTACGGGCCGTTGAGCCAACTGACCAATGTGCCGAAATCCGAAAGCTGGGGGTTCGAGGGGACGATCGACCTGCACCCGCTCCGCCATGTGTTCGTCACGCAGAATTTCGGCTGGCAGCGCGGCACGTTCCAGGACTTCCCGACCGTCAATCGCGCCAAGACGAACGCCTATTACGCGCAGCATGGCGTGTGGAAGGCGATCAACGACAATTTCTCGGGCGTGGATAACGGCCAGCCGAAACTGACGCTCAACGGCCAGCTCGACTGGCGCCAGGCCGTCAACCCGCGCTACGCCGTGGAATTCGGGCCCAACTGGGTCTATCGCGGCGCCCAGGCCATGACACCGGGCGGAACGGGGTTCTACCGCCTGCCGCCCTATTTCCTGCTGGGCGCGCATGTGACGCTCCGCCCGGCCTCGGACCGCTGGCAGGTCACGCTCTATGCGTCGAACATCCTGAACCGGCAGTATTACACCTCGGGCGGTCAGGCGACGACGACCTATCTCTATATTCCCGGCGCGCCGCGCTTCATTGGGGGGCGGGTGTCCTGTAACCTTTGACGGGAATGGTTTCTGTTCCTTTTCGGAAGACAGAAGACGATATCAGACCGGGGTATTGCCGAAGCGGCGATAGACCAGCTGCGGCGGGGTGTCCGGCAGGCTGTCCAGGATTTCGGTGATCCGCGCATGGGCCGGTGATCTGGCGCAGACCGGATCGGTCGCCGCCGCGTCGCCCAGCAGGGCCAGCGCCTGGCAGCGGCAGCCGCCCCAGTCCTGCTCGCGCAGGTCGCAGCCGCGACAGGGTTCGGGCATCCAGTCCGTGCCGCGGAACAGGCGGAACAGCGGCGCGTCGGCCCAGATCTCGCCCAGGCCGGCAGCGCGGATGTCGGGCATGGGCACGCCCTTGATCGTCTCGGCGGCATGGCAGGGCAGGACCCGCCCGGCGGGCGAGACATTGACGAAGCGTCGCCCCCACCCGCCCATGCACGGCTTGGGCTGGTCGGCATAGTAATCCGGGGTGACATAATCAATGGCCAGCGCCGGGCCCAGCCGCGCCCGCGCATCCTCGACCGCGCGGGTGGCCTCGTCCAACTGCGCGCGGGTGGGCATCAGGGCGCCCCGGTTTACCAGCCCCCAGCCGTAATATTGCGTATGCGCGATTTCCACCCGCCGGGCGCCCAGCGTCACCGCCAGGTCCAGCATGCGGGGAATGCGCGCGGCATTGCCGCGATGGATGACGAAATTCAGCGTCAGCGGCATGCCGTCCGCCACGACGATGCGCGCGGCGGCCAGCTTCTTCGCCTGCGCGCCTTTCATGCCGCCGATCGTCTCGGCCGGCGCGGCATCGACGTCCTGGAACGAAAGCTGGACATGGTCCAGTCCCGCGTCGGCCAGCGCACGGAACGTCGCTTCGGTCAGCAGAACGCCGGATGTGATCAGGTTGGTATACAGCCCGCGCCCGGCGGCATGACGCACCAGGTCCGGCAGGTCGGCGCGCGCCATCGGCTCGCCGCCCGAAAAATGCACCTGCAGCACGCCCAGTTCCGCCGCCTGGTCCAGGACGCGACGCCACTCGGCGGTCGAAAGCTCGCCCTCGCGCCCATCCAGTGCCAGCGGGTTCGAGCAGTACGGGCATTGCAGCGGACAGCGATGCGTCAGCTCGGCCAGCAGGCTCATCGGCGGGGGAACGGCAGGGCGGGCGGCGGCAGGCATGGCCGTCATGTGGTCAGCACCTGCCGGTCGGTCAACTCGGCGATCAGCGCCAGCACGTCGCGGGCGATGACGGGACGGGGCGCATCGAACCGGGCGGCCAGATCGTCGATGATGGCGGACACCGGCCGCTGCCCGTCCACCAGGCGCAGGATTTCGGTCGCCACCGGATCGGCGATGAAGGCGCGCTCCGGTGCCTGGATCACCCACTGGTCGCGCACCCGGTCATGCTGCAGGCGCGTGCCGCGCATGAAGCGCATCACCGCCTGCTCGGCATTCCGATCCCGGGGGGGCGCGTCGGTCACGCCGGCAGGGGCCGGAAGGCGCCGGGCGGGATGCGCCCGGGCGAGACATAGGCGTAATCCAGCGCATCCAGCATGGACCACAGTACGTCGCATTTGAAGGTCAGCGCGTCCAGCACGGCCTGCTGCTCCTGCACCGTGCGGGCATGGTCGCGGACATAGGCCAGGGCGAAATCGGAATCGCGGGGCGCCTGGGTCAGCCGGGGCTGGAAATAGGCCAGGGTCTCCGGCGTCACGAAATCATAGTGGCGCAGCATGCCCGCCACGCGCTCGCTGATGATGGTGGGCGAGAACAGTTCGGTCAGCGAGGAGGCGATCGCTTCCAGTATCGAGCGGTCGCGCACGAAGTCGACATAGGCGTCGACCGCGAAGCGGGTGGCGGGCAGCAGCCCCTTCAGCGATTCGACTTCGGCACGTTCCAGCCCCAGCCCGTCGGTCAGCTTCAGCCAGCGGGCCACGCCGCCGGTGCCCGGCGCGTCGCCGTCATGGTCCACCAGCCGCCGCCGCCATTCCCGGCGCAGTTCCGCCGTCGGCAGCCGCGCCAGCAGGGTGGCGTCCTTGGCCGGGATGCGGCTCTGGTAATAATAGCGGTTCAGCGCCCAGGCCTGCACCTGCGCGCGGTTCAGCCTGCCGTCATGCAGGGCGCGGTGGAAAGGATGCAGGTTGTGATAGCGCGCGGCACCGATGGCCCGCAACGCCGCCTCCAGTTCGTCCGGGGACAGGGGCGGGGACAGGGGCGAGCCAGTCATGTCGTGATCCTCATGCCGTCGAATGAAACCTCCCACCCCGCCTGGTGCGCGACCTGGCGCTCCGGGCTGTCGGCCAGCAGGAGGGGATTGGAATTGTTGATATGGATCAGCACCTTGCGCCGGACGTCGAGGTCCGCGAACGCATCGATGGTCCCGCCGTCACCGCTGACCGACATATGGCCCATGCGCTGTCCGGTCTTCTGTCCCACGCCGGCGCGCAGCATCTCGTCATCGGTCCACAGCGTGCCGTCGAAGAAGACCAGGTCCGCGCCGCGCAGGCGCGCCCGCAGGGGGCCGGTCATGCGCGCGCAGCCGGGAATGAAATAGGCGTGGCGCACGCCGTCGGTCATCGCCAGCCCGATCGTCTCGCCGTTCTCGACGATGGCGGCGGGATCGGGCCCGCTCTCGGCATAGAGCGGCACCTTGCCCGGAACCGCGAAGGGGGTGATCGTCAGCCCGGCGGGCGTGCCGTCGGGCAGCGCCAGGGCGAAGGGCTGGTCCAGCGCCAGGGGCACGCGCGGGACGATGCTGCGGTCCAGCGCCTCGAAAATCGGATTGGCGTCCAGCAGGTCCAGCACCGGCGGCGTCGCCAGCAGGGTGAAGGGCTGGCGTTCGCGCAGGGTCAGCAGCCCGGTGACGGTATCGACCTCGCCTCCGGTCAGGATCACGCCGGCAATGGGGGTCGAGCGCAGGCCGTGCCTTGGATGCAGCGCCGGGGTCTGGCCGATCTGCGCCCGCAGGTCGGGCGAGGCGTTGACGACGAACCAGTGCGCGCCGTCCCCGCTGACGGCGATCGAAGCCTGGGTGCGGGACGGCGCCGCCGGATCGTCCGCCCGGGCGCGCCGGCATGCCGGGGCGTTGGAATTCCATTGTGGGAAACCGCCGCCCGCCGCGGCGCCGAGAACGATGAGGTCGATCATGGCGGAGAAGTCCAGAGCATATCGCGACGCGGTCGAAGACCCCTCATGGGGTGGACCAAGGGGGAAGGCCCCGCCAGGGAAAAAGCGCCGCCCGCGCGAGGCAGGCGGCGCGATGCGGCTTATTTCTTCTGGCCGCAGACGTAGCTGTTGATTTCCGCGCCCAGCGGAACCTCGGTGATCTTGGGTGCAGTCCAGGCCATCATATCCTCCGTCTTCTGGCTGATGAAGGCGGGAAACCCCGCATTCATCGGAGATCTGAAACCCGTTCGCGGCCGGTTTCAAGCCAAATCGCCGTCATGGGCGAGAGGGCGGGGATTTCCCTCGTCGGTTGCGCGCAACGCGTGGCACCGATGCCGCCGCGACTTGTGCCTTGCGCCCGGGGTGGCGGCGGACTACGCCCAAACCGACGGCGCCGGGACCATCCGGCGACCCGACTGCCGTGGGCGAGACTGGGCCATGCCGCCTGTACCCGATCTGGACGATGCCGACATGTTCGAGGCACATCAGCAGCAGCGCGCGGCCGAGGTCGTGCGTCGCAGCCGCTTCGATCCCCAGACCATCTGCCTGCTGATCCTCACGGTCCTGGCGGTCTTCTACACGCTGTATTTCGCGGCGGCGATCATCCTGCCGATCGTGCTGGCGCTGGTGGTCAACCTGCTGCTGTCGGCGCCGATGCGGGTGCTGCATACGCGGCTGCACCTGCCCAAGACGCTGTCGGCGCTGGTGCTGATCCTGGGCGTGTTCGGGGTGGTGGGCGCGATCGGCACCGCGATCTCGGTACCCGCCGCCGGCTGGATCGCGCGCGCGCCGCAGACCATGGCCGCCCTCCAGACGCACCTGGCCGTCCTGCACCGCCCGATCCAGATGATCCAGGCGGCCAATGACCGGATCGAGAATTTCCTGTCCGTCGTCAGCGGACGGCAAGGGGGCGGTGGCGGCGGTCAGGTGGTGCTGCTGGCGCCCTCGTCGTCGCCGGGCGGCGGGCTGGGCACGTTCGGCTCCAGCGTGCTGCTGGGCACGCGTGCCTTCGTGGGCCAGCTCTTCACCATGATGCTGATGCTGTTCTTCCTGCTGGCGCAGGGCGACAGCCTGCTGCGCCGGTTCGTCGAGATCATGCCGACCTTCGCCGACAAGCGCCGCGCGGTGCAGATCGCCTATCAGATCGAACGCAATGTCTCGCTCTATCTGACCACCATCACGATCATCAACGTGCTGGTCGGCCTGGCGAACATGCTGCAATGCTGGGTGTTCGGCATGCCGAACCCGCTGCTGTGGGGGGTCCTGGCCTTCCTGCTGAACTATATTCCCATCATCGGGCCGCTGACCGGCATCGTGATCTATTTCGTCGTCAGCCTGTTCGTCTTTCCGTCGGCCCTGCAGGCGCTGCTGCCGCCCACGGTGTATCTGTGCATCCACCTGATGGAAGGCGAGACGATCACGCCGATGGTGCTGGCCCGGCGCTTCACCCTCAATCCGGTGCTGGTCATGGGCTCGCTGATGTTCTGGGACTGGCTGTGGGGCGTGTGGGGGGCGTTCCTGTCGGTGCCGATGCTGGCGGTGTTCAAGATCATCTGCGACCATGTCGATGTCCTGACCCCGATCGGCCACGTTGTCGGCGGCCCGACCCGCGCACGCACCGTACAGTCCGCGATCATTCCCCGGCGGGAACAGGAAACCGAATAGCGGAAAGCCGCAGGCGCCCGGACCAGCCGTTCAGAGGCAGCCTCTCAGCTATTGCCGCTGGCCAGGGATTCCAGCCGCTCCATCGCGGTGATGCGCACGGTGTGGCCCTTGCCGATGGTGATCAGGCGTTCGGTGCGCATCCAGCTCAATGTCCGGCTGACGGTCTCGATCGTCAGGCCCAGGTAATCGGCGATGTCCGAACGGGTCATGGGCAGGGGGACGTCCCCGGACGGATTCAGCATGTCGCGCACGCGGTCCAGCAGGAAGCTGGCCACCCGTTCGCGCGCGGTCTTGCGGCCCAGCAGCAGCATCTGGTTCTGCGCCGCCACCAGCTCGTTCGACGCTTCCTCCAGCAGCCTGCGTTCCAGCCGGGGGAAATCGTCCATCAGGTGCCGCATCCGCGCGCGTGAAAACCGGCACAGCCGCACCGTGTCCACCGCCTCGGCCCCGAAGGCGTACTGGTCCGTCACCGCCAGCCCCAGGAAATGCCCGGCACCCGCGAAGCCGGTGATCTGCCGCCGTCCGTCGGGCAGCGCCTTGAACAGCTTCACGTTGCCCGAGGTGATGCTGAAGAAATCGGTCGCGGGGGCGCCTTCCTCGACGAAGGCGCGGCCCGGCAGTACCAGGGTCTCGACCGCCGTTTCCGCCAGCCGGACGATGTCGTCGTCGCTGATGGCACTGCAGACGCTGCGGGGACGGACGCCGCAGGTCAGGCAGTAACCCGGCTGGCGGTGCGCACCGGCCAGGATCAGGCGGCGTGGCCGGGATTCGCGCTCACAGGTAGTCTGGTCAGACATACGTCCGGGTTCCTCCCGGTTCAGGCCCGCCGGGGATGGCGGACTGGTCGTTTCGGCAGACCGGGTCACGGTCCGTCGCAGAAGACTGCAACACAGGATGCGGCCAGAATTGATCTGAATCAATGCTTATTAAGCCGGGGCGGCGCGCGCCGGTACTGGACGCCGTAGGGAAGGGTCGCCGGCTCACCGGACCGGCCGCGCGCTGGCGGAGCCGGATTGTTGCGATATCGCCACAATGTATGAATCGCTTCTCGCGCTATCGGCGATTCTCCTGCTGATGGACTGCGTCATTGGGGGGCGTACCGCCTGTGGCCGAAGAGCAACAGTGACGCGGATTGATACCCTGCGGTCGCGGTTCTGATATGCGCCTGGGCTGGTACTGGCGGCGGATCGGCACCTCGGCCCGCCCCCGGGGGACGCCTGGCGGACGGGGGCGGCCTTCGCATCCGATGCCCGGATATTTGGCGTTTCGCGGGCAATTCAGAGGCATCGGCGCGCCGTCGCCGTCCCGCGTGGCCGCCCGCGCGCGAAGGGCCTCCGTGGCAAAAAAATCGGGGCCGTCTCCGGGGGATCGGACCGCCGGGCCGCGGTTGATTCATGTCAAGGCGACGATAGGGTTCCCATGATCTTTGCGGATAACACGATGTTGTTCGTCGCGAAAAAACGAAAGGTTCGCACACGATGAAACTGACCCGTACCCTTGCCTTCTCGATGGTTGCCGGCATGGCGGCGCTGGCGCCCGGTGCGGGACGCGCCCAGACCGCGACGCCGTCGGCCTATGTCAGCGCGCCCGTGGTGGCCCCCGTCATGGCGCCCCCGCCGTCGCATGGCGGCCATTGCGGCATCTTCGAAACCTGCGCCAGCACCAAGATCGGTCTGGGCAAGGGCGACTTCCTGATCCGCCTGTCCGCGCTGGGCGTCCTGCCTGAAGACCGCGACAGCAAGGTGTGGGCCGGCGGTGCGGTGCTGCCCGGGGCGCGGGCCAAGACCACGCGCCAGGTCATGCCGGAACTGACGTTCGAATACTTCTTCACCGACCACATCTCGGCCGACCTGATCGCCGCCAGCACCCGGCATGAAGTCGCGGTCGAAGGCAGCGCCCTGGGCCACATCGATGCCGGCAGCGCCTGGGTTCTGCCGCCCACCATCACGATCGCCTACCATTTCCGTCCGCACAAGCGGTTCAACCCGTATGTGGGCGTCGGCGCCACGCTGGCGTTTTTCCACAACGAGTCGCCGGCCGGTGGCCTGGTGAAGAAGCTGAATGTCGGCACGACCGGTGGCCCGTCATTCAATGTCGGCTTCGATTACCAGCTCGTGGGCAACTGGTTCTTCAACTTCGACGTGAAGCAGATGTTCATGCGCATGCATGCCTGGGCGAACGATGGTGGCGGCGTCGATGGCGTTCCGCGCATCAAGGTGCATGACTCGCTGGACCCGACGGTGGTAGGCGCCGGTATCGAATACCGGTTCTGATCCCGTGGGGATGCCCTCTTCCGACCTGCTGATCCGGTACGGGGGCAACCTGCCGCGTTACACCAGCTACCCGACCGCGGCACAGTTCGATGCCTCGGTCGGGGCGGATGACAGCGAGGCGTGGCTGCGCGCCATGGCGCCGGGCACCCCGCTTTCGCTGTATCTTCATGTTCCCTTCTGCGATGCGCTGTGCCTGTTCTGCGGGTGCAACACGTCTGTGATGCGCGACCCGGCCGGCCGTACGGCCTATGGCGCGCTGCTGATGGACGAACTGCGCAGGGTGGCCGGGCGCCTCGGCCCCGACCATCCGGTCCGCCACGTGCAGTGGGGCGGCGGCACGCCGACGACCCTGCCGCCCGAGACCATGCGGGCCGCGATGCAGACGATCCGCCGGCTCTTCACCATCGAGCGCGACGCGGAAATCGCGATCGAACTCGACCCCCGCCATATGCCCGACGCCTATCCCGACCTGCTGCGCACGCTGGGATTCAACCGCGTCAGCCTGGGCGTCCAGGACCTGGACCCCGCCGTGCAGACGGCCTGCGGCCGAATCCAGAGCCGTGCCCAGACCGAGGACTGCGTCCGCCGCGTGCGCGCGGCCGGGATCGCCTCGGTCAATGTCGATCTGATCTATGGCCTGCCGTACCAGACGGTGGACGGCGCGGGCGAAACCGCGGCGACCGTCGCCGCCGCGCTGCGGCCCGACCGGCTGGCGGTGTTCGGCTACGCCCATGTGCCCTGGAAGCAGAAGCGCCAGGCGCTGCTGCCCGAAAGCGTGCTGCCCGGCCCCGCCGAACGGCTGGCGCAACGTGCGCGGATCGATGCGGTCCTGCGTGCCGCCGGGTATCGCGCGATCGGGCTGGACCATTATGCCCGGCCCGGCGACGCGCTGACCCTCGCCGCCGAAGGCGGCACCATGCGCCGCAATTTCCAGGGTTATACCGTCGATCCGGCCCCGGTCCTGATCGGGATCGGCGCCTCGGCGATTTCCTCCTATCCCCAGGGCATGACCCAGAACGCCCTGACCGCCGCCGCCTACGCGCGGCTGATGGGCCAGGGCACCGACACCCTGCCGGTGGTGCGGGGGGTGCGCCGCACCGATGACGACCGGCTGCGCGGGGCGGTGATCGAACGGCTGATGTGCGACCTGCGGGTCGATCCGGCGGCGATCGGCGCCCATCATGGCGTGCCCGCGACCTGGTTCGCCGATGCCATGCCCGGCCTGCACCAGGCGGCGGCGGACGGGATCGTGACGCTGGACGGCGCGATGATCCGCATGACCGACGCGGGACGGCCCTTCCTGCGCAACATCGCCGCCCTGTTCGACGCGCATCGCGCCCCCCCGGGTGCCGCCCGCCATGCCGGCGCCCTGTAGGACGCGGCTTCAGGGCTTCCGCCGCGGGTGGGCCGAAATTCTTGAAAATCCATGCCGGATGGCGCACTACCTGCGGTTCCCGCTCATCAGTCCCCTTGTCGGACAGAGCATTTTTCGCGGACGGACCCCATGACAGTGCATGACGTGGCCTTGCGTGATGCGGCCTTGCATAACGGGACCTCGGCGCGGGCCGGAATTGCCGCGTCGCTTCGCACGGCGCAGCATGGGACGCGGCCCTTCGCCCACTGGATTCTGGCCGATGTCCTGCCGCCACCCGTCCAGGCGGCCCTGCTGGCCTGGGACCCCGGGGCCGAGACGCATGGCGGCGATACCGGCGGCCGGCGCGAGGCCCGCAACGGCCGGCGCGTCTTCGTGACCCCGGCCAACCGGCGGCAGCAGCCCGGCCTGGACATGCTGGCCGACATGTTCGACGCCCCGTCGACCCGCGCCGCGATCACGGCGTGCTGCGGTGCGCACCTGGCCGGAACGGCGCTGCGGCTGGAGCTGTGCCTGGACACGGACGGGTTCTGGCTGGAGTCGCATACCGATATCGGGGCGAAGAAGCTGACCCTGCTGGTCTCGCTGTCCACCGATGCGGGGGCGGCCGACTGGGGGACCGACCTGATGACGGCGGACGGGCGCGCCGTGGGGCGCGCCAGCGGCGCGTTCAATTCCGGCCTGCTGTTCGTGCCGGGCACCGACACGTGGCATGGCTTCGTCCGGCGGCCGATCCACGGCCTGCGCCGGTCGCTGATCGTGAATTTCGTCGGCCCCGAATGGCGCGCCACCGAAGAGCTGGCCTGCGGGCCGGCCGCCTGACCGGCGCCGGGTCCCTGCGTCTGGCTGGTGGGCCCGGCTCCCGCTTTGCGTTCGGGGCCTGTCGGTTCTAGTGTCCCCGATCGAAATTCTTCATGAGGAAAGCATCCAAGACTTTCCACCCATGCCGTGACCCCCTCATGGCGCAGCAGGACGAGACGAAAGAGGCATGACCGAACACGCCCGCGAGACGATGGAATTCGATATTGTTATTGTCGGCGGCGGTCCGTCCGGTCTGGCCGCGGCGATCCGGCTGCGCCAGCTGGTCCCCGACGCCACGGTCTGCCTGATCGAGAAGGGCAGTGAAATCGGCGCCCATATCCTGTCGGGCGCGGTGATCGAACCCCGCGCGCTGGACGAGCTGCTGCCCGACTGGCGCGAGACCGGCGCCCCGCTGCACACCCCCGTGTCCGAGGAAGCGATGCTCTTCCTGACGGAAAAGCGCGGCTATGCGGTGCCGATGCTGGACCGGCTGATGCCGCACATGCGCAATCACGGCAACTACATCGTCAGCCTGGGCGACGTCTGCCGCTGGCTGGCCGCGCGGGCCGAGGAACTGGGCGTCGAGATCTATCCCGGTTTCGCCGGCGCCGAGCTGCTGGTCGAGGACGGGCGCGTGGTGGGCGTCGCGACCGGCGACATGGGCGTGGGCCGCGACGGCCAGCCCGGCGCGAACTTCGCCCCCGGCATGGAACTGCGCGCCCGCTACACCCTGTTCGCCGAAGGCTGCCGCGGGTCGCTGACCAAACGGCTGATGGCGACCTACGACCTGCGCAAGGGCGTGGACCCCCAGACCTACGGCCTGGGCATCAAGGAATTGTGGGAAATCCCCAAGGAACGGCACCGCCCCGGCCTGGTGCAGCATTCCTTCGGCTGGCCGCTGGACGACCGCACCTATGGCGGCGCCTGGATGTATCATTTCGGCGAGAACCTGGTGTCCTACGGCTTCGTCGTCGGGCTGGACTACGCCAATACCTGGCTGTCGCCGTTCGACGAGATGCAGCGGCTGAAGCTGCATCCGTCCTTCCGGCCGTATTTCGAGGGGGGACGGCGCATCGCCTATGGCGCCCGCGCCCTGTCCGAAGGCGGCATCCAGTCCCTGCCGCGCCTGACCTTCCCCGGTGGCGCGCTGATCGGCGACACGGCGGGCTTCCTGAACGTGCCGAAGATCAAGGGCACCCATACGGCCATGAAATCCGGCATGCTGGCGGCCGAGGCGGTGGCCGAGGCCATGCAGGCCGGCACGGCCGAACCCACGTCCTACATGCGCCGGGTGCGCGCGTCGTGGCTGTGGGAGGAACTGCGCGGCGTGCGCAATATCCGCCCCGCCTTCGCGCGGTTCGGGATGAAGGGCGGGGCGCTCTATTCCGGGATCGACGCCATGCTGCTGCGCGGTCGTGCGCCCTGGACCCTGCATCACCGCCATGCGGATAACGAGGACCTGCTGGCCGCCGGCAAGTCCGCGCCCATCGCCTATCCCAAGCCGGACGGCAAGGTCACGTTCGACCGGCTGTCGTCGGTCTTCCTGTCCGCCACGAATCACGAGGAAGACCAGCCGGTCCACCTGAAGCTGCGCAATCCCGCGATCTGGAAGACCGTGAACTGGGACGTGTTCCGCGCGCCCGAAAGCCGCTACTGCCCGGCCGGGGTGTATGAAGTCGTGGATGCGGACACCGATCCGCGCCTGCAGATCAACGCGCAGAACTGCGTCCATTGCAAGACGTGCGATATCAAGGACCCCACCCAGAACATCGACTGGGTCACGCCCGAAGGCGCGGGCGGCCCGAATTACCCCGGCGGGATGTGATTTCCCCGCGAAATACGGTATGGGGGGCGTCCTGAACGGGCGCCCCGTTCCCCGTAGACAGACAGGCGAAGATGTCCATGAAGGTTCTTGTTCCCGTAAAGCGCGTCATCGATTTCAACATCAAGCCGCGTGTGAAGGCGGACGGCACGGGTGTCGAGACGGCCGGCGTGAAGATGTCGATGAATCCGTTCGACGAAATCGCGGTCGAGGAAGCGGTGCGCCTGAAGGAAAAGGGCGTTGCGACCGAGATCGTGGCGGTGTCGATCGGTGTGCAGCAATCCCAGGACACGCTGCGCACCGCGCTGGCCATGGGCGCCGACCGCGCCATCCTGGTCCTGACCGACGTGGCGGTGGAGCCGCTGGGCGTCGCCAAGGTCCTGAAGGCGCTGGTGGCGAAGGAAAGCCCCGACCTGGTGATCCTGGGCAAGCAGGCGATCGACGACGACATGAACGCGACCGGCCAGATGCTGGCCGGGCTGCTGGGCTGGGCGCAGGGCACCTTCGCCAGCAGGATCGAGATCGCGGACGGCCGCGCGGCGGTCACGCGCGAAATCGACGGCGGGCTGGAAACCGTGTCGCTGGCGCTGCCGGCCATCGTCACCGCCGACCTGCGCCTGAACGAGCCGCGCTATGCCTCGCTGCCCAACATCATGAAGGCCCGCAAGAAGCCGCTGGAAACGCTGGCCCCCGCCGACCTGGGGGTGGATGTGACGCCGCGCCTGACCATCGTCTCGGTGGCCGAACCCCCGGCGCGCAAGGCCGGCGTCAAGGTCGCGTCCGCCGAGGATCTGGTGGCGCGTCTGCGCAATGAAGCGAAGGTGATCTGATCATGACCGTACTCGTTTTCCTGGACCATGAGTCCGGCACGATCCGCCAGGCTTCGCGTTCCGCGGTGACGGCGGCCCTGGAACTGGGCAAGTCGGCGGGGGACGTCCATGCCCTGGTGACGGGTGACGCGGCGGTGGCGGACGCGGCGGCGAAAATTCCCGGTATCGCCAAGGTTTTGCGCGCCGCCGGGGCCGCCGTGGCCCACGAACTGGCCGAACCGCTGGCCGCGCTGATCGCCGACCTCGCCCCGTCCTACAGCCACATCGTCGCGGCGGCGGGTGCGACCGGCAAGAACGTGCTGCCGCGCGCGGCGGCCCTGCTGGACGTGCAGCCGATTCCCGACGTGGTGTCGATCATCGATGCCGAGACCTTCGTGCGCCCGATCTATGCGGGCAGCGCCCTGGCGACGGTGAAGTCGGCCGACGCGTACAAGGTGGTGACGGTGCGCGCCTCGTCCTTCGACCCCGCGCCGGCCGAGGGCGGCAGCGCCGTGGTGGAACAGGTCACGGTGCCGGACGGGTCCGCCCTGTCGGAATTCGTGTCGATCGAACTGTCGAAATCCGAACGCCCGGAACTGGAATCCGCACGGGTCATCGTCTCCGGCGGGCGCGGCCTGCAGAACCAGGAGAATTTCAAGCTCCTCGACCCGCTGGCCGATCGGCTGGGGGCTGCGATCGGCGCCTCGCGCGCGGCGGTGGATGCGGGCTTCGTGCCCAACGACTACCAGGTGGGGCAGACCGGCAAGATCGTGGCGCCGGACCTGTATATCGCCATCGGCATCTCGGGCGCGATCCAGCATCTGGCCGGCATGAAGGACAGCAAGGTCATCGTGGCGATCAACAAGGACCCCGAGGCCCCGATCTTCCAGGTCGCGGATTACGGGCTGGTCGCGGATCTGTTCGAGGTGCTGCCGCAGCTTGAGGCCGCGCTGGGTTAAGACCCTTACTCTCCCAGCCGTGCCCGCGCCCGGCTGACGACGGTTTCGTACTCCTCGGGGCTCAGATGCCCCTCATGCAGCATCGCGCTGGCCCGGGCCAGCGCGTCGCGCGCATGCGCCGCGTCCGGGATCGGATACCGCCGTCCCGGCAGCGCGAAATCCTCGTCCGGCAGGTCCGCGCGTTCTTCCTCGGTCAGCCTGGCCATCGTCCTGTCTCCTGCCTGTGTGTCGCCGCGTCCGGCGGCCGGTCACGCGCGGGCGGATCGGTCGGCCAGATCGTCGGTGATCTGCTGTTCCTCGTCCAGTTCGTCCAGTTCGGCCAGCGCGCTCTTGGCGGTGCGGGCCGGCAGTTCCGTGGCTAGGCCCGGCGCGACCCGCCCGGGTTTCAGCCGACCGACGACGGAAAAGGCGGTCAGGACCGCCCAGGTGCCGAAGACGACGCAGCCCAGCACCTGGCCGACCTGCACCCCGCACGGCCCGAACCGCATGCCGATCCACACGAACGGAATGGTGCCCAGCGTGGCCCGACCCCAGTTGAACAGGGTCGAATAGAGCGGAAAGCCCAGATTGTTGAAGGCGGTATTGGCCACGAACAGCATGCCGATGAAGACATAGCCGCCGATGGTCCAGGTGCAGAACAGGCGGATCAGCGCCGCCGTGGTGCCCTGCGCGGCGAAGGCCTCGACCACCAGATCCTGCGCCGGCAGCAGGATCATCCAGGTGATGGCCACGCAGGCCGCCACCAGCTTCAGCGACGCGACCAGCGCCTCGCGCACCCGGTCCAGGTGCCCGGCGCCCAGGTTCTGCGACATGATCGGCCCGACCGAACCCGTCAGGGCGAAGACGAAGGCGAAGGCCACCGGGACGATCCGGTCGATGGTCGCCTGGCCGGCCACGGCGGCCAGGCCGAAATTGGCCATCGCATTGGTGATGAACAATCCGCCGATCGGGGTGGCCAGGTTGGTCAGGATCGCGGGGGTCGCCACCCCGCCGACCAGTCGGGCGTCCGGCAGGATATGCCGCCCGGACGGATAGCCCAGCAGCCCGTGGCGGCGCACGGCATGCAGCCCCAGCAGGGAGACCAGCCCCCGTGACAGGATGGTGCTGATCGCCGCCCCCTCCAGCCCCAGATGCAGGACGAAGATCAGCAGCGGGTCCAGCAGGGCGGACGCCAGCGCCCCGATCAGCGTGACGTTCATCGATCGCCTGGCGTCGCCCACCGCGCGCAGCAGGCTGGAACAGCCCATTCCGACCGCGATCAGCGACAAAGCGGGGGATACGATGCGGATATAGCCGTCAGCCTGCGCGGCCGCGCGCCCCGTCGCGCCGAACAGGTGCAGGATCGGGGCCGAGAACAGTGCCGTGGCCAGCCCCAGCGCCGCCGTGGTGACGATCATGACCAGCAGGAAGGACGAGGCGATGCGGCGGGCCAGGTCGTGACGCCCCGCGCCGATCTGCCGCGCGGTCACGGCCCCCAGTCCGATCGACATGCCGATCGACACCGCGATCTGGACATAGCCGACCGCGCCGGTGAAGCCGATGGCCGCCGTCAGCGCCGGATCGTTCAGGCGCGAGATATAGAACAGGTTCAGCAGGTCGACCGCGAAGACGGCCATCAGGCCGATGGCCCCCGTTCCGGCCATGACCACCACGTGGCGCAGGATGCTGCCGGAACAGAAGCGGGCCGGCCGGGCGCTCATCGTGCGGTATCCTTGGTCGATCCGGTCATCCCGCCGATGATAGCCTCTTTCCCGGCGCGCGGAACCCCGATCGCGCGCGCCGCGGCCTTAATAAACGATCTGCTCCAGCCCCCCCAGGAAGATGCGGATCCAGCGGCGGATATTCGCCTCGATCTCGGCCGGCGTCGCGGGATCGCGGCAATGGAACAGTTCCGCCAGGATCAGCTTGCCCACCGTCATGCTGAACAGGCCGTGGCCCAGATCCTCGACATCGTCGATCATGTAGGTGCCGGCGGCCTGCTGGCGCCGCAGCCAGGCCTCGACCTGGTTGCAGTTTCCACTGATCTCGATGTCCTGCATGATCTTGCGGATTTCCGCCGAATCGCGGATTTCGCCGACGATGGCGCGGATCAGGCACATCCGGTCGGCCTGTAGCGCGTTGGCGGCGATGGAGGTCAGGATCTGCACCAGTTCCTCTTCGGGCGGCAGGTCGCGGCAGGGACAGACCGAGGCATGCTTCATGTCGAACAGCCGTTCGCTGATCAGGGTCCTGAACAGGTCGTGCTTCGACGGAAACATCTGGTAGATCGTCTTTTTCGACATGCCGGACTGTTGCGCCAGCTTGTCCATCGACGCGGACTGATAGCCGTGATCGTCCAGCACCTGGCACGCGGCATTCAGGATCATCTCCCGCCGTTCGCCTTCCTCCAGCACCGGGGGGCGGCCGGGACAGCGCTTTTCGGGGCCCTGGGCCACTGCCTCGTCGGGACAGGGGCGCACAAGGTCCGAAATGTCAGCCCCGGGTGCGGGCATCATGAAATCTCCTTCACGGCATCGGAATGACAGCCATTGACCGGATTTTAGAAACGAAATAGTTTCCAATCAAGAAAACCATACAGTTTCCATATGCCGGTCTTGCATGGGTCGGTTTCGCGGGCCGGATTCCCCCCGTGATTCATCCTCGTTCGACCCGGCGTACCACGCTTTCACACCACGCTTTCTGCAGGGTTGAACCACGCATGACGCCCCCTCGTCCTTATCGTGCCGTCCTTCTGGCCGCCTGTGCGTCCCTGGCGCTGGCCGGATGCAACCGCAAGGCCGCGCCCCTCGCCCCGCCGCCGCAGAGGGTCGAGGTCCTGACCCTGCGCGCGGCGCCGGTCGGCGTCACCACCGACCTGCCCGGACGCACCGAAGCGGTCGAAATCGCCCAGGTCCGCCCGCAGGTCGCGGGCGTGATCCAGAAGCGCCTGTTCGTCGAAGGCTCGGACGTCACGGCCGGGCAGCAGCTGTACCAGATCGATCCGTCCGCCTATCAGGCGACCTACGACATGGCGAAGGCGCAATGGCTGCACGCCAAGGCCGCGCGGGTGACGGCACAGGCGCGGCTGGACCGCTACGGCCCGCTGGCGCAGGCCCACGCCGTCAGCCGGCAGGATTACGATGACGCCCTGGCGGCGGCGCGCGAGGCCGATGCCGACATCGCCCAGGGCCGTGCCAACATGGACCGCGCGGCGGTCGACCTGGGCTATACCCGCGTGCTGTCGCCGATTTCCGGGCGCATCGGCCGATCGCTGATGACGGTGGGTGCCCTAGCGGTCGTGGGCCAGTCCAGCAGCCTGTCGGTCGTCACCCGGCTGGACCCGATCTATGTCGACGTGAACCTGGCGGCGACGCGGCTTCTGGAACTGCGGCGCGAACTGGCCCAGGGACGGCTGAGCCGCGCGGGCGACAATGCCGCCACCGTCAGCCTGACGCTGGAGGACGGCAGCCGCTATGAAACGCAGGGCCGCCTCGAATTCTCCGAGGTGAACGTGGACGAGACGACGGGCACCGTGGTGGTCCGCGCCATCTTCCCCAACGCCGCCCATATGCTGCTGCCGGGCATGTACGTGCATGCCGAACTGCAGGAAGGCGTCGATCCCAAGGCCCTGCGCGTGCCGCAGGTGGCGGTGGTGCGCACCCCGCACGGTGACCCCATGGTCATGGTCGTGGGCGCGGACAGCAAGGTGGCGACGCGCATGATCACGACCGGGGCCGCCGTCGGCACAGACTGGATCGTGACCGACGGGCTGAAGCCCGGCGATCGGGTAGTGGTCAGCGGCCTGCAGAAGATCCACCCCGGCGATACCGTCGCACCCACCGAGGTCGCGCAGGGCGGTGCTCCGCAGGATCAGGGCAAGGCGGGGTAACGATCCATGTCGCGCTTCTTCATCGACCGGCCCGTCTTCGCATGGGTCATCGGCCTGGTGATCATGCTGGTGGGGGCCGTCGCCGTCTTCCGCCTGCCGATCGCGCAATATCCCTCGATCGCGCCGCCGCAGATCGCCATCACCGTCACCTATCCGGGTGCGTCGGCCGAAACGGTGAACAACACCGTCGTGCGGCCCATCCTGCAGCAGATGTACGGCCTCGATCACCTGGAGTACGTGTCGGCGCAGTCCTATGCCAGCGGCCAGATGGAAATCGACCTGACCTTTGCGCAGGGGACCGACCCCGACATTGCGCAGGTGCAGGTGCAGAACAAGCTGCAGCTGGCCCAGCCGCGCCTGCCGACCGAAGTCACGGCCCAGGGCCTGACGGTGACCAAGGCCGTCAAGAACTTCATGCTGGTGCTGGCCTTCATTTCCACCGACGGAAGCATGTCGGGCTTCGATATCGCCGATTACGTGGCGTCGAACGTCTCCGACCCGCTCAGCCGCGTGTCGGGGGTGGGCGACCACACGCTGTTCGGCGCCGAATACGCCATGCGCATCTGGCTGGACCCGGGCAAGCTGTACAAGTACGGCCTGACGATCAGCGACGTGCAGGCCGCGATCCAGGACCAGAACATCCAGGTCTCGTCGGGCGAGATCGGCGGCCTGCCGGCCCGGCAGGGCGCGCGGCTGGACGCCACCATCGTCGGCCCGACACGCCTGACCTCGCCCCAGGAATTCGGCAATATCCTGCTGCGCGTGGCCCAGGGCGGCTCGCAGGTGCGCATCCGCGACGTGGCCCGGGTCGAGCTGGGACCGCAGAGCTATAACATCAGCTCGTTCTACAACAACAAGCCCACGGTCGGCATGGCACTGAAGCTGGCGCCCGGGGCGAACCAGTTGACGACGGAAACGGCGGTGCGCGCCCAGGTGGACGAACTGCAGAAATTCTTCCCGCCGGGGCTGAAGGTCGTCTACCCGCTGGATACCGAGCCCTTCATCGTGCTGTCGATCAAGGAAGTCGTCATCACGCTGATGGAAGCGATCGGCCTGGTCTTCCTGGTCATGCTGGTGTTCCTGCAGAACTTCCGCGCCACGCTGATTCCCACCATCGCGGTGCCGGTCGTGCTGCTGGGCACGTTCGGCATCCTGGCGGCACTGGGCTTTTCCATCAACACGCTGACCATGCTGGCCATGGTCCTGGCGGTGGGCCTGCTGGTCGACGACGCCATCGTGGTGGTGGAAAACGTCGAACGCGTGATGGCGGAGAAGAACCTCTCGCCCAAGGACGCCGCCCGCGTCTCGATGGACGAGATCTCGGGCGCGCTGGTCGGCATCGTGCTGGTGCTGACGTCGGTGTTCCTGCCGATGGCGGCCTTCGGGGGATCGACCGGCGTGATCTACCGCCAGTTCTCGGTCACCATCGTCGCGGCGATGTGGCTGTCGGTCCTGGTGGCGATGATCATCACGCCGGCGCTGTGCGGCACGATGCTCAAGCCCGGCACGCATGAAAAGACGCGCGGGCCGGCCGGATGGTTCAACCGCACCTTCGCCCGCGCCAATACGGGCTATCAGTCCGGGGTGCGCTGGATGCTGAAGCGCGCGCCCCTGTCGCTGGTGCTGTACGTGCTGGTGACCGGCCTGGTCCTGTTCCTGTTCACCCGGATTCCCGGCGGCTTCCTGCCGGACGAGGACCAGGGCCTGATCTTCGGCCAGGTGACCATGCCCCCGGGCGCCACCCAGGAACAGACGGCCGCCGTCAACCGCAAGATCACCGACTATATCCTCAAGAGCGAGTCCGCCAACGTCGTGTCGGTCTTCTCGATGAACGGCTTCAATTTCGCCGGCCAGGGCCAGAACGCGGGCGCGTTCTTCGTCCGGCTGAAGGATTGGGACGACCGGCCCGGCGCCGCGCGTAACTCCTCGGCGGTGGCGATGCGGGTGATGATGCATTTCTGGGGCGATCCCGAAGCCCAGATCTTCGCCATCAATCCGCCGGCGGTCCTGGAACTGGGCAACGCCACCGGCTTCGATCTGGAACTGGAGGATCGCGGTCATCTGGGTCATGACAAGCTGCTGGCCGCGCGCAACCAGATCCTGATGGCGGCGATGAAGGACCCGCGCCTGCAGGCGGTGCGTCCCAACGGCCTGGAGGATGCGCCGCAATACCGGCTGGACATCGACCGCGAGAAGGCGAACGCGCTGGGCGTGACCAATGCCGAGATCAACACGACGATCGAAGGCGCGCTGGGGTCGATCTACGTCAACCAGTTCATGCGCGACGACCGCGTGAAGCAGGTCTACATCCAGGGCGAGCCCGATGCCCGCATGCTGCCCAGCGACCTGAACAAATGGTACCTGCGCAACGTGACCAACGGGCTGGTGCCTTTCAACGCCATCGCATCGGGCAAATGGATCGTCGGCCCGCAGAAGGTCGAGGATTATAACGGCCTGAACGCGTTCGAAATCCTGGGCCAGCCCGCGGCCGGCTACAGCACCGGGACCGCGATCACCGCGATCCAGGAGGCCCTGGCCAAGCTGCCGCCCGGGATCGGCTATGAATGGACCGGCCTGTCGTACGAACAGATGGCCTCGGGGTCGTCCACCGGGCCGCTCTATGCACTGGCCGGCACGGTGATCCTGCTCTGCCTGGCGGCGCTGTATGAAAGCTGGGCCATTCCGCTGGCCGTGCTGCTGGTCATTCCGCTGGGCGTGCTGGGTGCGCTGGGGGCGACGCTGTGGCGCGGACTGGCCAACGACGTCTATTTCCAGGTCGGCCTGCTGACCACGGTGGGGCTGGCGGTGAAGAACGCGATCCTGATCGTGGAATTCGCCAAGGCCTTCTTCGAATCCGGCGACGACCTGCTGGATTCCGTGGTCAAGGCGGGGCGCGAGCGCCTGCGGCCGATCCTGATGACCTCGATCGCCTTCGTCTGCGGCGTGTTTCCGCTGGCGATCGCGACCGGCGCCGGGTCGGGGGCGCGTGTCGCCATCGGCACCGCCGTGGTGGGCGGCATGCTGTCCGCCACCCTGCTGGCCATCTATTTCGTGCCGCTGTTCTTCGTGCTGGTGCTGCGGCTGTTCCGGGTCAAGCGGGTGAAGGACCGTCCGGACCCCTACGCGCACCTGTCCCGTCCCGCCGGGCCGTCCGGTCAGGAGAGTTGAGTCGATGAACGGGTTTTCTCTTCCGCGCCGCGCCGGGCTGCTGGTCCTGGCGGCGCTGTCGGGCTGCACGCTGATCCCCGACTACAAGCGGCCGGCGCTGCCGGTCGCGGCAAGCTGGCCGAAAGGCGAGGCCTATCATGCCGGCAGCACCGGGCAGATCGGGACGGCGGCGTCCGACCTGGGCTGGCGCGACTTCTTCGTCGATCCGCGCCTGCAGGCGCTGATCGCGCTGGCGGTGCGCGACAATCGCGACCTGCGTTCGGTGGCTTCGGCGGTCATCGAGGCCCAGGGCCAGTACCGGGTGCAGCATGCCTCGCTGTTCCCGCAGATCGGCGGGACCGGGATGGCGCTCTACCAGGCGCCGTCGGGGAATGGGGGCCTGAGCTTCGCGCCGGGCCTGGATGCGGGCAAACACGGCGAGTACTACAGCAACGGCCACGTCTTTAAA
Organism: Gluconacetobacter diazotrophicus PA1 5; assembly: GCF_000067045.1. Taxonomy (NCBI): domain Bacteria; kingdom Pseudomonadati; phylum Pseudomonadota; class Alphaproteobacteria; order Acetobacterales; family Acetobacteraceae; genus Gluconacetobacter; species Gluconacetobacter diazotrophicus. The sequence goes on from NC_010125.1 coordinate 1,285,993, forward strand.
TATTACTCGGGCGGCATCGGCTTCTCGTCCTACGAGATCGATCTGTTCGGCCGCATCCGCAGCCTGTCGCGCGAGGCATCGGACCAAGTGCTCAGCCAGGCCGCCAACGCGCGCGGGCTGCTGATCAGCGTGATCTCGCAGGTTGCGACGACCTATGTCGCGTGGCTGGCGGACCGCGAGCAGTTGCAGGTGACCGAACGTACCCTGGCGTCCCAGCAGGATACGCTGCGCCTGACCCAGGCGCGGTTCGACCGGGGCGAGACCGACCAGCTGACCCTGCGCCAGGTGGAAACCCAGGTCGAGCAGGCAGCCGCCTATCGTGCCCAGTACCTGCGCCAGATCGCGCAGGATGAAAACGAACTGGTTATGCTGGTGGGCGCGCCGCTGCCGGCCAACCTGCCGGACCCGGCCCCCTTCGGCCGCCAGACGGTGCTGGCCGACCTGCCGGCGGGGCTGCCGTCCGACCTGCTGGACCGGCGGCCGGATGTCGTGTCGGCGGAATTCGCGCTGCTGTCGGCCAACGACGATATCGGCGCCGCGCGCGCCGCCTTCTTCCCGCGCCTGATCCTGACGGCGTCGGACGGGGTGTCCAGCCTGCAGTTCCGCAACCTGTTCACCTCCGGCGCCACGACGTGGGGGGCCAACCCGCAATTGCAGATCCCGCTGCTGACCTGGGGCCAGAACGAGGGATCGCTGCAGGTCTCCAAATCCCGGCGGGACCAGCGCCTGATGGCGTACGAAAAGGCGATCCAGACCGCGTTCCACGAGGTCTCGGACGCCCTGGCGGCGCGGGCGACTTACCTGGACCAGTCGCGGCAGCTCGACGCGCTGGTGGGGTCCTCGGCCGATGCGTACCGGCTGGCGCGGATGCGCTTCGACGCGGGGGTGGATTCCTACCTGAACACGCTCGAGGCGCAGCGCGCGCTCTATACCGCGCAGCAGAACCTGATCGTAGTGCAGGAAGCGCGCTACCAGAACCTGATCACCGTCTATCGCGCCCTGGGCGGCGGCTGGACCGAACGCACCATTCCGCCGGCGACGGCGGTCCGGTCGGGGTAGGTCGCATCGCCGGTGCGGGCAGGGCGGGTCCTTCGGGACCCGCCTTTTTTATGGCCGTTTTCATGGCCATGTCCGTGCCGCCGGGCTGGGTCCAGCCCTGTTCCGCAACTTTTGGCCATACTCTCGTTGAATCCTGAGCCGGAAAGAAGAGGAACATGGCTTTGCAGAAAACCTATGATCTTTTCATCGACGGCCGTTGGGTGCCGGCGGCCAAGGGCGAGCGCCTGGCCGTGGAAAACCCGGCGACGGGTGACGTCCTCGCCGAGGTCGCCAACGGCACGTCCGAGGATGTCGACCGTGCCGTGGCGGCCGCGAAGCAGGCGATGCCGGGATGGAGCCGCAGGACCGCGACCGAGCGGGCGGATGACCTGTATCGCCTCATCGGCCTGATCAAACGGGATGCCGAGCATCTGGCACGCACGATCACGCGGGAAATGGGCAAGCCGATCCGCGAGGCGCGCGTCGAAGTCGCGTTCGCCACGGACCTGCTGCGCTTCGCGGCCGAAAATACCCGCCGCCTGGAAGGCGAGATCCTTCCGGGCTCCCGCTCCGGCGAGAAGATCCTGATCGACCGCAAGCCGGTCGGTGTCGTCGGCGCCATCGCCGCCTGGAATTTCCCGCTGGCGCTGGTCGCGCGCAAGCTGGGCCCGGCGCTGGCGGCGGGCAATGCGATCGTCATCAAGCCGCATGAAATGACGCCGCTGGCCGCGCTGGAACTGGCCAGGCTGGTGGCCGAGGCCGACATCCCGGCGGGCGTGGTCAATATCGTCACCGGCGACGGTCCGCGCGTTGGCGTTCCGCTGGTGGCGCATCCGGACACGCGGCTGATCACCATGACCGGCAGCACGTCCGCCGGGAAGAAGATCATGGCCGCCGCGGCCGAGCACCTGAAGATCGTGCGCCTGGAACTGGGCGGCAAGGCGCCGTTCATCGTGGCGGACGACGCGGACATCGACCGCGCCGTGGAAGCCGCCGTGGTGTCGCGCTTCGGCAATGCCGGCCAGGTCTGCACGGCGAACGAGCGCACCTATGTCGATGCGAAAATCTATGACACCTTCGCGGCCCGGCTGCGTGCCCGCATCGAAAAGCTGAAGGTCGGCGACCCGCTGGACGAGGCGACGGACATGGGGCCGAAGGTCTGCGGCCCGGAACTCGAAAAGGTCGACCAGATGGTCCGGCGCGCGGTCGAACAGGGCGCGAAGCTGGAACGGGGCGGCGCGCGGCTGACGGGCGGCCTCTATGACAGGGGGCAGTTCTATGCGCCCACGCTGCTGACCGGTGTCACCGGGACGATGGACATCGCCCGGAACGAGGTCTTCGGGCCGGTCCTCTCGCTGATCCGGGTGGACAGCTACGAGGACGCGATCCGCCAGGCCAATGCCTCGCGCTATGGCCTGTCGGCCTACGTGTTCACCAACAGCCTGGACCGGATCATGAAGATCAACGCCGAACTGGAATTCGGCGAGGTCTATGTGAACCGCGAGAGCGGCGAGTCCGCGCATGGCTTCCATCACGGCTATCGCGACAGCGGCATCGGCGGTGAAGACGGCCAGCACGGCCTGGAAGCCTATGTCGAGACGCAGACCATCTATCTGAACGCCTGATCACACGCCCGATCCGGCCGGTCGCGTCCCGTCCCGCCTGTTTATCAGGCAGGCGGGGCGACCGGCCGTGCCGTGCCGCGAAAAGTTGCATCGCCCGAAATAACATCTGTTGTGATGTCGCGATTTATTGTGCGCGGCATTGTATTGTGCACTGCAACAAAAGCATCGTCGGACGATTATTTGCGTATTCCGGTTGACGGGCAGAAAAAAAACGGTCATTGAAGGTTCACCAGAGCGAGAAAGACCGGAACGGCACCGCTCCGAAAAAAACAAGAAACCTGCGGCATAGCGATCGCGGGAATAAAAATGCGAAGGGTCTGAACCTTCGTGAACTTGGGGACCCAGGGGGTGCATCGCGTGCGATGCACCCTTTTTTATTGGTCCGTTCGCGATATGCGCGGCGTCCCGCCCCCAGGAGTAGACGCAGACCGTGAAACCGACGCCCCATGATCCCCGACTGGTCATCGCCGTTATCATGGTCACGGTGGCGATGGGCGCGCTGGACGCCGTATCGCTGGTCCATCTGAAGGTCTTTACCGGCTACATGACCGCCACGCTGATCCTGATCGCGGTGCATCTGGCCTCGGCCGAATCCATTCTCGGGCCGGGGCTGCTGGCCATCGGGTCCTATCTGATCGGCGCGGCGGTGGGCGGGAGGCTGGTGCGGCGGGCCCATTCGCGGCGGCGCACGGTGGCCGACCTGCTGATGGCGGTGGGGACGCTGGTCCTGGCGGCGTCGGCCGTCTGGTGGGCGGGCATGCCGTGGCGCCATTTCATGACGCTGGTCATCCTGGCCATTGCCATGGGATTGCAGACCTCGGCCACGCGGCATGCGCAGGTGACCGACCTGACATTGCCGGCGGCGACGATGCTGCTGCACGGGCTGGTGCATGACAGCCGCCTGGCCGGCGGGCCGTCGCGCGGCGCGTGGCGGCGGCTGGCCGCGATCCTGGGCCTGTTCGGCGGCGCGGTGCTGGGGACGTTCGTCTCCAGCGTGTCGGTGGCCGGCGCGATCGCCATGGTGGGCGTGACGATCGGCTGCGCCGGTTTCCTGTTGTACCTGGAGGATCATCCGTTGCTGGACCGGCTGGAAAACGCCGGTCCCGGCAACGTCTAGGCGGAGTCCGGGACAGGGCCCCGAACGTTTACTTCACCCGGGCGACCCGCAGCGTGTTGGTGCTGCCCGCCACGCCGAACGGCAGCCCGGCCGCGATCACGATCGTATCGCCCGACCGTGCCAGGCTGCTGGCGACCGTGGATTCGATCGCCTGGTCCACCACGGTTTCGACGGTGCGCACCGGCGTTTCCTGTCCGACGGACTGCGCCTGGACCCCCCAGACGACGCACAGCCGCCGCGCGATCTCGTCGGTGGGCGTCAGGCCGATGATGGGGCACGACGGCCGCTCGCGCGAGATGCGCAGCGCGGTGGCGCCGGCCAGGGTGAAGGCGACGATCGCGCGCGCGCCCACGGTGGTGGCGACCTGCCCCGCCGCCGCCGCGATCGCATCGGCGACGAATCCCTCGGGCGCCGGGCAGCTTGCCTGCATGATCGACTGCCAGACCGAGTCCTCTTCGACGCGGCTGACGATCCGGTTCATGATGCCGACCGCTTCCTGCGGATACTGGCCGGCCGCGGTTTCGGCCGACAGCATCACGGCGTCGGCGCCGTCGAACACGGCGGTGGCCACGTCCGACGCCTCGGCCCGGGTGGGGGTCGGGGCGGTGATCATGCTTTCCAGCATCTGGGTCGCGACCACCACCGGCTTGCCCAACTGGCGGGCCAGGCGGATGATGCGCTTCTGGGCCAGCGGCACGGCCTCGGGCGGCAGTTCGACGCCCAGGTCGCCGCGCGCGACCATCACCGCGTCGGACAGGCGGACGATCTCGTCCAGATTGTCCATGGCCTGCGGTTTTTCCACCTTGGTCATGATCCAGGCGCGGCCGGCGGCGATGGCGCGGGCTTCCTCGACGTCCTCGGGGCGCTGGACGAAGGACAGGCCGATATATTCGACGCCCAGTTCCAGCGCGAAATCCAGGTCCTTGCGGTCCTTCGGGGTCAGGGCGGGGATGGGCAGCACGATGTCGGGCACGTTCACGCCCTTGCGCTCGGACAGCACGCCGCCCACGGCCACGATCGTATCCAGGTAGGTGGGTCCGACCTCACGCACCACCAGCCGCAGCTTGCCGTCATCCAGCAGCAGGTTGCTGCCGACCGTCGCGGCATGGATGATTTCCGGGTGCGGCAGGCGCACGCGTTCCTCGTTGCCGGGCGCGTCGTCCAGGTCCAGGCGGAACGAGGCGCCGGTCCGCAGCGTCACCTTGCCGTTCTCGAAGGTGCCCACGCGCAGCTTGGGGCCCTGGACGTCGGCCAGGATGCCGATCGGGCGGCCCAGCTCGGCCTCGACCGAGCGGATGATCTCATGCCGCGCGGCGTGGTCCGCATGCGTGCCGTGCGAGAAGTTCAGGCGGAACACGTCGGCGCCGGCCTCGGCCAGTGCGCGGATCACTTCCCGGCTGGACGATGCCGGGCCGAGGGTCGAGACGATTTTCGTCCGACGGGGACGAGAGGCGGAGACGATGGTCATAGGGCGCTTTCTCCTTCTGGATTCATGTCCGTAAGCGGATCTTCTGGTCTTCGTCAGTCGGACGCCCGATCGGCGTCACTACGGCTGGATGGTCTCCTGCGGCAGAAGACCCCAGACCGACGACCGGTCCAGCCAGCCCGAATAATGCTGCACGCTGACCCTGCACCAGGTTGTGCCGGCGGCGCACGTGCGAAATGTGCCGACGGAACCCGGCTTCAGCACCGCGACGACCGCCGATGCGGCATCGGCCGCCGCGCGCAGGATGACGGCGCCCGGGATCGTGGCCGCCGCCGCCGGGTCCGCAAGGTGGCCGACGACGGTGGTGTCGAAATGGCCGCCCGGCCCCGGTTGCGGCGTCGGGGCGGCGGGCTTGCCGCCGGCCGGGGCGGTCCCGCTCCGGGCAGGGGCGCCCTGGGCAGAAGCACCCTGGGCAGCAGCATCTGATGCGGGGTCGACCGGCGGCAGCCCGGGCACCACGAAGGTGCGTGCGCCGACCAGCGTCGCCTGATGGACCCAGCCTTTCTGGCCGTCGGAATCCTCGACCAGGCGCCAGACGTCGAATTCCCGCTCGATTTTCACCGGCAGGTCGCGGCGGTGATAGACCCAGGCGATAGGATAGCGCTGGCCAGGGCCCGAACGCATGTTCACCTCGTCCGCGCGCAGCGCCGCGAAGCGCGGCAGCGGCAGGCCGGTCACGGTGCCCTTGTCTATCGCGGCGGCATCCGCCGGTCCGGGGGGGGACGGGATGGCCGTCTCGGCCTGCGCCGGTCCCGCCGTCCCGGCCGCCACCCCCGCTGCCGCGCCGGCCGCCACACCCGTCGCGGCAGGGGGAAGGGCGGCATGGCGGGGCGCGATCACATGATGGTGATGAGGCGGCGTTCCCCCGTGAATCGCCCCGGCATGGTGGGGGGCGGGGTGGTGCCCGTGGGGCGCGGGGGCGGCCGCGTGATGATGATGGCGCGCGGCGGTTGCGGCCGGCACGGGTGCGTTTGCCGGCGCATGATGGTGGTGGTGGCGGTGATGCGTGGCGGTCTGCTGCGCGGCCGCGCCCGGGGCGCCCAGCGCGGCCGGGGCCAGGATGGCGGCGCAGACCAGCCAGCCACGGCGGACGGTTCCGCCGGCCGGCGCGGCGCTGGCCGGCAGGTGCCAACGGAAGGGACGACGGGCGAGGGAAGCGTCATGGCTGCATCCCTGCCAAGGCCCAGGCCGCTCGGCAAGGGGTTTTGGAGGGCGTCCGCGAATTCTTCACAGGCTGATGATCTGCCGCCCACGGGCCGCGTCCAGGAAGCTGGGCACGCCCGCCACCCGGACCCCGGGCAGCAGGGCGTCGGCCGGCAGGCCGGCGATGCGCAATCCGGACTCGCAGGCCATCAGGACTCCGTCCAGCGCCAGCACGGCGTCGCGCAGGGTATCGAACCCGGCCACGCCGCTGGCCTGCACCGCGCCGTCGGTCCCGGCGCCGCGCAGTCCGCTCCAGTCCCGGGCCAGGGCATGCACCCCGTGGCCGGCGGCGAACAGCAGCACCGGGCGATCGACCGCCAGCGCCCCGGCGGCCAGGACCAGGGCATAATGCGCGCGCTCGTACCCGCCATCCAGCAGCAGGATGGCCAGGCCCTCCTGTCCCGCCTCGGCGTGCCCCGGCTCAGCGGACATCGGCGGCCCCATGCGCCGACAGGTCATGGATGCTGGCGTGCGGGCCGCACAGCGCGCAATCGGGGTCCGGCGCCAGGCGGACGGTGTGGAACCGCGCCGCCAGCGCGTCCCAGACCAGCAGCCGTCCGTCCAGGCTCTCGCCGATCTCCAGGATCTCCTTCAGCGCCTCGGTTGCCTGCAGCGTGCCCATGACCCCGGTCACGGCGCCGAACACGCCGGCCTCGGCGCAGGACGGCACCGCGCCGTCCTGCGGGGGGGCGGGATACAGGCAGCGATAGCACGGCCCGCCGCGATGCGGCCGGAAGGTGGATATCTGCCCCTCGAACCGCAGCACGGCGGCCGATACCAGGGTCCGCCGCTCCAGCGCGCAGGCATCGGCGACCAGGTAGCGGGTGCGGAAATTATCGCTGCCGTCGCAGACCAGGTCGTAGCCCCCGACCAGTGCCCGGGCATTGCCGGCATCCAGGCGCGTCGCATGGGGCTCGACCCGCACCAGCGGGTTGACCGCGCGCATCGCCTCGGCGGCCGACTCGACCTTGCGCTGGCCGATCCGCCCGGTGGTATGGGCGATCTGGCGCTGCAGGTTCGACAGGTCCACCACGTCGTCATCGACCAGCCCGATCCGTCCCACGCCCGCCGCCGCCAGGTACAGGCCCAGCGGCGACCCCAGGCCGCCCGCGCCGACGATCAGCACGCTGGCCGCGCGCAGCGCCGCCTGGCCGGTGCCGCCGATCTCGGGCAGCAGGATGTGGCGGGCGTAGCGCTGGATTTCGGCTTCGGAAAAATCAGGGATCATGGGGTCCGGTCCGTTCGCAGGATTATGGCGCGCGACCTGTCTGTTTGTAACAATTTGTATCACCCGGCATGATAAACATGCATGTCGGGCATGTTTATCGTATGGTGCCCCGGCATGACAGGGACGATTTTTCGATGAACCGTTTCACACGTCTGATGCCAGCGGCCCACATGATTGCCGTTCGCCGGCAGCAGGCCCGCCGCATCTGCGCGGTGACGGTCGTCATGTCCCTCTCGCTCTTCGTCGCCTCGCCCTTCGTGACCCTGTGGTCCGTGGCCTCCGCCATCCAGGCGCACGATGCCCGGGCGGTGGGAACGTTCCTGAACTGGCGCGCGGTGCAGACCAGCCTGAAATCGCAGATCCTCGGCGGCGTCGTCAGCCCGCAGCCCGCCAATGACGACGACCTGCCGGAATTCGGGTCCTCGTTCGCCACGGCGGCGGTATCCAACGCCGTCGACACGAACGTGAACGCCGACACCCTCGCGACCCTGATCGGCCAGGTCATGCCGGCCGCCAAGCCCGCGCCCGCCGCCTCCCCGATCGCGATCCTGCGTCACGTCCATGTCCGTTTCCTGCGTCCCGACATGTTCCAGGCCCGCATCGTCCTGCCGGGGCACGAGCATGACAGCCCGCTATGCCTGCAGATGCGCATCCAGGGCTGGCGCTGGAAAATCATCCAGGTCGATTTGCCCGGAAGCCAGGGCAATCATCCGATCGTCGAGGCCTCGGTGGCCACCGACCGATCTCCTACCTTCCTCACTGAAGGCTTCAGTCCAGGCGACCCGGTCAAGGGGCGCGGTCGGTGCCCCGCGCCCCGGCCGTTCATCGGCGCGGTCGGTCCGTGGTGTCGGCGGGCAGGTCTTCTTCCAGGATCGTGATATGCAGGGCGTAGGACACCTCGCCCTCATCCTCGTCCCGATGGACGGTGCCGATGATTTCGCCTTTCACAGCGATCTCGACCGACAGACCGGCGCGCGGGGGGGGATTCACCGTCAGTTCGGGCGAACCCAGCAGGCGGCGCAGGCATACCTGCAACCGGGTGATCTCGGAGGCGGACATGCTGGTCATAATTCAGTGCTCCTGGTCGGGGATAAGGGTCCGGTCGCAAGGCCCGGGCGGCCGGACGCGGTCCGTGCCGGATGGATTGCCGCACGCTATAGGCACTCGGGCCACCGCCCGCAACCGAGGAGACGGTTTCAAAAGCCCCGCTGCCGGGCGGGGGCGGCCCAAGGGGACTGTTGAAACGGCCTCCGGACAGGCTTTGTGTTGCTGGTGCCAGGATCATGCCATGTTTCCATGCTGTCCTGCCGCCTTCCCCGTTCGTCATGGTTTTCGACCCGGCCAAGGAGTCCAGGCTTGAGGATATCGCCCACCCTGCCCGCGCGATTGATCCGCCGGATGCGCCTGCCGGGCCTGGCGGTGGCGGCCGGGCTTGTGCTGCTGGCCTCCGGCGCCCGGGCGGCGGCGCCCACCTTCGGCCCCATCGAGGCCGCGCGGACCCTGACCGCCCGCTCCCTGGCGGAACAGATTCGCCAGGACGGGGCGGCGAAGACCGCGCAGGTCCTGGCCCAGGACCGCGAATGGCCGCGCGTGCGCCGCGCGGTGGCGGCGGGATGGCAGAACTGGATCGCGCTGATGCCCGCGCTTATGCCGGCGGCCGACGCCGCGACCGCCCGGTCGCTGCAGGGCGCGCTGCGCCAGGCGTTGCTGCTGAACACGGCGGCGGTGCTGGCGGCGCTGGACCCGAAGAACGGTCCGGTCCGGGGCGGGCAGGCGGTCTGCGCCCCTGGTGGGATGCCGGCCGCCTGGCGCGGGCGGGCCATCCGCGCGGTCCAGGCGCTGCATGATATCCACCTGACCAACCAGGGCGGCGACTGCCTGCGGGCCTTGCAGGGTGTGTCCTAGATAGCCCCGATACCCTGCCAGCCATGGCGGTCCAGCGTCGCGCGGATATGCGCGGGCGGCGGTGCCGTCGCGCTGACGGGGGGTGACAGGGGCAGCGCCAGATGGCGGCTCATCAGGTGCAGGGTCGGCCCTTCCGCGCCGCCATAGACCGGGTCGCCCAGGATCGGGCAGCCCAGGCTGGCGCAGTGCAGCCGGGCCTGGTGGGTGCGGCCGGTCAGCAGATGCAGTTCCAGCCAGCTTTCCCGCCCGTCGGACGCCAGGACCCGCCAGTCGGTCCGCGATGCCTGCCCGTCCGGGGCCGCGACCATGCGCCAGCCCTGGCGGTCGGAATGACGGGCCATCGTCATCGCCACCGTACCGCTGTCGGCGGCGGGGCGCCCCTGGACGACGGCCCAGTAGGTCTTTCGCACCTGGCCCGCCGCGAAGGCGGCCTGGGCCGCCAGCAGCGCCTGCTTGCGCAACGCGATCAGCAGGCAGCCGGACGTGTCGCGGTCCAGGCGGTGGGCCAGCCACGGCCCGTCCGCGCGGCGGGACAGCAGCGGAAAGGAATCCTCGACCGACGGGCCGCCGGACGGGCCGGGATGGACCGGCAGGCCCGGCGGCTTGTCGATGACGATGAAGCGGTTATCGCGGAACAGGACGGGAAAAGGGTCCGGCCGGTCGTCCGGGCGGCGGGTCATTCCTCGTCGTCGGCGGTGCGGCGCAGCAGGACCTCGCGCCGTCCGACATGGTTGGCCGGGCTGACGATGCCTTCCTTTTCCATCTGCTCGATGATCTTGGCGGCGCGGTTATAGCCGATGGACAGGTGCCGCTGGATGAACGAGGTCGAGGCCTTGCCCTCGCGGGCCACGACCGCCACCGCCTGGTCGAACAGGCTGGTTTCCTCGTCGAAGCCGCCGCCGCCCAGCCCGTTGCCCGAGGACCGGCCCGCCGAACCGCCGCCGCCATCCTCGTCCTGGGCCGAGATGACGTCGTCGTCATAGATCGGCTCGCCCTGGCTGCGCAGGAAGCGCACCACGTCCTCGACCTCGGTATCGCCGACGAAGGGGCCGTGGACGCGGGTGATGCGCCCGCCGCCCTGCATGTACAGCATGTCGCCCTGGCCCAGGAGCTGCTCGGCCCCCTGCTCGCCCAGGATGGTGCGGCTGTCGAACTTGCTGATGACCTGGAACGAGATGCGGGTCGGGAAATTGGCCTTGATGGTGCCGGTGATCACGTCCACCGACGGCCGCTGCGTGGCCATGATGACATGGATGCCCGCCGCGCGGGCCTTCTGCGCCAGGCGCTGCACCGCTGCCTCGATCTCCTTGCCCGCGACCATCATCAGGTCCGCCATCTCGTCGATCACCACGACGATATAGGGCAGGGAATCGAGCGCGAGCTGCTGCTCCTCGAAGGTCGGGCGCCCGGTCTCGGGGTCGTATCCGGTCTGCACCCGCCGGCTGACGACCTCGCCGCGCCTGCGGGCCTCGGCCACGCGTTCGTTGTAGCTGCCGATATTGCGCACCTGCAGGTGGGACATGGCGCGATAGCGCCGGTCCATCTCCCGCACCGTCCATTTCAGGGCGGCGACCGCCTTGGCCGGTTCCGTGACCACGGGGGTCATCAGGTGGGGAATGCCCTCGTAGATCGACAGTTCCAGGATCTTGGGGTCGATCAGGATCAGCCGGCATTCCTCGGGCGACATGCGATAGAGCAGCGACAGGATCATCGCGTTCACGCCCACCGACTTGCCCGACCCGGTGGTGCCGGCGATCAGCAGGTGCGGCATGCGCGCCAGGTCGCCATAGACCGGCACGCCGGCAATATCCTTGCCCAGCGCCAGGCACAGGCGCGACGCGGAATGATGCCAGGCATCGTCGGTGAACAGTTCGGACAGGAACACCGTCTCACGCAGGGCGTTCGGCACCTCGATGCCGATGACGTTGCGGCCCGGCACGGTGGCGATGCGCACGCTCAGCACCGACAGGGACCGCGCCACGTCGTCGGCCAGCCCGATCACCCGGGCCGAGCGGATTCCCGGCGCGGGTTCCAGTTCGTACAGCGTGACGACCGGGCCGGCATGGATCTGCCCGATCTGTCCCTGCACCCCGTAATCGGACAGCACGGTTTCCAGCAGCCGGGCATTGGCCTGCAACGCCTCCTGCGACGGCCCGGTCTCCATATGCGACGGGGCCGCCTTCAGCAGCCCGATCGGGGGCAGGCGCCACGGATCGCGCCCGTCGGGCCGCGGCGGCGGCGCGTAGCCCCGTGCGTCCTCGCCGGTCCCGCCCTGGGGGCGGACAGGCAGGTCGGGCGCGGAGGGCTCGGGCGCCGTGGCGCGGCCGCCGAACAGGCGGTCCAGGCGGCTCATCAACGTGGTGCGCGGGGCCTCGGCGGCCGTGTCGCGCGCCGGCTCGGCCAGCGGTACGTGGGGATCGACGTCGTCTTCAACGTCCCAGGGGGCGATGTCCTGCGCGCGCGGACCGCCCAGCAGCAGCGGCGGCGGTTCGTCGGCCACGTCCGTGTCCATGCCCGGCGGCTGGACCCAGCCGGTACCCAGGGACGGCCGGGGCGCGGGCGGCCGGGGCGGGGGCATGCGGGGCGTGGACGCAGGCGGGGCGGGCCGGGGGGCCGGCCGCTCCATGCGGATGGTGCGGGGTGGTGGCTCGGGCGCGCGGGCCTGGGCCGACAGGTCCGGCCGGGCCGGGATCGGCGCACCGGCCTGGCCCGCCACGTCGGCGGCGGCCGGGCGGTCGGGGCGGCCCTGCCGCGCGGGCATGCTGCGTGCCAGGCGCAGCGGCTGCCGCGCCGCCGCGCGCAGCCCCCGGCCGATCGCCGCCCATTCGGCCAGGGACAGGCCCATTCCCAGCGGGACCAGCAGGATGGTCAGCAGCAGGCCCAGCACCCACACCGCCAGCCGGCCCGCCGGGCCCAGGACCGATGACGCGGCCTGCAGCGCGGTATGGGCGATCGACAGGCCGAATGCCCCGCCCGGCCCGGATTCGGTGGGCCAGTGCGGCGCCGGCAGCATGGGCAGCAGGATCGGCAGCGCCGCCAGCAATGCCCCGATGACCGGCATGGCGCACAGCAGGGCAACCAGTCGCAGCAGGATCGAGCCCAGCCCCGCATGCCGGACCACGCGCCACCCCCATGCCATCATGGCCAGCACCGGCAGGGCGGCGGTGATGCCCACATTCTGCAGCAGCACGTCGGCCAGGTACGACCCGGTGAATCCCAGCAGGTTGGTCGGCGCCTGGGTGCTGGCGGTGTTCATCGACGGGTCGAGCGGATTGTAGCTCCACAGCGCGGCGGCCAGCGCCAGGGCCAGCAGCCACAGCACCATGCCCCCCATTTCAGCCAGCCGCTGCCGCGCGGCCGACCGGATGCGCGGAGAGACCAGGGAGGCAGGGATATAGCGGCCAAGGCTCGGCAAATGTTCGGATCCTGTGTACGGGGCCTGTCCGCCCGCGGGAACGGGGCGAGTCCACGGGACGGCAGGCGCGATGAAGCCGGAGACCCGTCCCGGGCCGCCAGCCCCGGGGGCATTGGAACCAGAACGAAGTTATAACCTCGGCAACGCGGAATACAGAAGGGCGCTTACACGCTTATTCGGGCATTCCGGTGGCGGCGCGCCAGATCGATATCCGGGCCGCGCCGTGCCGCCGCTCGGCCAGCCGCGTGCCCGCCACCCCGCCCGGCAGCGGCCCGTCGTCGGGCGGCAGGGCCTCGTCAGCGCCGGTTTCGATAACGACCAGCGCGCGCGGCGCGATCCACCCTGCCCGGTCCAGCGCTGCCAGCGCGCGCTCCGGCAGGCCGCGGCCATAGGGCGGGTCCAGGAACAGCAGGTCGCAGGGCCGGACGGCGGCAGGGGGGCGGGTCACGTCCATGGCGCGCACGGTGGTGGCCTCCCGCGCCCCGCAGGCGGCGATGTTGGCGTGCAGGGCGGCCAGGGCGGCGCGGTCGGTCTCGAAGAAAACGCAGTGCCCGGCGCTGCGTGACAGGGCCTCCAGTCCCAGGGCGCCGGTCCCCGCGAAACCGTCCAGCACCCGCGCGCCCGCCACCCGGTCGTATCCGCCCCAGGGCGCGTGCAGCAGCATGTCGAACAGTGCCTGGCGAACGCGGTCCGCCGTCGGGCGGGTGGTGCGCCCGGCGGGCGCGGCCAGGGCGCGGCCGCGCCACGTTCCGGCGACGATGCGCATCCGGCCTACCGGCGGGCGGGCCGGGGCGCCGGGCCCAGTCCGGGCACCTGCTCGCGCAGGACCTTGCCCGGCACTTCCTCCAGTTCCGAGCGCTGCAGCGTGCCGAGCTGGAACGGACCGTAGGATGTGCGGATCAGCCGGCTGACATGCAGGTTCAGCCCGCGCATGACCTTGCGCACCTCGCGATTCTTGCCCTCGCGCAGCGCCACGGTCAGCCAGGCATTGTCGCCCTTGCGGGAATCCAGCCCGGCCTCGATCGGCCCGTAACGCACGCCCTCGAACACGCTGCCCCCGGCCAGGGCCGCCAGCCGCGCCTCGTCCACCACGCCGAAGACGCGCACGCGATAGCGGCGCAGCCAGCCGTTCGACGGCAGTTCCAGCCGCCGGGCCAGTTCGCCGTCATTGGTCAGCAGCAGCAGCCCCTCGCTGTTCAGGTCCAGCCGCCCGACGCTGATGACGCGCGGCATGCCCGGCGGCAGCGAGGCGAACACGGTCGGCCGCTTCTCGGGGTCGCGGTGCGTCGTCACCAGCCCGTCCGGCTTGTGATAGCGCCAGAGCCGGGTCCGTTCGGGCGCCTCGACCACCGCGCCGTTCACCTGCACGATGTCGCCCGCCGCGACGAAGGTCGCCGGATGGGTGACGGGTTCGCCGTTCAGGCGCACGCGCCCTTCCTCGACCAGGCGCTCGGCGTCGCGGCGGCTGGCGACGCCGGACCGCGCCAGCCATTTGGCGATGCGCTCGCCACGTTCGGGCCGGTCGGGGTGCCCCGGTTGGGTCGTGTCGTCGTCGTGCTGTGTCATCTCGATCCCGAGGTCTCTATCAAGGCGGCAAAGATGCGTCTATCGGCTACCGATATGGCGAATTCGGGGTGCCATTGCACGCCCAGGCAAAACCGCCGTGCCGGATGCTCGATCGCCTCGACCACGCCGTCCGGCGCGATGGCGCAGACGATCGCCTCGCCGGGGGTGCGAACGGCCTGGTGATGGGCGGAATTGACCGCGATGCGCGCGGCCTGCGTCACCCGCGCCAGCAGCGTGCCGGGGGTGATCGCGACCTGGTGGCCGGCCTCGTGGCGGGGGTTGGGCTGCTCGTGCGGCAGGGCGCCGGGGATCGCGTCGGGAATATGCTGGACCAGGCTGCCGCCCAGCGCCACCGCCAGAAGCTGCTGGCCGCCGCAGATGCCCAGCAGCGGCATGTCCCGCGCGATCGCGCCCCGCGTCAGCGCCAGTTCGGCGCGCGTGCGGTCCGATTTCAGGGTCACGGTCGCATGGCGGGTGTCCGCGCCATACAGTGCGGGATCGACGTCGAATGCGCCCCCGGTGACCACCAGCCCGTCCAACCGCGCCAGGATGTCGGGCGCCAGGTCGGCGCAATGGGGCAGCGCCACCGGAATGCCGCCCGCGTCGGCGACGGCATCCAGGTAGTTCCGGCGCAGCGCGTACCAGGGATAGCGTGAATAGCCGCCCCCCTGCGGGGTGCCGGGCTCGCTGTCCAGGGTCACGCCGATCAGGGGGCGGGACGAACTCATTCCGCCCTGCCTAGAGTAAAGCGCGGCCTAGAGCAAAGCGCGTATGACGGGAATGCGCGCGAACGGATCAGCCGTCGGAAATGACCGAACCTATGCTGGCGGTTCCCATGCCCGCCGCGTGGGAATGGTGCCCGAGCAATTCGGGCTCGCAGGCCGAAAAGCCGATGACGATGGCTGCCGCGGCCAGGACCAGGGTAAGTGCGTTCATCGTCTTCCTCCTGTCCATGATCGATCGATTGTTACAGGTCACGTTCGTAAAGCACTGTTACAGTGATCGTCGCGATGTCGTTTGTCGATTAAAATAGCTAACTTTTCCCTAAGAAACGTTCCCTTTTACGCCCGATCGGTGCGTGAGGCACTGTAACATGTTGTGATGACGGGACCTTCGCCGGCGTGCGGGCATTTCACCCCGCCTGCGGTATGGATCGAACGGTCCGACGGCAGGCGGGTTGCACGCCGGGGCCCGGTTTTTCGCCATTTTCGGGACAGGTGTCATGACGAACGGGGCCGCGAGAGGCCAGGCCGGCGACGGCCCGATGGCCCTGGCGCTGGCCGAGGCCCGCGCCGCCGCCGCCCGGGGCGAGGTTCCGGTGGGGGCCGTGCTGCTGGGCCCGGACGGCACTATCCTGGCGCGGGCCGGCAACCAGGTGGAAGCCGGGCATGACGCGGCGGCCCATGCCGAAATGCTGGTCATGCGCGCCGCCGCCCGCATCCTGGGCAGTCCGCGCCTGACCGGCTGCACGCTGGTCGTGACGCTGGAGCCCTGCCCGATGTGCGCGGCGGCTTCGGTGCATTTCCGCGTGGGGCGTATCGTGTTCGGCGCCTACGACCCCAAGGGCGGCGGGGTCGAGCACGGGCCACGGCTGCTGGCGCGGCCGGACTGCCTGCATCGCCCCGAATGGGTGGGCGGCGTGCGCGAGCGCGAGGCGGCGGCCCTGCTGCGCGATTTCTTCGCGGCCCTGCGCGGCAGGCCGGAAGGCGGGCCGCCTGAAGGGGACGGGAAGGGGGATTTGCGGGAAGCGTCCAGTTAACGCATCTTTCATCGGCAGGTATGGGAGAGGTGTGGCCCACCGGTGCATTCTCCCGGACGATGACACAGGATGCGGGGCGGACCACTCCGGTCGCCCCGGAAACAATCAGGAATGCTATGTCTGACGAGCTTCAGCCGATGTCTTCTCTCCGCGCCCGCCGGATGCGGGGCGGAATCCTGGCCGCGCTGGTTGCGGGAACCATGCTGGGGGGCGTGGCCGCCGACGGGCTGGTCCCCGTGGCGCGGGCCGACGATACCGGGGTGATCCGTCCCGACACGCAGGTCCAGACCCTGCCGAACTTCGTCAACCTGGTGAAGCAGGTCCGGCCCGCCGTGGTGTCGATCACCTCCAGCATCCGTGCCGAGGACCTGGGGGACGAAGGCGGCGGCGGCGCCGAGGGGCAGCAGCAGATGCCCTTCCCGTTCCCCTTCCCGTTCCAGATGATGCCGCAGCAGCAGCGCCGCACGGTCGAGGCGCGGGGATCGGGCTTCATCATCTCGGCCGACGGCTATGTCGTGACCAACAACCATGTGGTCAAGGGCGCGACCAAGGTCACGGTGACGCTGGATGACGGCACCACCCTGCCGGCCAAGATCGTCGGCCGCGATTCCAAGACCGACCTCGCGCTGCTGAAGGTCACGTCGCAGGGCAAGCTGCGCTTCATCGAACTGGGCGATTCCGACAAGGTCGAGCCCGGGGAATGGGTGGTCGCGGTCGGCAATCCCTACGGGCTGGGCGGCACGGTCACCGCCGGCATCGTTTCGGCGCGCGGGCGTGACATCGGCGACGGGCCGTACGATTCGTTCATCCAGGTCGATGCCCCGATCAATCGCGGCAATTCCGGCGGCCCGCTCTTCACCCAGGACGGCAAGGTCGTGGGCGTCAATACCGCCATCCTCTCGCCCTCGGGCGGGTCGATCGGCATCGGCTTCGCCATCCCGTCCGACGTGGTGAAGAACGTCGTCTACCAGTTGCAGAAGACCGGGCACGTCACCCGGGGTTACCTCGGCGTGGTCGCGCAGGTGATCACGCCCGCGATGGCCACGGCGCTGGGCCTGAAGCCCGCGGCGCCCGGCGCGCCGCCCAGCGGCGCCCTGGTCGCCAGTGTCAGCAACGGCAGCCCGGCCGAAAAGGCGGGGATCAAGGCCGGGGACGTGATCACCACCCTGAACGGGCAGAAGATCGACAGCCCGCATGATCTGGCGGTCAAGGTGGCCTCGATCGTGCCGGGCAGCAAGGCGGCGGTGAACTATATGCGCGGCACGGCCGCGCAGAGCACGACGGTCACGATCGCCAACCTCTCCGGCGCTCCGTCGCCCGACGGCGCGGTCGGGGACAGGAACGACGGCGGTCCGCGCCTGGGCGTCTCGCTGTCGCCCCTGACGTCGGACCTGCGCCAGCAACTGGGCCTGGACGGGTCGGTGCGCGGCGTCGTCGTCAGCGACGTCCAGTCGGGTTCGGCGGCGGAACAGGCCGGAATCCACGCGGGCGACGTGATCCAGGCGGTGGGCAACAAGCCGGTGGAAAACCCCGGCGCTACCGTCACCGCCGTCCGCGCGGCGCTGAAATCCAACCAGTCGGTCCTGCTGCGCATCCTGCGCAACGGGCAGAACATCTTCGTCGCCGTCACGCCGGGCTCGGATGAGGGCGACAGCGGCAACGGCAACAGCGACCCCGACGGCAACGACTGACGGGCGGGCGGCCGCCCTGCCGGGCGGCCCGCCATGTCGTACTTTTACTTCCGCCAGGTCGCCAGGAACGCGTCAACATCCGCCACGCGCGTATAATAACTGGTGACCAGCCGCACGACGGTCCCCTCCACGCCCAGCGGGGTGGGCCAGTCGCGGAAGACGAACCCTGCCGCGCGCAGGTGCGCGATCGCCCGGTCGGGCAGCATGACGAAGATCTCGTTGGCCTGGGTTTCATAGACCAGGCGGGCGCCGGGGTGGCGGAACAGGCCGCCTGCCAGCCGGTGCGCCATGGCGTTGGCCTGCCGCGCGTTGTTCAGCCACAGATCGTCTTCCAGGCAGGCCAGCAACTGTGCGCTGAGGAAGCGCTGCTTGGACCAGCCATGGCCGCCGCGCTTGCGGCGCCGGGCGAACTGCTCGGCCCGCGCGGGGTCGAAGATGATCACGGCTTCGGCCGCCATCGCGCCGTTCTTGGTCGCGCCCAGCGCCAGCACGTCGATCCCGGCCTTCCATGTCGCCTCGGCGGGCGTGCATCCCAGATGGACGATGGCGTTGGCCAGCCGTGCGCCGTCCAGATGCACCGCCAGGCCCCGGGCGCGCGCCCGCGCCGTCAGGTCCGCGATCCGCGCCGGGTCGTAGACGGTGCCCCATTCCGTGGCCTGCGTCAGGCTCAGCGTCGTCGGCAGGTTGTCCTGCACGTTGGAAGCCGGGTGGCGGTCCAGCACATAGGACAGGGCAGCGGGGTCCATGCGCCCGTCTTCGGACGGGATCGTCAGCAGCCGCGCGCCGCCGGTATAGAAATCGGGCGCCCCGCATTCGGACTGGACGATATGCGCGCTCTCGTCGCACAGGACCGCGCCATAGGGTGGGGTTATCGCCGCCAGCGCCAGCGCGTTCGCCGCCGTGCCGGTGGTGACGGGAAAGACCTGGACCGCGTGCTGGAAGACATCCGCCGCCACCTGCTGCAGGCGCGCGGTCCAGGCGTCGGCGCCGTAGGCGGGGGCGGCGCCCTCGTTGGCCGCCATCAGGGCGGACATCACGGCAGGGCAGGCCGGAACGACGTTGTCGCTGCTGAAATTTTTGCGTATCTGCTCTACCACCCTGGCCCCCTGTCCTATGCCATCTGGCCCATGCCCGCTGTCCGGAGCGCCCCATGACCGATCGAACGACCGATCCCGTGCCTGCCGAACCCGCGCCGGTTCGCCATCCCACCGCGCGCCTGATCGACGGCAAGGCGTTCGCGGCGAACCTGACGCAGACGATCGCACGGGACGTGCAATCATTCCATGATCGTTATCGCGTCACCCCCGGGCTGGCGGTGGTGCTGGTCGGTAACGATCCCGCCAGCGAGGTCTATGTCCGCAACAAGGCGTTGCAGACCCATCGCGCGGGCATGCGCTCGTTCATGCACATGCTGCCCGCCACCACGTCGCAGGCCGAGCTTCTGGCGCTGATCGGACGCCTGAACGCCGATCCGGAAATCCACGGCATCCTGGTGCAGTTGCCGCTGCCCGCCGGTCTGGACCCCGTCGCCGTGACCAATGCCATCCTGCCGGACAAGGATGTGGACGGGCTGGGCGAGGTCAATGCCGGCCGCCTGGCGCTGGGCCAGCCGGGGATCGTGCCGTGCACGCCGCTGGGCTGCCTGATGCTGCTGAAGTCGGAACTGGGCGATCTGCGCGGACTGCACGCGGTCATCATCGGCGCGTCCAACCTGGTCGGCCGGCCGATGGCCCGGCTGCTGCTGGCCGAGGGCTGCACGGTGACGGTCGGGCATATCGACACGCGCGACCCCGCGGCGCTGGCGCGGCAGGGGGATATCCTGGTGGTGGCCACCGGCTGCCACGGGCTGGTGCGCGGCGACTGGATCAAGCCGGGCGCCGCCGTGATCGACGTGGGCATCACCCGCATATCGCTGCCCAGCGGCAAGACGCGCCTGGTCGGCGACGTCGCGTTCGACGAGGCCGTGACCCGTGCGGGATGCATCACCCCGGTGCCGGGCGGCGTCGGGCCGATGACCATCGCCTGCCTGCTGAACAACACCCTGGCGGCGGCGCGTCGCATCGTCGGCGCGACGGACGCGGCATGACCCGGATTTCGGTCGAACTGATCCCCCGCGACGCCGAAGCCCTGCTGCGCGACGCGGCCGAGGTCCGGCAGCATTTCCCGCTGGCCGACACGCTGAACGTCCCCAGCCTGATGCGCTTCCCGCTGCGGGGCTGGGACGCGGTGCCGCTGCTGCGGCCGGTGCTGCCGCGAATCGTGCCGCATATCCGCGCCATCGACGTCGATCCCGCCGGCCCGCTGCCGGGCGTGGATGTCCCGGGCCTGGAGGAAGTGCTGGTGGTCCAGGGCGATCCGCCCGCCGATCTGGGGCACCGCACCTTTCCCAATTCGTCGGAAAGCGTGATCCGCCGCTATCGGCGCGAGGCCCCGCATCTGCGGGTCTATGCCGCCTTCGACCCCTACCGCCGCGCGCCGTATCACGAACTGGACGCCGTGGCGCGCAAGAAGGATGCCGGCGCGACGGGCTTCTTCACCCAGCCGGTGTTCGATCCGCGCATGCTGGACCTGTGCATGGAGTGGCTGGCGGGCGAGGCCGTGTTCTGGGGCCTGTCGCCGGTCATCGGCCCCAAGTCGCGCTCGTACTGGGAAACGACCAATCATGTCGTCTTCCCCCGCGATTTCGAGCCGACGATCGAGGCGAACATCGCCTTCGCCTGCCGGGCGATCCGCACGGTGCGCGACGCGGGCGGCCACGTCTACCTGATGCCGCTGCGCGTGAAGCTGGAGCGGTATCTGGCGCCGATCCAGCAGGAACTGGGCTGAGAGGCCGGGCGGTGACTTACCTCGGCCGGGTAATTCCGTTAGCCTCGGCGCACATGTTTCGTCTGCCCGGAAAGGTCATGAATTTGTCGCACGATTGTCCGCGCCCGCGCCGTCTCGTTCCCCCCGGGGCCCGCTTCCGGGCCGGCGGGATGATGCTGGGGGCGGTCCTGGCCTGCGGTGTGGCGTGGCCGGCCATGGCGTCGGACGACGCGGCCGATGCCGCCCCGGCGGCGAGTGTCGCGGCGCCCCCGCCGCCGGTGCTGCCCGCGCCGGACCCGGCGCGCATCTTCGCCCCCCTGGCCTATCCCTCGCCGGTCAACGTCTATCGCTCCGGCGGCGGCGCCCCCGGTCCCGCGTACTGGCAGAATGGCGCGGATTACGACATCAAGGCGGCGATCGACCCGGCCAACCGGCTGCTCTCGGGTTCCGAGACCATCACCTACGTCAACAACAGTCCCGACACGCTGGACGTGCTGTGGCTGCAACTGGACCAGAACATCTATCGCGACGGGTCGCGCGGCAGCTTCGCCAACCCCGAAAGGACCACGCAGCATACGGACGGCGCGGCGATCGAAAGCGTGGCGGTCGAACAGGACGGCAAGAGCATCCCGGTCACGCCGGTGATCTCGGACACCCGGATGCAGGTCCCGCTGCCCGCCCCGCTGGACGGCAAGGGCGGGAAGATCCGGCTGAAGATCGCGTGGCACTATACCATTCCCGGGGAATGGGGCGGCCGCACCGCCGTCAGCGCCAGCCGCAACGGCGATATCTACGAGGTCGCGCAATGGTATCCGCGCATGGCCGTCTATGACGATATTCGCGGCTGGGACACCGCGCCCTATCTGGGCCAGGAATTCTTCCTGGACTACGGCGATATCGATTACAGCATCACCGTGCCGTGGAATTTCACCGTCGTGGGATCGGGCGCGCTGCTGAACCCGGCCGACGTCCTGACCCAGACCGAGCGCGACCGCCTGGCCCAGGCCGCCAAGAGCGACGAACGGGTGATGATCCGCACCCAGGCCGACGTCACCGACCCCAAGAGCCACCTGGCCCAGACGGGGACGAAGACCTGGCATTTCCGCATGAACAACACCCGCGACGTGGCCTTCGCCGCCTCGCCGGCCTTCCTGTGGGACGCGGCGCGGCTGAACCTGCCGCCGCTGGCGGCGGAACCGGGCCATGCGCCGGTGCCGCGCCTGGCGATGTCGGCCTATCCGGTCGAAGGCATCGGCGCGCATCAATGGGACCGCTCCACGGCCTATGTGAAGTTCGCGATCGAGAATTTCTCGCGCCGCTGGTACCCGTACCCCTGGCCCAACGCGGTCAATCTGGGTGGTTATGGCGCGGGGATGGAATATCCCGGCATCGTCTTCGACGGGATGCACGACAAGGACGCGGAACTGTTCTGGATCACGACGCATGAGCTGGGCCATGACTGGTTCCCGATGATCGTGGGGTCCAACGAACGCCGCAACGCCTTCATGGACGAAGGCTTCAACACCTTCATCGACACCTACGCATCCGACGATTTCAATTCCGGCGAATTCGCGCCGAAGCGCGATGCCGAATTCGCCCCCGCCACCGGCAAGCCCGCCGACGACATCCTGACGGTCCTGCGCGACCCCGCCGCGCCGCGCCTGATGGCGCCCGCGGACACGATATCCGAGAAGTACCGCCACCCCGTCACCTACTTCAAGGGGGCCTACGGACTGAAGCTGCTGCGCGAGCAGATCCTGGGGCCGGAGCGCTTCGACCGCGCCTTCCGCCGCTATATCGCGCTCTGGGCCTATCACCACCCCACGCCGTCGGACTTCTTCCGCCTGATGGACAGCGAGGCCGGCGAGGACCTGTCCTGGTTCTGGCGCGGCTGGTACTTCAACAACTGGGCCCCGGACTATGCCGTGAAATCCGCGACGCTGACCGGCGACGGCCCGACGCGCGCGGTGCTGGTGACCGTGGACAACAAGGGCTGGCTGCCCCTGCCGGTCACGCTGGTGCTGACCTATACCGACGGCAGTACCTCGCGCCTGACCATCCCGACCGAAACCTGGCAGTTGCGCAACGAGGTCGAACTGACGATTCCCACCGCCCGCACGCCCCAGTCGGTGACGCTGGACCCGGGGCATGAGATCCCCGACCTGAACCGGGCGGACAACACGCTGACCCTGGCCCCGCCCGCCCCCGCGCCGGCCGCCCCGGCGCACTGAACCCGGTCGCACTGGCCGCGACGGCAAGGGCTCCGGCCCCTTGCCGTCGCGGGGCCTACAGCCACCTCCGCGCCCGGACCAGCGTCATGGCGGCCAGCGTGGCCATGCAGGTGATGTCGCCGGCGCCGATCATCCGCTCCACCTCCGCCAGCGGGATCGTATGGCAGGTCATGTCCCCTTCCGTCGTCTCGCGCCGGGGCTCGCCCTGCGTCAGGTCGGTGGCCAGGTAGACATGGCCGCGCTGGGTGGAATAGCCCGGGCCCTGGTACAGCGTGCCGGCATGGCGCAGTTGCCCGGCGCGCAGGCCGGTCTCCTCTTCCAGTTCGCCGCGCGCCACGATCTCGGGGTCGGTGTCGGGGCGGTGTTCCCACATGCCCATCGGCAATTCCCACAATCGCGCGCGCACCGGATAGCGATATTGCCGCACCAGGGTGACGGTGGGGCCGTCCGGCCCCTCGCCCAGCGGCACGATGACGACGAATTCCGTCCGTTCGACCACGCCGTACAGCCCCTCGCCCCCGTCGGGGCGGCGGATGATGTCCTCGCGCAGGCGCGTCCACGGGTTTTCATAGACGACGCGCGATGACAGCGTGACGAAGCCCCCGTCATCATCGGGTGGAATGTCCATGCTCATGTTCGGTCGTGCCCCCGTGTCCGCGACAGGGGGTGATCATGGCGTGCGGGTGGGTGGCGGCGTCAACATTCCGTCCGCATCTCGCGCGGTCGTGACGGCCCTGCCGCCCCTTCGCCCGCTTGGCGAATGGCGAAGGGCACCCCTATGATGCCTGAAAAAGAACGGAGTTCCCCCCTCGCCATGACGTCCTCGCGGCCCGGCCCGGCCCACCCTGCGGCCAATCCCACGCTGCGGATCCTGGCCGTCGTCCTGTTCAACCTGATCTGCTACGTCGATATCGGCCTGCCGCTGGCGGTCATACCGGTCTTCGTCCATGGCACGCTGGGGTACAACACTGTCGTCGCCGGGCTGGCGGTGTCGCTGCAATATCTGGCCACCTTCGCCTCGCGCGCGCAGGCCGGCCGGTTCGTCGACGGGCGGGGGGCCAAGCCGGCGGTGATGATCGGGCTGGCCACCTGCGTCGCGGCCGGGGTGGCGCTGATGCTGGCGGGCCTGCTGTCCGGCCACGCGGTACCGTCGGTCCTGCTGCTGATCACCAGCCGTATCCTGATGGGTGTGGGCGAAAGCTGGACCGCGACGGGCGCCATCCTGTGGAATATCGGCCGGGTCGGCGCCGAACGCACGGCGCAGGTGATTTCGTGGAACGGCATCACCTCGTATGGCGGCATCGCCTTCGGCGCGCCGGTGGGGGCGCTGCTGTCGCAGCTTGCCCCGCCGATGGGCGGGCTGGCAGGGGTCGGGCTGCTGTCGGCGGTGCTGCCGGCGGCGGGGCTGGTCCTGGCCACGCGGTACGCCCCGGTGCCGCCGATGACCAAGGGCGAGACCATGCCGTTCAGCCAGGTGTTCTGGCGGGTCCTGCCCTACGGCATCGTGCTGGCGTGCGGTTCGGTGGGGTTCGGGGCGATCTCGGCCTGCCTGTCGCTGTATTTCGCCGACCGGCACTGGGACGGGGCGGCGCTGGCGCTGATGATGTTCGGCGTGGTCTTCGTGATGGTGCGGCTGCTCTTCTCGCGCCAGATCGGCCTGCGCGGCGGCCGGACCGTGGCTATCGTCTCGCTGCTGGTCGAGGTCGCGGGCCTGCTGATCCTGTGGCGCAGCAGCGGGGTGCCCGCGGCCGACCTGGGCGCCGCGCTGACCGGCGCCGGCTTCTCGCTGGTCTTCCCCGCCCTGGGGGTCGAGGCCGTGACGCGGGCCGGCCCGCAGAATCGCGGCGCCGCGCTGGGGGTGTTCAGCGTCTTCCTCGATATCGGCATCGGCATATCGGGCCCGATGCTGGGGCTGGTGATCAACAGCCTGGGCTATGGGCCGATGTTTCTGGCCTCGGCCCTGTTTACCGGGGCGGGGGTCGGTGCCACTGTCCTGCTGCGGGGGGGCGCGCGCCGAGGCACCCCCTGACGCCGCATGTCACGCCCAGAAGGATGAGGATTCATGTCCGTTGCTGCCGTCGCTGTGTTCTGTGGGTCGCGTTTCGGGGCCCGTCCCGATTTCCTGGCGACGGCGCGTGAAATGGGCACCAGCCTGGGGCAGGCGGGCATGCGGCTGGTCTATGGCGGCG